>JACKEA010000005.1:600000-879609 GCA_020633235.1 Polyangiaceae bacterium | reverse complement strand
CGCCGCCAAGGTGCTGCTCGAGTACAAGAAGCTCCGGGTACGCATCACCGGGCACACGGATGGCGATGGCGACCGCGAGAACAACGTGAAGCTGTCGCAAGCTCGCGCCGACTCGGTGAAGACCTACCTGGTAGGCAAAGGTGTGGACGCCTCCCGCATCGAGACTCGGGGCGCCGGGCCGGACGAGCCGGTGGCCGACAACGACACGCCTGCAGGCAAGCAGAAGAACCGACGGATCGAGCTCCAGCTCATCCAGTGACTGTCGTCTGAAGGCTACAGTCGAAGGCTGTAGACGACGACGGCGTTTGGGAGAAGTATCGGAAGCTGGCCCGGCTTCAGCCGGGCCGCGGGTTGGCACGAGGTTCGCTGAGGCGGACCGGGGTCCTTGCTCGAGGAACGAGAAGCCATGGGTTTGCGCAATCGATCGACACTACTGGGTTCTTCCATCGTCATCACTCTGCTGGCGTCCACTGCCAGCGCAGCACCTACGCTGCGCAAACAGGTGGATTTGAAGGGTGACTTTGCTCTGGTGGGGAACACCCTCGGATTCGAGTGCGCCGCAGGCACTCCAGCCCCGGTGGTGGGCACCGTGGGCGCCTGTGGGAACAACGTGAACGACACATCGCCGGACCTCCACTGGCGTAGCGATGACCCCGCAGCGGGACAGGTCCAAGCCAATACGTCAATCACCCCGGCGACGGCGCGCAGCACGGCGATGTTGGTGCTGCCCGCGGGCGCCACGGTCAACTATGCGCGTCTGTACTGGGCTGGCGTCCAGGCCGGCGGTGACAACACCGTGACCATCGAGCGGCCGGGCACGTTCACCCAGAACCTGGTGGCGGACCAGGTGTTCACCTCGGGCACCACCTACCAGAGCACGGCGGACGTCACCACGTTGCTGCAGACCAACGGGGCGGGGGCGTTTCGCGTCAGCGGCGTCGGAACCACGTCCTTCGTCAATGCCAACAACAGCGGGTTGATCGGCGGCTGGTGGCTGGTCGTCTTCTACGAAGACTTGACAGAGCCGCCACGGAATCTCGCCATCTTCGACGGCTTGGACTCCGTGACCAACGGCAATCCGGCGAGTGGAAGCCTCAGTGGGTTTCTGGTTCCGAACGCGGGCTTCAACGCTCGCTTGGGCGTCGTGACCTGGGAGGGCGACGCGCAGCTCGTGGGTGACTCGCTTCGTTTCGGCGTGGCGCCGCTTGGCAGTGCCGACCGCCTCTCCGATGCGCAGAACCCGATCGACAACTTCTTCAATTCGACGCGTTCGTCTCTCGGCGCTCCCGTCTCGGTAGTGGGGGACCTGCCTCAGCTCACGGGCACGGCCCAGAGCATGGGCGGCATGGACCTCGACATCGTGAACATCACGAATCGAGTGACCCCAGGGCAGACCAGCGCCGACATCCAGGCGACCAGCTCCGGAGACATCTACTATCTGGGTGGCTTCATCACCAGTATCTCGACCTTCAAGCCGGAGTTCACCGGTTCCGAGAAGACCGTCACGGACGTGAACGGCGGCTCGGTTCTGCCGGGAGACACGCTCGAGTACACCATCAACGTCGTCAACAGCGGCAACGACACCGCGGTGAACACCGTGCTCGCGGACCTGGTTCCGGCGGGCGTGACGTACAAGCCGGGCACCATCCAGATCGTGTCGGGGCCGAACACCGGCGCCAAGACGGATGCGGCCGGGGACGATCAGGCCGAGTACAACGCCGGTAGCAAGACCGTCACCGTGCGCTTGGGCGTGGGAGCGAATGCGACCCAAGGAGGCACGCTGGCGGTGGGTGAGACCACCGTCGTGAAGTTCCAGGTGACGGTGGACGCGAACGCGAGCGGCACCATCGAGAATCAGGCGAGCATCCAGGCGTCCGGCCTGTTGGGCGCGCCCGCCAACAATTGGCCGACGGACGGCAACGGCTCGGGTCCAGGGTCGCCCCCCACGCCGATCGTGGTGGACGAGTGCCAAACGGACGCGCAGTGCAGCGCGCCGACCCCGAAGTGCAACACGGTGCCGAACCCCAACGTCTGCGTGCAGTGCCTCACGAGCGCGAACTGCAGTGGCACGACGCCGGTGTGCAACGCGGCCAAGACCTGCGTGGGCTGCACTGCTGACTCACAGTGCGGCGGCGCCACGCCGGCGTGTCAGCCGTCGGGTGCCTGCGGCCAGTGCTCGGCGACGAACAGCACGGCCTGCACGGGCGCCACTCCGGTGTGCGACGTGAGCGGCGGCGTGTGCGTGGGGTGCCTCACGGACGCGAACTGCAGCGGCACCACGCCGGTGTGCAACACCACGACCAAGACCTGCCAGGGCTGCGCCACGGACGCCGACTGCGGCGGATCGACGCCGGCGTGTCAAGCGTCCGGCGCTTGCGGCCAGTGCTCGTCGACCAACAGCACGGCCTGCACCGGAACTACGCCGGTGTGCAACACGACTCAGGGCGTGTGTGTGGGCTGCGTCAGCAACAACGACTGCAGCGGTACCACGCCGGTGTGCGACACCGGCGCCGGTAGCTGCGTGGGATGCCTGAGCGACTCGGACTGCGACGGCCTCACGCCCAACTGCGATGCGGGCACCAAGGTCTGCGGCTGCGTCGCCCAGAGCGCCGAGGTGTGCGGCAACGGCAAGGACGACGACTGCAACGGCACCATCGACGACGGTTGCGTCGACACCGACAACGACGGGCTCTCGGACGACGAGGAGGCGAAGCTCGGAACCGATCCGAACGACGCCGATAGTGACGATGACGGCGTGCTCGACGGCGACGAGCCGAGCCCCGGCACCGACACGGATGGCGACGGCCTGATCAACGCTCTCGACCCCGACAGTGACGACGACGGCTTGTTCGACGGTACCGAGCTCGGCAAGGACTGCGCGAACGCCGCCACGGATCCCAAGGCCAAGGCCTGCATCCCCGATGGCGACCAGGGCGCCACCACGACGGATCCGCTGAACGCGGACACCGACGGCGGCGGCGTGAGTGACGGCTCGGAGGACGCAAACCTGAACGGCGTGGTCGACAGCGGCGAGACCGATCCGACGGCGACCCACGACGGCGACGACAGCTCCGTGGTGGACACCGACAAGGACGGCTTGTCCGACGCTCTGGAGACGTTCCTCGGTTCCAACCCGAACGACGCCGACAGTGACGACGATGGGCTGCTCGACGGTAGCGAGCACAACCCCTCCCACGACACCGATGGCGACGGCCTGATCAACGTGTTGGACGTGGATAGCGACAACGACGCGCTGTTCGACGGCACCGAGACCGGGAAGAACTGCGATGACCCGGCGACGGACGCGAGCCTCGGTCACTGCAAGGCGGACGCCGACCCCTCCACCACGACCAGCCCGCTCTTGGCCGATACCGATGGCGGCGGCGTCACGGACGGCTCCGAGGACGCCAACCTCGACGGCGCGCTGGACAGCGGCGAGACCGACCCGACCAGCGGTCATGGTGCGGACGACAGCAACGTGGTCGACAGCGACAAGGACGGGCTCTCCGACGCTCTGGAAGCGACGCTGGGAACGAACCCGAACGACGCGGACAGCGACGACGACGGCCTGCCGGATGGCGCCGAGCCCAACCCGAGTGACGACCACGACGGCGACGGCAAGATCAATCCGCTCGATGAGGACAGCGACGGCGACGGCCTGTTCGACGGTACCGAGGCGGGTCGCGGCTGCAATGACCCCGGAACCGACGCGAGCGCGGGCAAGTGCACGCCGGACGCGGATCCGACGACCACCACCGGGGTGCTGACGGCCGACACGGACAAGGGCAGCGTGCCGGACGGCGAAGAAGACGCGAACCACAACGGCGCGGTGGACTCGGGTGAGACCGATCCCAACGATCCGAAGGACGACGTCTGCGCCACCGACACCGACTGCAGCGGTCCCAACAGCGGCTTCGTCTGCGGCGACGAAAAGAAGTGCGTGCCCGGCTGTCGAGGCGTGGGCACCGACAGCGGCTGTCCCACCGGTCAGGAGTGCACTTCCACCGACCAGAGCATCGGACAGTGCGTACCCACCGGCACTGGCGGCGCCGCGGGCGCCGCCGGCAGCGGCGGTGCGGCGGGTAGCGGCGGTGCGGCGGGTAGCGGCGGTGCGGCGGGTAGCGGCACCGGCGGCAGTCCGTCTGGCGTCGCGCTCGAGGGTGGCGGCTGCTCCTGCAGCGCCCCGAGCTCGGGCTCCAACACCGCCGGATGGCTGTTGGCACTGGTCGGCATCGCGCTGCTCGGCGCCCGGAGGCGCCGGCGTTGAGCCGGCGCCCAGCCCCCGTTCCCCTCAGGAGTCGAAATGAAAAAGGCACTCGCATCCTTGCTGGCGCTCGCCGCATCTCTGTCCGCGTTCTCTGCTCAGGCCCAGACCAAGGGCGGCTTCGCGCTCGATCGCTTTGATCCATCCGAGCGGGGGAGCGACTGGTTCGCCCTCGAGTCGTTGGATCTGCGTGGCAACGGGCGCATGGCCCTCGGAGTGGTCGGCGAGTGGGCCTACAAGCCGCTGGTCATCTACGACGAGAATGGGGACGAGGTCACCGCCGTGGTGGAGCATCAGGTGTTCGCCCATGTCGGCGGCGCCGTGAACCTGTTCGACCGCTTGCGCCTGGCCGCCTCCTTGCCCGTGTCCGTCGTCAACAGCGGAGACGGCGGCACGGTGAACGGTGTGGCAGTGTCCAGCGACACCGGCGGCGGCATTGGCGATCTGCGGCTAGGGGCGGACCTGCGCCTGCTCGGCACGTACAGAAGCCCGTTCTCGCTGGCGTTCGGAGCGCAGGTGCATCTGCCGACGGGCAACCAGGACGCATTCACCGGCGACGGCAAGGTGCGCATCGTGCCCCGATTGATGGCCGCAGGAGACGTCGGGCCGATGGCCTACGCCGTTCGTGCCAGCTTCAACTACCGCGCGCAGAACGACAATTTCGGCGGGGATCCGTTCGGTAGCGAGCTCGGCTTCGGGGCCGCGCTCGGCGTTCGCGTTCTCGACGACAAGCTGCTGCTGGGACCCGAGCTCACCGGCTCCACGGTGGTGAGCGACGGCGGCGATGGCATCTTCGATCGCCGGACCACGCCCGTGGAGCTCATCGGCGGTGGCCACTACACCGTGGCGGACGATTGGCACATTGGTCTCGGCGCGGGTCCGGGTCTGACCCGTGGCTACGGCTCGCCCAAGGTGCGAGTGCTGGCGAGTCTCGAGTACTTCCCCAAGGTGAAGGAGGAGACGGCACCCCCGCCGCCGCCGGATCGCGACGACGACGGAATCCTGGATCAGGACGACGCCTGTCCCGACGTGCCCGGCATTCGCACCGACGATCCGAAGACCAACGGCTGCCCGCCGCCGAACGATCGGGACGGGGACGGTATCGTCGACGACAAGGACGCCTGCCCCGACGAGAAGGGCGTCGCCAGCGAAGACCCGGCCAAGAACGGCTGCCCGCTGCCGGGCGATCGCGACGGCGACGGCATCACCGACGACCAGGACGCGTGCCCGGACGAGAAGGGCGTCGCCAATGACGACCCGGCGAAGAACGGCTGCCCGCCGCCCAAGGACACCGATGGCGACGGCATCATCGATCCCGAGGACGCATGTCCGGATCAGGCCGGGCCGGCCAGCCCGGATCCGAAGAAGAACGGCTGCCCCAAGGCCAAGGTCGTCGGCAAGAAGATCGAGATCTTGGAGCGCGTCGAGTTCGACACCAACAAGGCCACGATCCGTCCGGAGAGCGACGGTGTGCTCACGGCGGTTCTCGACATCTTGAAGGGCCACCCGGAGATCAAGAAGGTGAGTGTGGAGGGCCACACGGACAATCGAGGCGCTCGCTTCTACAACATCGGGCTCAGCAAGCGGCGCGCGGCGTCCGTGGTGAAGTGGCTCACCAGCCGCGGCATCGACAAGGGTCGCCTGACGTCCAACGGCTTCGGTCCCGACAAACCCATCGACACGAACGACACCGAGGACGGTCGCCAGAACAACCGCCGCGTGGAGTTCAACATCGTGCAGGTCGAGGGCACGACCAACGTGAAGCAGTGATCACGGCGGCGTGATCCCGGAGCGGAACATGCGGAAGATCCGGGGCGGGGACTCGGCGATGAGCTCACTGGCCACGTAGCCCATCGCCGAGGCGCCCTCGGCCGCACTGCAGGCTCCAATAAAGCGTTGCCCTGGAGCGTCCAGCACGCGCTGCACGACGGGGCGGCCTTGGCCGTCCCGCGCCACGTCCGTGCCATCGCCGGCGAGGTCGAACACCAGACACCCGCGATAGCCGTCGATGCCAAGGCTGGTCGGGCCCGCCGGCGTGGCCAGCAGGTGGGACGCTCCGCCGGCGAAGAACAGATCCGCAGCGTTCACCCGACCGTTGAAACAGCTCGCGTCCTCGGCCGAGAGCAGCCGCCCGGCGTACAGCCAGCTCGCGCCGTGATCGAGGCTCCGGAGGAGCTCGATGCGAATGGACGAGGGGCCCGAGACGCAGCCCACTGCCAGATCGAGCACGCCCCCAGGGCGAACCAACGCTCCGGGCTCCGTGAGCGCGATGCAGTCCTTCATCTGGGCGAAGTTCGTGGCCACGGCCACCGCGCCTTCGGACGAGAAGCTGCTCTCGCTCGTCCAGCCGATGGCGGGCCCCTCGGCGACCCAGGGGCCGGGGGGCTCGGGAGCAGAGAACGCCGCGATGTGCCCGAGGTCGTAGGCCAGCACGTCTCCCGGAAGGACCATGTAGCTGTGGGTGAAGAGCTTCCAGCGCCGGGCGGCGTTGCCGTCTTCCGGGTCGTAGACCAGCGACGAGACTTCGTGGACGAGGTTGCCGCTGCACGTTCCGCTCGGGCAGCGACTGGAGCCCGAGCTCACGGGGACTTGAAATGGAGCCGAGACGTTGGCGTCGGCGACGTAGGTCCAGGTCGCGCCGGCGTCGCTCGAGACGGCGATGCGCGTCTGGATGGAGCTCGTTGCCGTGACCGCGGAGTAGCTCATGGCGCCCGCCGGTGCGCCGGCGGGGTACTCCACGGAGGGATCGAAGGTGCCGCGCTCCGCCGGCGGATCGCCCACCACGGTCAGCTCCGGCGCTACGGTCGGGTCCACACCGTCCGCGTTCGGCAGCGCCACGCAGCTGCCACCCGCGCCGGCTCCGCCGCCAGCACCCGCGCTGCCCCCCGTGCCACCCGCTGCACCACTCGCGCCTGCCGAGCCGCCCGCCCCCGCGGCCCCGCCGCCCCCGTCGCTGGCGGGGCCACCCTTCGTTTCACCGCCGCCACAGGCCGGACACAGCGCCAGACACAGCCACAGCCATCGCATCAACTGGAGGTTACGCAGAGAAAACCGCCGCTGCCACCGATTCCGGTGCAGGTGCTGGTGGCGGTGTCGCAGTAGCCGAGGCATTCGCTGCCGGTGCAGGCTTCACCCGCTGCTTTGCGCGCCTGACACGTGGCGCCGTCGCAGTAGGCGTCATCGGCACAGTTCGAAGATCCTGAGGAACAGTCGCCGCCGACGGCGATGCGTGCCGCGCATTGCTTGCTCTGTTGGTCGCAGTACGCCGAGTCGACGCAGGAATCGTAGCCTTCGCAGGGCGCCCCCACGGCTCCCTTCTTCTTGCAGATGTCGTTGGTGCTATCGCAGTAGTAGTCGCTGTCGCCGTAGCTGCCGCACTCGTACTCCGTGGTGGCGTCGGAGCTGTTGTTGCAGGGCGCGCCCTCCTCGGGAGGCAACGACAAGATGCAGCTCCCCTTGTCGGTGCTCGAGCTGTAGACGCACTTCTCGACGCCCACGTCGGGCTGGGCGCAGTCGAAATCGAAGTCACAGGCCGCGCCGGGGCCGCCCTTGCCGGAAATCACCTTGCCGCATACGTCCGGTTCTCGACCCGTGGAGCAGCTGTCGAACCAAGTCGATAGTTGAGTCAGGCACTCGTCGCCCAGGGCCTTGTCGTAGTGCGCGCCCTTGTCCATCGCCTGACTCACGGCGATGGATCCGAGGTAGCCGTAGAGCTGCTCGCACGCCTTGACCTCGTGCGCTTGGCCGTTCTGAGCGCAACACGGGGCGATACCGGCGCACAGGGCGTGAGCGTAGCGCTTGTACCAGTCTTCGGCGGGGGAGGCTTCGTCGTCGCTGCCGCAGGCGGACAAGGCCAGGAGCCCGAGACACAAGGCAAGAGCAGGGCGAAAGAGCTTCATCGTCCCAATCATACGCCCAAATCAGGCCGTTCTCCCTGGACCTGAAATAACGCGGAGGGCTCCACCGAAAGGGTGACGTAGGGCGACGCCGCCCTTCGACCCGAGGAGGCTCGACTCATGAACTCGCTCCCTTACGGCTCGTCTCGCGAGCTCGACATCTACGACATCGTCGCCATCGTGCTGTCCGTCCTGGTGCCCGGTCTGGGCCACGTGATGCTGGGGCAAACCGCGAAGGGCGTACTGATCCTCGCCCTTGTCGTCGCATCCTGCGGGGTGGGTTACCTCGTCAGTGCGCTGATCGCGCTCGACGCCTATTGTGTCGCACGGGCCCGAAAGGTGCGCAGCGTGGGCGACTGGGAGCTGTTTCCGGAGTGAGGTTCCGCGGCGGACCAACACAATGGCTTGCGAAAAGACCTGGGCTCCGACAGCATGCTGCCCTCCGTGCAGCAGGTCGTGCCCAAACCCGGTCTCGTCATCTCGGACCGCTATCGCTTGGAAGAGAACATCGGGCACGGAGGCTATAGCTTGGTGTTCCGAGCGAACGAGCTTCGGCTCAATCGCGAGGTCGCGCTCAAGCTGTTGAGTAAGGACACGGTGGATGCCGCGGGGCTCGAGCGCTTCCGTCGTGAAGCGGATCTGGCGCGCCAACTCCAGCATCCGAACACGGTACGGCTCCTGGATTTCGACCTGGAAGCCGAGCCCATGCCGTTCATCGTGTACGAGCTGCTCCACGGTATGAACTTGGCGCAGCTCCTCAAACGGGAGGGCGCGCTGCCGGAGGAGCGCGTGGTGCGTCTCACCACGCAGATCCTGAAGAGTCTGATGGAGTCCCACGCCGTTGGTATCGTGCATCGCGACGTGAAACCCGGAAACGTCTTCGTGTGCACCTACGCGGGGGAGCCGGATTTCGTGAAGGTGCTCGACTTCGGTATCGCCAAGACCGTGGGACCGGACTCCTTGCAGCTCACGGCCAACGGCATGCTGGTGGGCACCCCTCGCTACATGCCACCGGATCAGATCCGCGGGCTGCCGCCCAAGCCGGGCATGGACCTGTTCGCGGTGGGCATGATGATGGCGGAAATGCTGGCCGGCACTCCGGTGATCCGCGGCTCCGCAGCGGACGCATGCCTGATCCAGCTCTCGAACGATCCAGTGCCGCTTCCGCCGGCGGCGCTGGCCTCGCGCCTGGCGTCGGTGATCCAACGCGCCGTGGACAAGGATCCGGAGCGGCGCTACCCGCTGGCCAACACCATGCTGGAAGATCTCTCGCGCGCGCTTTTGGCGGCGCCAGTGCAGCAGCAGTGGGTAGGCGCCGGGGCGGGGGACAGCGCGCTGGACGAAGCCCCCACCACCTTGATGGCGGGAGAGAGCGTCGACGTGCCCACCGTGGACGCGCCGCTGGCGGCTCCTGAGCCACTGGCGCGACCGCTGGCGCCCGCTCCGCCGCGGAGCAATGCGCTCGTGGTCGTGGCGGTCGTGGTGGTGACCTTGGCGCTAGGCCTGGTAGGGCTCGTCATCTTGTGGCTGGTTCGCACCCGCTGAGCGCCGCCGCAGCCACAGGGAGCCACCGAGAGCCAGCGCCAGGAACAAGGGCAGCCCGCCGCCGACCGGCGAGCGTGGCGTGCGGCAGCCGCAGCCGGACTCGTCCGGGGCAAGCGCCGGGGGCGTCGCGCCGCTCGGGCTTCCGCCGGCACCGGCACCGCCGCCCGCACCAGCGGCGCCCACCACGCCGCCGTCGTTCCAGCCGCCGCACACGTCGTCTTCGTCGACCTCGCCGTCACAGTCGTCGTCCGCCTGGTTGCAGACTTCCTCGCTCGCTACGCAGCCACCGGCGGCCTGGAGCGTCGAGTAATACATGATTTTGTTCCAGCCGCTTTCGTCCTTCCAGGCGGGGCCGGTCACCGGCGGCGAGAACGCCTTGCCGTCGAACTCCCAGCAGAACACGCCGGCGATGCCGCGGCCGCAGACGTCCGCGCGTCCGTCGCCGCTGTCGTCCGCCAAGCGCAGGGTGGAGTAGTACTCCGGCTTGTTCCAACCCTTCTTGTCCGAGAGCTCGTCGCTCGTCACCTGCTCGGGGAAGCCCTTGCCGTCGCTCAGCCAGCAGCGAAGCCCGGCGGCCGCGCGGGCACAGACGTCGGCCTTGCCGTCTCGGTTCAGATCTCCGAAGCGCAACGTGCTGTAGTACTCGGGCTTGTTCCAGCCCTTGGCGTTGGAGAGCTCGGGACCGTCGATCTTGTCGGTGACGGAGGTGCCATCGCTGAGCCAGCAGCGAAGCCCAGCGGCCGCGCGGGCGCACAGATCCGCTTTGCCGTCGCCGTTGACGTCCGCCATCCGGAGCGTGGACCAGTACTGCACGCCGTCCCAGCTGTTGGCGTCGGTGAGGGTGGGGCCGTCGATCTTGTCGGGGAAGCCCGCTCCGTCGCTCAGCCAGCAGGACACGCCGCCGCTGCCTCGAGCGCAGACGTCGGCCTTGCCGTCGCCGTTCACGTCGCCCATGCGGATGGTCCCGTAGTAGCGGTCGTGTCCCCAGCCCTTGGCGTCGGACAGCGCGGGTCCGGTGATGGCGGCGCCGAAGCCGTCGCCCTTGGAGAGGTGGCAGCGGAAGTCCGTCGCGCTCCGGGCGCACAGATCTGCCTTGCCGTCACCGTTCACGTCGGCCAAGCGCAGCGTGCTCCAGTACTTGATGTCGTCCCAGCCGTCGGCGTTGCTCCACTTGGGGCCGGCGATCTTGTCGGGGAATCCGTTGCCGTCGCTGAGCCAGCAGGAAACCCCCGCCGCCGCCCGAGCACAGACGTCGGCCTTGCCGTCACCGTTAACGTCCCCCATGCGCAGCGTGCCGAAGTACTGCGGCTTGTCCCAGCCGCTCGCGTTCGTGAGCTCGGGGCCCAACAGCGTGCCCTTGAACCCGCTGCCGGAGGTCGAGCACAAGAGGCCCTTGCTCGCTCGGGCGCAGACGTCGGCCTTGCCGTCGCCGTCGAGATCGCTCGACGGCGAGCCATTCAAGGTGCCCATCTGCGGGACGATGACCTGCTCGATCAGGCACACGTCGCCTTCGTCCACGGAGCCGTCGCAGTCGTCGTCCTTGCCGTTGCACACCTCGGTGGAGGGCTTGCAAGCGCCGTTCTTCACCAGATCCATGTAGTGGTTCCAGTTCCAGCCGGAGCCCGGATCGGTGTGGTCGGAGCAGTCCGGCGCTTCTCCGTGGCCCATGATGTGCTTGCGGTCCTTGGGGATGCCGTACTTGTCGCACAGCCAAGCCGTCAGCTTGGCGGACGCTTGGTACATGGCCTCGGTGTACCACTTGCCGGGATCTTGAACGTAGCCCTCGTGCTCGATGCCGATGGAGTTCGAGTTGAAACAGGCGTCGTGCCAGGCAATGTCACGATCGTCGACCATCTGAGTGATCTCGCCGTCGCTCGAGCGCACCACGTAGTGCGAGGAGACCTTGGCGGCGGGGTTCTTGAACCAGCTCACGGTGCCGGCGTAGGAGCCCTGAGTGGTGTGGATCACGATGTAGTTGATCTGCGACGCTCCGCGGTTCGCGTTGGTGTAGTTGCCGCTGTAAGCGGGGTTCCACTTGGCTCCGGGGTAGCCGAGGGACTGCGCGACCTGCCCGAGCACGTCTTCTGGGCCGTCCACCTGGAGCTCGATGCCGAGGCCGTCGTCGTCCTGCGCTTCGAAGCCGAGGCGCAGCCTCCGCAGGACCTCGAGGCCGAGCTCTTCGCCGCCGTAGGCTTCGACCACGGGGCGCCAGCCTTCCGCCGACAGCGGCATCAGGCCTTGGCGTTTCGCTTCTGCTGCCAGCCACAGGGCCGCGGCGCGCACGTTGGCGCTCGGGTCGGTGGCCACCACGCTCGATGGCAGGCCTGCGAGCTTGGCGGCGCTGTCCACGTCGACCTTGCCGCCGGTCCCAATCGCCATCAGGCCGAGCTCCCGCGGCGCGTGGCCGAGCTCCTCCGTCGAGTAGCGGTTCATGCTGAAGCGCGTCTGGACGAAGGCGACGGTGGCCAGCACCTCGGCCGGCACGCCGGTCTCGTCTTCGGCCTTCTGGAACGTCTCGACCAGGGGCGAGTCGCCGGTGAGGGTGGCGCGGGTGCTGGCGTCGTCGTCCGGCGTCGAGGCGCCGCAGCCGACGACGAGCACACCCAGCACGAACAGGAACACGAGGCGCAGGCGATCCATTGGCCCCAGGGAAAGCAAAGGCAGGGCCAGCCCAAATCACGGATTTTCCGGTGCAAACGCTGGATGCCACGCCAATTGAAGGTTGGCGCCGACAACCTCAGGTTGGCGCCTGCTATGGTCGCTGCCGTGAGCTCCGTGACGCGGCTCGCGCGGGAAGGAACGCGCTATCTCGGCGCGCTAGTCCGTGGGCGCGCGCCCCAGCTCGGTCTTTCGTCCCGCGAGTTTGCCTGGGCGGTGTTGTCGGCGCTGCGGCCGCACTTCTTCGTGTTCCCCGCCGGGGCCGTGCTCGCCGGAGCCGCCAGTGCCGAGCAGCTGGAAGCGCCCACCCACGTCGCCCTCGCTTCGCTGGCAGCCGGCCTCGGCTGGGGCGTGGGGCAGCTGATCAACGATCTGCTCGACGTCGAAGCGGATCGAGTGGACGCGCCGCACCGGCCGGCACCACGGGGTTTGTTGCCGGAGGGGCCGACCACTGCCATCGCGATGCTGCTCGGTGTGTTCGTGGCGATCGTCACCCTCGGCGCGCACGCTGCGGCGCTCTGGCTCGTGATCGCTGCGACGCTGCTGCTCCTCGCTTATCAGCCGGCGAAGGCGCACCCAGGACTCGGAAACCTCGCGCACGGCGCGCTGATCGGCACCGCCGCGGTGATCGGTCGCGCCGCGGCATTGCCCAGCGTTCCGCTCGGAAGCTCACTGTCCGCGGTGCTGCCCACGGCGCTCGCGTGTGCCGCCGTCGCTGCGCTGTACCTGCAGGCCAACTACGAGAAGGATCGCGTCGGCGACGCCAAGGCGGGATACCACACGTTGGCCCACGTTCTGGGTGTGCGCGGAAGCGCCATCGCGCGGGGGCTCGGCGCGCTGTCCTTCACGGCCATCACGGTGCATCTCGGCATCGTGCGCGGCCCCACGGCGCTCGTCCTGCTCGCCCTGGCGCTCGCGGCGTCTTTGGGCTCGTCGGTGTTCTCCGCGATCCGAGGAACGGAGAGCGCGTCCCTCGCCAGCTATCGCTGGGCGTGTCATGGCACGGCCGCCGCGATGTTGGCGCTGGCGGCACCGCTATTGGGCGCGTTTGGCTCCTTTGGCGCGCTGATCGTCGCCGTCACGCTCACCGAGCGCGCGTTCGCCCGCGTCGAGAATCCCTGAAGGCCCTTGCCGTTTTGTTGTTGGTGCGGCGCGATCCCCGGCGCGGTTCGGTTGCGCGTGACCGCGGCCGTGCCCAGAGAGACTCGGCGCGGTGTGCGTGTTTCGCTCTGTGGACGACGGCGCGGCAGGGAGAGGCGTGTTTTTGGTGGTGCGGGGCGTGCGCTGGGGGGCATGCTGTGGGTGGTGCGTGCGCTCGTCCTCGTCGTGTTGCTGCTGCTGACCGCGTGCTCGCGGGAGAGGACGCGCGAGGCGTCCGCGGCGGCGCCGTCCGGGTTCAAGGTGCCGGCGTGGGCGTCTTCCGCGACGGTCGCTCCGTCCGCGACGGTCGCGCCGCGAGCTTCCGCGGCGGAACGACCCATCTCGACACCAGAAGGAGCGTTGCTTGCGGGGGAGCGGACCTACGGCGTGATCGCCGGGGTGCTCAGCTTCGGCCAGCCGGGAGTCAATGGTTGGTCGGCGGAGATGCGAAAGGACCAGGAGCTCTACGACGTGTTGCGTGCGCGCGGCGTGCCCGCGAAGAACGTCGAGCTCTTGCTCGACCAGGCGGCCACCAAGGACGCCATCTTGCGAGCGTTGGTGAACGTGGCGAAGCGCGCGCCGGCGGACGCGACGTTGTTCTTCTACTACGCGGGGCACGGCTCGAGGGACGCCGAGGGCAAGCCGTATTTCATCGCCTACGATCAGAAGCTCGCGGTGTCGTCGATCGCCGAGTCCATCAACGCGCACTTCTCCGGCAAGCAGCTGCTGTTGATGGCGGATTGCTGCTACTCGGGAACGCTCGCCAGCGTGGCGGACGCCGTGGCGGACGCAAAGAAGATCCCCACCGTCAGCCTGACCTCGGCGGAAGCCTCGAATCTCTCGACGGTGAACTGGACCTTCACGCAGACGGTGATCGACGGCCTCCGGGGGGATGGCCTGATGGACGACGACTCGGATCGGCGGGTGGATCTCGGCGAGCTCCGTGCCCGCGTCGCGAGCGAGATGAAGTATCGCGAGAAGCAGCGCTCGGGCTTTCACGCGCGGGGCGTCTCCGAGCGCGCCGTGCTGGCCACGGCGGAGCCGGCAGAGCGGGGCACGGGCCCCTTTGCGGCGGGCAGCTACGTGCTCGCGTCCTGGGGCAAGAGCGAGCGCATCGCGGAGGTGCGCCGCGCGGGGCGAAAGCAGAGTGAGGTGCGCTTTTATCTCTACAACCACTCGGAGGATCAGACGCTGGACAACGCTGGCGTCGGCCCCTTGCGCTTTCGCAAATATCCCAAGGGAGCAAAGCTGAAGGTCACCTGGGGCGGCAAGCTGTGGGACGCCGTGGTGCTGAAGACCGACGGCGAGTTCCACTACATCACCTATCCGGGATGGCCCTCGTACTGGGACGAGTGGGTGATGAGCGATCGCATCAGCCCTTGAGGGCGTCCGCCAAGGACGTGAGGATCATGCGCGGATCGCTGGTGCGGAGGGACGGCAAGCCGCGGATCGGGAGTCGAGCGCCGCCGAGGTCGTCGAGGCGCTCCCGGGCGATGCGCGTCTGCAGCGCGCGCGCGCGATACTCCGCTCGGTAGGCATCGAGCGCGCGGGCGAGCACCGGGCTGTCGGCGTCGTCGAGGGCCGTGAGCCATGCCGGCGGGGCGTCCACGGCGCGATTGAGCAAGAGCTCACTGGGCGAGAGCGAGCGATCTCGGAGCTCGCCGAGCAGGTACTCCGCGTCGTCCAAAGAGGAGCCGCTGGTGCCGCTCACGATCACGTAGCGCGTGGAGTCGGCGCGCATGCGCTGCTCCACGCTGCGGACCAGCCCGAGCCAGCGCTCCCGCACCGGCACGAACTCCGCGAACAGGGCGGCGATGTCGCGGATGGCCTCAGCGCCCACCAGGTGGCTCACCAGGTTGCCCACGCGCTTCTTTCCCCAAGACAAGAGCCCGCGATCGTCCGGCCGCGCGTCGAGCGCCACACCGGCCAGCCGCGCGAGACTCGCCACCCACTCCAACGTCTTGGCCTCCAGCATGCGGCCCAGGCGCGCCGGGTAGTCGAGGAACTCCAGGGCATGGCGTGACGGCGCGGTGTCGAGCACGACCTCGTCGTACAGACCGCTGCCGAGCTCGTGATCCACGAAGGCCACGCTGATGAGCTCGTGCACGCCGGCCAGGGAGTTTCGGAGCTCCTTGTACATGCCGTTGTCCTGCACTCGCGCCCGCGCGGCGGGATCCTCGAACAGCCACTCGGCGAAGCGATCCACGGAGTGGCGCGAGTCCGGCATGCGGGCGTGCAGAGTGGTGCCGTCGACCTCGATGGCGCAAGCCTCGATGCCGATCGCCACGCCCAGGGCGTCTGCCAGCCGCCGCGCGGGATCCACCGTGACGACCAGCACCCGGCGGCCCAGGCGCGCGCGAGCCAGACCCAGGGCGGCGCTGGTCGTGGTCTTGCCCACGCCGCCGCCGCCGAGCACCACCGTGAGCGCCGCGTCTCGAGTCACGTGCTCGCTCCCAGGAGCCTGGCGAAGGTGCGGGGCTCCGGATCCGCGAACAGATCCGGCACCTCCGCCACCCGCGCGCCAGCGATGCCGCGCAGGGAAGCGAGGGCCAGCGTGGTCTCGGCCTGCGTCGCGGCGTCCGCTTCCAAGGCCGTCCAGAGCTCGGCGAAGCGTGGCTCCGCGGCGGCGGCCGCGAGCTCTTCTGCCGACGGCCGACGCGGCACCCGGTTCACGATCACCAGCGCCGGCTTGCGATCGAGCTCGCCGTCCAGCCGCGCACAGAGCTCCTCCGTCTCGCTGGCTACCACCGGCTCGGCGGTGCTGACGACCACGATAGCGCTGCGTTCCGGGCTCAGTACCTCCGACAGGATCGCGCGACACATCTTGGCGGCAGGCCCCGTGCGCAGGAACCGCTCCGCCGCGGCCACCACCCGCAGCCAATCCACCGCATGACCGGTGGCGGGCAGATCCACGATCACGCGGGCGTTCGGCATCTCCGCTGCGAGGGTGCGCACCCGTTCCAGGGCCACCAGCTCACGCACGGCGGGCACCGCCTGCATCACGCGTCGCAGCGCGCGCTGGCGGACGATGACCTTGGCCAGCAGGCGGCTCGAGATCATGCTGGCGATGGCGCTGGAGAGGGCGTCGAGGTAGTCCACCGTGACGGTGCGCACGCCTTCGGATTCGCTGCCCAGGGCGCGTGCCGCGGCGCGCATGCCCTCGAACTCCACGAGCTGGGCTCGTCCGCCGCGATCGGCCTCGGCCCGAGCCAGGGCCGCGGCCACCGTGCTCTTGCCGACCCCGCCCTTGCCGGTCACGAACACGATCTGCTGGTTCGCCGAGAACATGCGCCGACCTTCAGTCTTAGGTCGCCTGGCGCCTGGGCAAAAGGCTCAAAGCGCGCCCACGACGGCGTCGAACGCCTCTGGAGCGTCGAGTGCCGCGAGGGGCCGCCGTGCGCCGGCGTTCGTCAGCGCGTCCTGGTCGTAGCCGCCCGTGGCCACCGCCACGCACTCGGCGCCGATGGCGTGGGCGGCACGCACGTCCCGCGGCGTGTCCCCCACGACCACCACGCGGCAGGCGGCGCGGCTCACGTCCAGGGCGACGGCGCCGCGCGTTGCGCCCACCTCCAAGAGCCGAGCGCGGTCTTCGTGATCGCTGCCGAAGCCCCCGAAGGCGAACGAGCGATCGAGCCCGCCGCGACGAAGCTTCGCGCGGGCGCCGGGCTCCACGTTGCCGGTGCCGAGGCCCACGACCAAGCCTTCGATGCTCGCCAGCCGACCGAGGAGCTCGCTCACTCCGGCGAGGATGCGATAGCCCTCGGAGCGCGGCAGCTCTGCCGCCAGGTGCTCTAGGTAGCGCGCGATGACGCCGTCGATGCTGGCGTCGTCGTCGCCGCGCTTCAGGGTCCTTAGGCCGCTGCGCACGATGGCCCGGTCCGTCAGCCCTGCGAAGGTGAAGCCCAGGGCGTCGGTGTTCGCGTCGAGCTCCCGAAAGGTCGCCTCCATGGCGCGCCGTCCGGCACCCCCGCAGTCGATCAGGGTTCCGTCGACATCGAACAGCACGACCGTGGGCTGGTTGATGGAAATCATCGCTGCGCGTTCTCTAGGATGAAACCAGTCATGGAGCACGCACTCCAGAGCGCGGGCGCCATTGCCAGCCTTTTGGCAGGCGCGTAGCGTCGTGTTCATGACGGACGGGCTCTCGGAACGGTTGGCTCACAACGTCCGGCAGCTCCGCCAAGCTCGGGGGCTCACGCAGCAGCAGATGGCGAAGCTCTCCGGGCTGCCGCGGGCCACCTGGGCGAACCTCGAATCTGGAATGGCGAATCCCACGCTGGGCGTGCTGCACGCGGTGGCGGTCGCGCTTCAGGTTCAGCTCGAGGAGCTGGTGGCGTCGCCGCGCGCCGAGGTCAAGCAGTTCCCCAAGGGGAGCTTGCCGTCACGCACGCGAAACTCCGTCACGGTCAGCACGCTGTTGCCCGACGCCGTCCCCGGCACCGTGGTCGAGCGCATCGAGCTGCCGCCGTCCGGGCGCCTCACGGGGGTGCCGCACACCGTCGGCACTCGCGAGTACTTCGCGTGCGAGAGCGGCGACATCGAGCTCACTGCGTCCGGCGAGAGCTACCGCTTGGCGCCCGGCGACGTCGTCGTGTTCCGCGGAGACCAGCGCCACAGCTACCTGAACAAGGGGCGCCGCGCCGCCGTGGGCTACTCCTTCGTGATGATCACGCCGCCGAGCTAAGAGCGGGTCTCAAAGCCTCGCGTCGCCGCACGGCCGATCCAACCGCGCTGGCATCGTTGCTCACTCCGGTGCGTTCCTCCGCTCCGGGCGCTCCTCGCTCGCGCCTTGCCCGCGCGGCGGCTCAGCCGCCCGGCTGTGGAGTCTTCTCTTGTTGGGGCGGCGCGAGCCCCGTCGTGCCGCCCTACTTCGTGATCTCGGCGCTCTTCACGTAGTCGAGCTTCGGATACTCTCGCTCGAGGTAGGCGTTGCCCTGGCTCTGGATGCTCGCCTGATCCGGCGTCTGGCCGTAGCCGGAGTACAGGCTCTTCACCACGTCCATGCCGTCCACGACCTTGCCGAAGGTAGCGAAGCCCATTTCGTCCAGGCGCGAGTTGTCGGCCAGGTTGACGAAGATCTGCGTGGTGCGCGAGCTCTTTCCGGCCATGGCGAAGGTGACGGTGCCTTCGGTGTTGGACTGACGAACGGGATCGTCCGGCAGGCCTGCACCCCGCCAGTGCTGCATCACCGCGTTGCCGTCGCCGTGGATGCCCCACTGCACGACGAAGCCTGGCACCACGCGAAAGAAGCGCGTGCCGTCGTAGAACCCGAGCTTCACCAGGTTGTAGAAGCGGTCGGCACCTTGGGGAGCCCAGTCGCGATGCACCTCTACCGTGAATGGTCCTTTGGAGGTGGTGAAGCGCGCCTTGAACTCGGCGGGGGCCGTCTCGGTGGCCTTGGCCGGTGTGAGGCTGCTGGCCTTTTCGCTGGTGGGCTCGGACTTGCAGCCCGCGGCAGCGAGGGACAGGAGCACCGCGAGCGCGATGGACGACTTGAGCATGCGGCGGTTCTAGCAACGAAAAGTCGCGGGCGACACCCGCCAATCCGCACTCGCGGCTCCTGTCACCGTCCTGCCAGACTGCTGCCACACCCTTGGCAGCAGGGGAGCGTGCGGGGAGCTATGCGCCGAGCCCGCGCTCTGGCACACAGACGTTCCTCATGGAGCTCGACCACGTTCTCATCACCGGTGCTCGAGAGCACAATCTCAAGAGCGTCGACGTAAAGATCCCGAAGAAGAAGCTGGTCGTGCTCACCGGCGTGAGCGGGTCGGGCAAGTCGTCGCTGGCCTTCGACACGCTCTACGCCGAGGGACAGCGCCGCTACGTGGAGTCGCTCTCGGCCTACGCGCGGCAGTTCCTGGGGCGCATGGACAAGCCCCACTACGACACCATTCGCGGACTCTCGCCCGCGGTGTCCATCGAGCAGAAGTCCACCAACGTGAACCCACGCTCCACGGTGGGAACCATCACCGAGATCGCGGATTACCTGCGGGTGCTGTACGCACGCATCGGTGTGCAGTACTGCCACCAGTGCGGCGAGCGCGTCACTCCACAGACGGCGGAGCAGATCGCCAAGACGCTGGGGGCGGCCAAGAAGGGCACGCGCCTGGTGCTGCTGGCGCCCATCCTGGTGAACCGCAAGGGCGAGCACCGGGAGCTGCTCGAAGACATGCGCCGAGCGGGCTTCGTGCGGCTGCGGGTGGACGGCGAGATCGTGGACCTCGGTGGTCTGGAGGCGCTGGAGAAGCGCAAGAAGCACACGGTGGAGGCCGTGGTCGATCGCATCGTGCTCGGTCCGGACGTGGCATCGCGGCTCACGGAGAGCGTGGAGCACGCCCTCGGGCTGGGGGAGGGGACGCTGATCGCCCTGTCTGGCGAGCGCGAGCAGACCTTCTCGGAGAAGACCGCCTGCACCCGCTGCGGGATCTCCTTCCCCGAGCTCACGCCCCAGGCGTTCTCCTTCAACAGCCCCCAAGGCATGTGCGGCGAATGCAACGGGCTCGGCACGCGCATGTCCATCGATCCTGCGCGGCTGGTGCCGGACGAGAGCCTGACCATCGACCAGGGCGCTGTCGCACCTTGGGGTGCGGACGTCTCGAGCAAGACGGGGTGGGCCCACGGGTTTCGCGCGCAGCTGCTTCGCCACCTGGGCATCCCCATGGACAAGCCGTGGAAGAAGCTCACCAAGAAGCAGCGCGAGAACATGCTGTGGGGCACGGGGGACCGGACCTACACCGTGCGCTGGAAGAGCCGCTCGGGCTCCGGCAACCTGGAGGTGACCTGGGAGGGGTTGGTGAACCGCTTGATGCGGCGCTTCGCCCAGACGCAGTCGGAGCGGGCCAAGCGCTGGTACGCACGCTTCATGGGGGACGCTCCCTGCGCTTCCTGCAAGGGCTCGCGCATGCGGGCCGAGAGCGCGGCGGTGCGCGTGGGCGAGCAGAGTCTGGTGGACGTGTCCGCCATGACCGTGGACCAGGCGCTGGAGTTCTTCGCCACGCTGCGGCTCACCGGTGCCAACAAGGAGATCGCCGAGGAGGTGCTGAAGGAGATCAAGAGTCGCCTCGGATTCCTCGCCGCCGTGGGGCTCGGATACCTGTCGCTGGATCGCGCCGGTCCCACCCTCTCGGGCGGGGAATCCCAGCGCATTCGCCTGGCGAGCCAGGTCGGCTCGGACCTCACCGGGGTGATCTACATCTTGGACGAGCCCAGCATCGGGCTGCACCAGCGAGACAATCGGCGGCTGCTCTCGACCCTCGAACGCTTGCGCGACATCGGCAACACCGTGGTGGTGGTGGAGCACGACGAGGACACCATTCGAGCGGCGGACCACGTGATCGATTTCGGGCCCGGCGCAGGAGTGCGCGGCGGCAAGGTGGTGCACGCCGGCACGCCCAAGAGCCTCGAGCGTTGCCGGGGCTCGCTCACCGGGGCGTACCTCGCCGGACGGGAGCAGGTGGCGATCCCGAACGCCCGCCGCGAGCCGAGCGGTTTTCTCGAGGTGTACGGCGCCCGGGAGAACAACCTCGCCGGTATCGACGTCCGTTTCCCCCTGGGTGTGCTCACGGCAGTGACTGGCGTGTCCGGCGCGGGCAAGTCCACGCTGGTGACGGACATCCTGTATCCGGCCCTTGCGGAAGCTCTGACCGAGAGCACGGTTCGCGTCGGGCGCCATGACAAGCTCACCGGCATCGGCGCCGTGGACAAGGTCATCGACATCGATCAGCGTCCGATCGGGCGCACGCCGCGCAGCAACCCCGCGACGTACATCAAGGTGTTCGACGAGATCCGGCGCTTCTTCGCCGAGCTGCCGGAAGCGCGGCTCCACGGCTACACGCCGGGACGCTTTTCCTTCAACGTGAAGGGCGGCCGCTGCGAAGCCTGCGAGGGAGACGGCGTTCGCAAGATCGAGATGCACTTCCTCTCGGACGTGTTCGTCACCTGCGAGGAGTGCAAGGGGCGCCGTTTCAACGAAGCGACGCTCAGGGTGCGCTACAAGGATCGCTCCATTGCGGACGTCCTGGAGCTGACGGTGTCCGAGGCGATCGAGCTGTTTTCGGCCCACCCCAAGGTGCGGGAGCCCCTGACGCTGCTGGCCGAGGTCGGCGTCGACTACCTGCACCTGGGGCAGCCGTCGCCCACGCTCTCCGGCGGCGAGGCGCAGCGCATCAAGCTGGCGCGGGAGCTGTCCCGTCGCGCGACGGGCCGCACGGTCTACATCTTGGACGAGCCCACCACCGGCCTTCACTTCGACGACGTGAAGAAGCTGCTCGAGGTGCTGCACCGCCTCGTGGACGCCGGCAACACGGTGATCGTCATCGAGCACAACCTGGACGTGATCAAGACGGCCGACTACATCGTGGATCTCGGGCCAGAGGGCGGGCCCGCCGGGGGCGAGCTCGTCGCCAGCGGTACGCCGGAACAGGTTGCGACCGTGGCGGCGTCCCACACCGGGCAATATTTGAAGAGCGTGCTGCCCGAACCGAAGCCTCCGCCACGGCGCAAGAAGCGATGAAGAAGGACAAGTCTCCGGTCACTCCCGCCATCCGCGCGTTGCGCGCCGCCGGCGCGGCGTACGTGGAACGGCCCTATGACTACGTGGACAAGGGTGGGACCACCCGAGCCAGCGAGTGCCTGGGGGTGGACGAGCACGCGGTGGTGAAGACCCTGGTGATGGAGGACGAAGCGCGCCAGCCGCTCATCGTGCTGATGCACGGGGACTGCCAGGTGTCGACGCAGAAGCTCGCGCGGGAGCTCGGCAAGAAACGCATCGAGCCCTGCTCTCCGGAAGTCGCGGAACGCCACACGGGCTACAAGGTGGGCGGGACCTCCCCGCTCGGGACCAAGAAGCGGCTTTTGGTGTACGTCGAGGCCAGCATCGTGGAGCTGCCAGTCATCTACTTGAACGGCGGCAAGCGCGGCTTCCTGATCGAGATTGCGCCGTCGGAGCTGGAAAAGGCGCTCCGTCTGACGCGCGTGTCCGTCGCCACCTGACGGGGCTCGCGCCGCCCCGACAACCTTCGGGGCATGACAGCTGGCGCATGCACGAGGGGCTCGGGTCGCGTAAGATAAGACCTTGGCGACTCGCTTTCGAGGAACGAATGAATCCTAAGATCTTGGCCGTCGTGACGGTGTGCTCCGGCTTCGTGGTGACCTGGGGCTGCGCTTCGGGAGAGAGCGACGTGGGCGGGGGCGTGGGCGCGACGGCGGGCGTCGGCGGTACGGACTCGGGGATCGGCGGCTTGGGGGTGGCGGGTGTCGGGGGTGGCACCGGCGCCGTGGGCGCGACAGGTGGCGTGGGCGCGACCGGCGGCGTGGGCGCGACCGGCGGCGTGGGCGCGACGGGCGGCGTGGGCGCGACCGGCGGCGTGGGCGCAACCGGCGGCGTGGGCGCGACGGGCGGCGTGGGCGCGACGGGCGGCGTGGGCGCAACCGGCGGCGTGGGCGCAACCGGCGGCGTGGGCGCAACCGGCGGCGTGGGCGCAACCGGCGGCGTGGGCGCAACCGGTGGCACGGGCGCGACGGGCGGCACGACCAACATCATTCCCACGAGCTGCGGCCAAGCTCACGGCAGCGTCGGCTGCTGCGGCAGCGACGGCGAGATCTACTACTGGGAATGCGGCGCGGTCGCGGGCGGCCCAGGATCGTGTCAGGGCAACCCTTGCGGCTGGGATCCCACCAACCAGTGGTACTCGTGTGGCGGGACGGGCTTCACCGGCTCCGATCCCTCGGGCACCTACAAGCGCGAGTGCGGACTGCCCAATCCGGATCCTGCGGGTTGTACCGCGGCTCCGGGGCCGTGCTGTGGAGCCTGTGGCCTGCAGTCAGCGCAGGGCTGCTACTGCGATACCACCTGCGTGCTCGCAGGCGACTGCTGCCCTGACGCCTGTGCGACCTGTGGCGCTTGCTGATCAACGTCGCAGGCACGCGGCGTAGCCCAGCACGGCTTCACCGTCCTTGAGCGCCGTCGGCGTGGGCGTCCAGCCGCGCGCGAGCCGCGCTTCGAGCAGCTCCGCGGCGCTCGGCTCGTGATCCCAGACGGCGACCGCCGTCAAACCGCCGAGTCAGGTGGTGTCGTAGACCAGCACCACACCCGACGGATGCGGCACGACCACGTCGTGGGTGTACTCGTCCTGCACCACCACGTTGCGGATCATCACCGGGGGCGTCTGGCCGAGGCCCCAACGCACCACGTCTTCCAGCGTGCGCTGGGACAGCACCAAGCTCCGGAGCTCCCCTTCGAGCTCCGGAGAAATGTCGGTACGGACTTCCAGGGCGCCCGGCGTCACGCCTGCGCTTCCAGATCCTTTCGACGCCGTCGGGCTTGGAGCTCCGGCGACTCCATCACCGCCATGGTGGCCAGGCGCGCCCCCTCCATGAAGTGCTTCACGCCGGTGCGGACCAGCTCCGGGCTGGCGCGGCCCACGTCCGGATAGCCCTTGCCCTGGGCGTCCGCCTGCACCTTGCCCCAGTTGGCGAACAGCCGGCCCCACTCGCTGGTGAGCGCCTGCTCCACCCGCGGCTTGCCGTACACCGGATACCAGAAGAGATCGTGATAGGTGACGCTCGCGACGTAGGCCCAGGGAGCGAGCCAGGTCTTCAGCGACCACTCCAGGGGCTTCTTCAGCGGACCCCAGTAGATGCGGTGCTGGTTGCGTGACGCGAAGGTCATCTTCTTGTACGGGCCGTCGAAGTTCCAGCTCTCCTTCGCCAGATCCACGTCGCCCACCAGCTCGATGTCCCGGGGATCCCCGACGCCCAGGCCCTGCTCGTGGCCCAGGCGCACGAACTTGATGTCCTTCATCGGATCGAAGCCCATCAGCTTGGCGGCCACCGCGTCGATGGCGACCTGATCCGCGGAGGCCAGGAGCACGTTCTTCACGTGGGGCACCATGCAGCGCGGGCCCGGGCCGTCCCCGGCGAAGGTGCCGTCCATCACCGCGAACACACCGCGGTGGATCTTCTTCTGGATCATCAACAGATCCACCAGGGTTTCGTGGATCACCGGGTGTGTCCAGTGCCGGTGCTCGTTCAGCAGACCACCGAAGGCGTTCTTCATCGCGCCGGTGGTGGTGGTGAAGATGTGCGTCTTGATCGTCGGCAGATGCAGGATGTTCTCGCCGATGAAGCGCTTCGGGATCGAGAAGCCCTTGGGATACACCTCGTTGAGGCACAAGAACTTCTTGGTGAGGTCGCCCACGGCGTCCCGCACGTCGATCCACTCTTCACCTTCGTACAGGTGCACGTTGCGGAGGCCGTGGGCCTGCACCACGTCAATCTGCTTGTTCTCGCGCTCCCCGAGGTGCGCGTCGATCACCACCGTGCGGTTGTGGCAGGCGTGGATCAGGTTCGGATCGTAGCCGTCCTGCTTCATCGCCCGAATCACGCCCTCGAGCTGCCACGGCGTGGTGGAGGAGCTCGGGTAGAAGAAGTGCCAGGAGATGTTGACCTTGAGGGCCGTATCCGCGCTCTTGTCGACCACCTCTTGGTAGCCGGCGAGGTTCATCACCCGGTGGTAGTCCTCGAGGACGGTGGCCGGGGTGGTGCGAACAATGGCGACCTTGGAGCGAGTCATGCGAGGGCTTTGCCGCAATCGGCGGGTCCGGGCAAGACAAACCCGTGCCGCCGCGGACATCTCCACGGCTCCTGCACAAAGCCTCCTCAGGCGGCGGTGGGCGCCTTGGCCGGGGCCGGTGCGTCGACCACGGTGACCGTTTCCGGCGCTTCTTCCGCGATCAGCTCCCGGAGGGCAGGTCGGCAGCCGCCACAGCATGTTCCTGCGCCGCAAGCGGCGCCCACTTCCTCGACGTTTCGGGCTCCACCCCGCACGGCGAGGCGGACGTGGCGGTCGGAGACCTTTTGGCAGTGGCAGACGATCATGGCGACTCGTTCAATGTAGCTTCTTGAAAACGACTTTCAATATCGAAAATGGGCCGTGATGACGAATCTCAGCTGGAATGGCAAGCCTTTGTATTTATTGGTTTTCACGGCGCGGAACCTCGGGTTCCGGCCCCGCCGGGGGCCGACCCTGTTAGGCTCCGCCCCCCAAGTCGAGGAGGAGCCATGAAGGGTGACGGCCAGATCATCGATGCCTTGAACGAGTTGCTCACAGCCGAGCTCACCGCCATCAACCAGTACTTCGTGCACTACAAGATGTGTGAGAACTGGGGCTACCCGCGGCTGGCGAAGAAGAAGCGCGAGGAGAGCATCGAAGAGATGCAGCACGCGGACAAGGTGATCGAGCGCATCTTGTTTCTCGACGGCGTTCCGAACCTCCAGCGACTGAACCCGGTGAAGGTGGGAGAAGAGCCGGTGGAGCAACACAAGCTGGATCTCGCCCTCGAGCTCGAGGCGCGGGAACGCTTGAACAACTTCATCCAGCTCACCCTCGACAAGAAGGACGCCGGCACGCGCGAGCTCCTCGAGCACATCCTGGTCGACGAAGAAGAAGCGATCGACTGGCTGGAAGGGCAGCTCCACGTGATCGAAGAGATCGGACGGGAGCGCTACCTGGCCGAGCAGCTCAAGGAGTGATCACTTCGGGATGGCGAGCACCGATCCCGGCAGCCCCGCGGCGAAGTTCGTGAAGTAGACGGCGGCGGAGTCGACGGCCACGTCTTCCGGCGAGCCGGCGTCGTCCACCAGCTTCAGCGCGGTGCTGCCGCCAAGCGCCGCGCGATACAGGGCGGCGCTCGCTGGCAGGGTGACGTATACGGCGGCGTCGTCGGCGGCGATGTGTGCCGGTGTGCCGGGCGTCGAAGCGAAGCTCTGACTGCCGCCGGTCTTGGCCACGAAGCCGATCCCGGAGTTTTCCGCCCAGGCGATCCAGTCGCCGCTGACGGCAACGTCCTGGGCGTGATCGAGCCCGCTGGCGACGGGCACGGGGACGCCCCCGGCGACGGGGATCTTCACGACGCTCTGGCCGATCTCCAGGGCGACGTAGACGAAGCCGCCATCCAAGGCCAGGCCCCGTGGTCCAGCGGACGTCAACGGGGCGAGCACTTCCGGAAAGCCGCCGCCGAGGGCGACGCGGGACACGGTGCCGTCGTAGCTCGAGGTGTCGAAGGTCTCGCTGTAGTACGCGTAGCTGCCGTCGCTGGCGACGCCGCCGATCTGGGTGCTGCCGTTGGCCTCGTACAGCAACGTCTTGCCGCCGCCGCTCTTGGGGACGACGTACACCCGGCGACTGCCGTCGGAGAACACCACGTGCGTCGCGTCGACGGCGACGTGCTGCGGACCGACGAGTCCCGACGCGATGCTGATGGCGGCGCCGCCCAGCTTGGGCAAGCGCCAGACGTCCTTGCCGGAGGCGTAGTAGACGTCGGTGGCGTCGAGGTCGATGCCGAAGCTCGAGGGGCCAGTGGCCGGAACCAGCGGCACGACGCAGGGCGACCCCCCGTCGCAGGTGAGCCCGCCTCCGGTCCCGCCGCTGCCGGCGGCGCCGCCGCTCCCCGCGGCGCCGGCAGCGCCCCTGCGCCGCCGGCGCGCCGCGCCGCCACCGGTGCCCGCGCCGCCGCCGCTGCCGGCGTCCGCGGGGACTTCCCCGACGGGATCTCCCGTGCAGCCCAGGACGACGAGGGCGACGAGAAACGTCGCCCTAGAGCGTGCCATGGACTCCGATCCCGAACGTGCCCGGGCCGGGACCGACGGCCACCGTCTCGGACGAACCCTTCGAGGTGACGAGCAGCGTGACGCCGGTGATGGCGGCCGCCGCGCCGACGCCGAGTCCCACGAATCCACCGATGCGCACCGCCTTCTGCGTGGCGATCGCGTCGACCTCGTCCTGCGCTGCCGCGCGCTGGCCGGTCTTCGCGAGGGTGCACTGATCCGTTCCGTTCGGCACCGCGCACAGCGAGCTCAGGGTGTCGCGGTGGCTCGACAGGGACGAGCTGGCGAGCAGGGCGGTGAGGGTGCCGGCCAAGGCGACGCCGCCTCCGCCGATCACCAGCGGCCACGCCGCCGGAGGAGGACCGGAGCGCGGGGGCGTACGCGAGGGCTCGCGGCGCTTCGGCATGGGTGCGATGGAAGGAGAGGAGGGCGGTGCCTTGGGGGCGAAGGCTCGAGTGAGATCCAGCCGGACGCTCTTGCCGGCTTCGGCGTGCACGGGGTGCTGCAGCGTTTTGCCGTCGAAGGCGACCTCCAAGCGCGTGTCGCCGGCGAACACGGCGAGCGTGACGGGAGCCACGCCGCGGCGACGGCCTCGGACGCTCACCACGGCGCCGGAAGGCGCGACCACCTCGACCTGGGCCATGGCGCCGGCGTTGTCGGCAATGAACTGCTTGGCCTTGTCGGCGGCTGGACCATCGAGGCCGAGCTCGAGGGCGGAGCGATAGGCATCCACGGCCAGGTCGTCCTGCCGCAGTCGCGCGGCGGCACTGGCGAGCTCGTACTTGCCTTCTTTGGTGGCGCGCAGGCGATCGGCCTCCTGGAAGCGATCCAGCGCTTCCTCCCAACGTGCGGGGTCCCGTTCGTCGAGCGCCCGCTCCTTGGCGGCGATGGCCCGCGCGAAAGCGGCATCGTAGGCGTCGGCGAGTGCAACGCTCGGTGCGAAGGTGAGGGCGAGCACGATCGCCGCGCGACGAAGGGTGGGGATTACTGGCACGTCTCTGCTGCGCAGAGCATGCTGGCACACTCTGACGAGCGCGTGCAGGGGGCGCCCTTGGCCTTGCCCGCCGGGGCGGATTTTGGAGGCGCCGCGCTGGCGGAGAGGGCGGGCGTGGGGAGCGGCTTGGGTGCGGGCTTCGGCTTCGTTCGCGTGAGGGCAGCGGTGGTGAGCGGGGGGCGGGCCGTGGGCGCGACTTCCGCCTCTTCTTTGCCGGCGGTCGGCTCGACGATGGGGCTCGGCGTGACCTCGAGCTTCGCGGGTTCGGACGGAGGAGGCGCCTCGGCGCTGCTTGCGGCGGTCGGCTCGCTACCGCGCACCGAGCTCACCAGGCGCGCACCGATGAACACGCCGCCCACCAGACACACCAGCGCGAGGGCCGGACCGAGCAGACGGCGGCGAGCGCTGGGGCGCCGGCTCTCGATCACCTGCGTGGTGTCCGAGATGGGGGCCGGGTCCGGAGGGGGAGGGACGGACGTCGCCACGGCGGCGGTCACGCGTTCCCCGGAGCTTGGCTCGCCACGGGAAGCGACACGTACCAGATCGACCAGCTCCCGGACGCTGCCCGGTCGTCGCTCCGGCCGCGTGGAGAGCGCCTGTAGGATCACGGAGTCGAGAGCATCCGGAATGCGCGCCCCGGCAGCCTGCGGCGAAATGGGATTGAGGCGCGCATCGACGTTCGTGACGTCGCTCCAGGGAAGGCGCCCGACCAGCATCACGTACAGGACGACTGCGAGCTCGTAGACGTCGCTGCCCACGGTCGCGGGTGCGCCGAAGAAGCGTTCGGGCGCCATGTTGGCGGGGGTGCCGCGGGCGATGCCGGCTTGCGTTGTGGTGGAGGCCGGAGCGTCGCGCTCTTTGGCGATGCCGAAATCGAGGAGCTTGGCGCTCTTGCCGTCGTCCACCAGGAACACGTTCTCGGGCTTGAGATCGCGATGGACCAGGCCGGCGTCGTGCAGCGCGGTGGTGGCTTGCGCCAGCTGGTCGAAGAGATCCAACGCGCGATCCACGGACAGCGCGCCGCGGGCCTCGATGGCCGCCGCAAGGGTCTCGCCCTCGTAGCGCCGCATCAAGAGGTACGGCTGTCCGTCGGGCAAGCGCCCGGCGTCGAGCACCTTCACGACGGAGCGATGTTGCACGCGTGCCAGCATCCGGGCCTCGGACAAGAAGCGCTCCCGGTCCCGTTCGGTGAGATCATCGTCGCGCGGGACCTTCAACGCGACGCTCAGCCCCTCCCACTCGGCAGCGTAGACGATGGCGCTTCCGCCTTCGCCCAACACGCCGGTGATGCCGAAGGGCCCCAGGGCGGCCGGTAGCGGCCGAGCTGGGCTTTTCTCCGCGTCCCGCACCCGGGGGAGGATAGTGGATCCCCCGGGTGGGGCAACGCGGCCTCAGTGGGTCGTGACCTGATCGCAGGCTCCGCCAATCTCGATCTCCCGGACGGAGTCGCCGATCTCCACGCTGGACAGGCCGTTTTGCCCGTCATCCACCAGCCAGAAGTGGTCGCCCACGTCGAAGGTGTGGCTGGTGCGAGTGTTGTCGCCGATGGTCGAGTAGGTGCCGCTGCCGAACTTCGGCTTGTCACCGAAGAACACCTTGGCGGTCTTGCCGCAGGAGTTCTTGATGGAGACGCTCACGGTGGTGGGACCGCTGGCCTTGCCTTCGGCGGCCGCTTCGCTCGGCGCGGGCGCGGTGGGCAGGGCGGGGCTGGTGGCAGGCGTCGCGCCCGCCGTGTTGGGGGTTCCACCGTTCAGCGCGGACGCGCTCTGGGCGTACTGGCCCAGCGCGGTGCAGCCCGTGGCCGCTGCGAGTACGCCGAGTCCGAGGGTGAGTTTCAAGAGCTTCATTTGAGGTTTCTCCGAGCCAAGGGATGGGTGCGCCGCTCACTTCCTGGGCGCGATTGGGCTCGCCCTTCAGCAACCCGCGTGCCGGGCAGATTTCCGGGGTTTTCGTCCTGCGGTTGTGGCGCCCCCAACCCAAGTCGCGACTTGTCTGGGGCTTGGTCGCCGCATCGGGCTATGCTGGCCGCGATCTCATGCGCCTGACGCGGACGACGAATCGGATGTCGGTGGCGGAGGCCACCCACGGCTGCCGCCTGCGGGTCATCCACGGCGCCGATGCGGGGCTGGAGATCGAGATCCCGGGAGCCGGGGTGGTGGTGGGCGCCGAGCCCGCCGCGGATGTCGTGCTGCAAGACGCCGCTGTTTCTCGACGGCACTGCACCATCGTGCCGCGCGCCGAGGGCTTCGACGTCACCGATCTGGGGTCGCGCAACGGCACCCTGGTGGACGGCGTGGCGATCCAGAAAGCGACCGTTCCCGTGGGGGCGGTGCTGCGTGTGGGGTCGAGCCTGCTGGAGCTGGTCCCCGCGGAAGAATGCGTGCTGATCCCGCCCAGCGAGCGCGGCTCCTTCGGTGCTCTGGTCGGATCCAGCGTCGCGATGCGGCAAATCTACGCGGTGCTCGAGCGGGCCAGCGCTTCGAACGCACCCATCTTACTGCTCGGGGAGAGCGGGACCGGCAAGGAGCTCGCCGCCCGCGCGGTGCACGACCACAGTCCGCGTAAGGACCAGGCCTTCGTGGTGTTCGACTGCGGCGCGTCCAGCGAAACGCTGATCGAGAGCGACCTCTTCGGGCACGTCAAAGGCGCCTTCACCGGCGCTCACGCCGATCGCCCCGGCGCCTTCGAGCTGGCGCATGGCGGCACGCTGTTCCTGGACGAGATCGGCGATCTGCCGCTGGCCCTGCAGCCGAAGCTGCTCCGTCTGCTCGAAACGGGAGAGGTGACGCGGCTCGGGGGGCGTCGACCGGAGCGCTTCGATGTGCGGGTGGTGGCCGCGACCCATCGAAACTTGGAAGAGGAAGTGAGCCGCGGCACCTTCCGTGGCGACCTCTTCTATCGCCTGGCCGTGGTGGAGGTGCACCTGCCACCCCTGCGGCAGCGCCTCGAGGACGTGGAGGAGCTGGTGCGGGTGTTCTTGGCGCGCGAGGGGCGTCCCGAGCAGGATCTCGCCAGCGAGAACCTCAACCGGCTCTTGCGCTACAACTTCCCCGGCAACGTCCGGGAGCTCCGTAACATCATCGCGCGCGCGGTGGCGCTGAGCCCGCCTGGAGCTCCGTTCGCCGAGCTGCCCATCTTGCTCAGCGGCGCCACGTCGAAGCGCGACACGGACGTGGTTGCGCGAGCGGATCGACCGTTTCAAGAAGCGAAGAGCGAGCTCATCCTACGCTTCGAGCGCGACTACCTGAAAGACCTGCTGCTGCGTGCGGGCGACAACGTGTCACAGGCCGCGCGCATCTCCGGCATCGAGCGCAAGCACCTGTATCGCTTGCTCGAGCGTGCGGGCATGAGTCGTAAGGATTCCTGAAACGGGCGCCCTGGGGGGATTCATGCAATACTTCCGTGGTTGCGCTTCAAGTTCCTGAAAGTAGCTGGCTTGTCGGTGGTCATGGTGGCCGCCGGAGTGGCGCTTCGAGGGGGCTTCGAGGCGGCCCGGGCCCGATCCGACACGCTCGCGCCGGAGCCGCCGCGGCCGGTGCAGCGGCCCGCGCTCCGCATCGTGGCGCCGCCACCGCGGCAGGATGACGCCCGGTCCGAGCCCGCGCCGATCCGGCAGCTACCGGTGAGCGGAGATCTACCGGCGTTCGTGGCGCCGGGCGCCCCGGGCGCGACCGTCGTGTACCTCCACGGCTTCTGCGGGGACCCACGACGCATCGACGAATGGGCGCCGACGGCCCAGCGCCACGCCACGGTGGTCGCCATCTACGGCGACGCGCCCTGTCGCAACCGCCCGGGGCGCTATCGCTTCACGGCGGACATGAAGTACCTCGACTACCGCATCCGCCGCGCTCTCGGCAGCGTGGGGAAGGGACTGGGCCCCATCGTGCTGGTCGGCTACTCCGAGGGCGCGCAGCGCGCAGAGGACTTGGCGTGGGTGTATCCCGATCGCTATCGGCGCGTCGCGCTGATGAGCGGGCCGGCCACACCGAGCTTCCTGAAGCTGCGGGGGGCGGCGCGGGTGGCGGTGACGCGCGGTGGCCGCGAGTACCGCCGCAACTACCGAATCAGTGCCGAACAGATCGAGCGCGGCGGTGTGGAGGCGCGCTACTTCGAGCTGCCAAAGGCGGCGCACGGGGAGTTCGGCCCCGACGCGCCGCGGGTGATGGGGACGTTGTTTGACTGGCTGCTTGCTTCCGCGGCGGATCGACAAAATCCAACAGAACTAGAAAATGATGCGTTCTGAAGGAAATTTGTCCTACAGTGTGCGTTTTTGTATGTGCGTGGGCGAGGAGGTGCGCTAGACCCCGCTCCATGACGAGCAGGGAGCTGGGGATTTGTGGGGGATTGGCTCGAATCAGCGTGGTGTCGCTGCTGTTTGCCTGCGGCGCCTGCGCCAACGCGGTGGGGATGGACGACACCGGGGCTCAGCCTCCGGCGAACGAGCCGGGCTATCAGGCGGCGCCGCCGCCGGTGCTCGGCAATCAAGGCGACGACTCCACGGGCATGCCCGAGACTTCCGGCAGCGGGGGCGCGGCGGGCGCGGGGGGTGAGGCCGGCGCAGCAGGAGCCGGCGGGCAGGGCGGCGCGCCCACCGTTGGGCTGTCCGCGTACTACGACTTCGAGACGAACAGCGGCGCGGTGAGCGACGAGTCGGGCCACGGCAACGACGGCATGGCCCTCGGCAGCGGCGTGGCCTTCGTCAGCGGCAAGAACGGAAAGGGCGCCAGCTTCTCCGGCGGCGACGGCCGCATCGTGATCCCCGCCAATGCTTCCCTCGACTTTTCGTCGGCGGCGACCATCGAGCTGTGGGTGCGGCTGAGCGGCGTTTCGAGCGGAACCATCCTGAGCCGCGGCATTGGCAGCGGTGACAGCCAGGTTCGGATCAAGACCAACCTGGGCAACATCCAGGTGGTGTTCTCCCGCGCCAGTCAGGCCTCGGCGATCTTGACCAGCGACTACGACGTCATCGGTAGCGGTTGGTCCCACGTGGCCGTCGTCAACGATGGCTCGGAGCTGTCGCTGTACGTGAACGGAAAGCTCTCGAGCTCGGTGGCGGGCGGCGCCCTCGGGCCGCTGGTGTCGAATCTTCACATTGGCAAGAGCGAGGGTCCCGAGCCGGCGTTCAATGGCGTGGTGGACGAGGTCAAGTGGTGGACCGTCGCTCGCACGGTGGACGAGATCTGCATCGACGCCGGCGGCACCTACGCCGAGGCGACAGGTTGCAGTCTGTGACGCATCACCAGAACCGCAGCTGAACGGTGCCGGGATCCAGCGTGCCCGGTACCGTGGGCGGTGCCGTTTCGTCGTCCGGTTTGAACAGCAAGTAGGCGCCCACGCCGAGGCCCGCCGCGAGGGCGGCACCGCCGACGAACCAGGGCCAAGCGATGCCGTCGTCCTTGGCTGCGGCCGGGGGTGGAGCGATGGGCTCGAGGGCGATGTTCGTGCTGGTGAGCTGATCGTCCTGCACGATGATGTCGCCCTGGTAGGGGCGCTTGCCCTTACCGGTCACCGAGAGGGTGTGGACGCCGCTGTCGAGCTTTCCCTGCCAGGTGTTCTTGCCCACCACCTTGCCATCGATGGCGATGGTGTCGCCTACGCCCGCGAGCACGCGCACGCGGCCTTCGTGGACGATGGCTTCGAGCTTCAGCTTGATGGTGACTTCCTCGCCGCCGGGAAGATCTTGCTTCACGCTGGCGTCCTTGAAGCCCGTCTTGGTCGCCTTGATGGTGCGACGGCCCATGTCCACCAGGACGGGATCCGCAATGGGCGTCTGGCCCACGTCGTCCGCGTCCACCGTCACGGTGGCCCCGGGCTCGTTCACGTCGAAGCGGACCTTGGTCACGAACTCCGATACCGTCTGAATCAGCCGCTCGGCGTCGGCGCGGTCCTCGTCGGAAATGGTATCCCCGCCCTCCGCCAGGTAGCGTTCGAGGGCGCGGATCACCTTGGAGTAGTGGCGCAGGTTCTTCTCCGCGGCGGCGACGTTCCACAGCAGTCGTGCGTCCTTGCTGAGGTCGTAGGCACGCTCGAACTTCAACTTCGCGCCGGCGTAGTCGCCGTCTTGGTACAGGATGCGGCCCGCCTCGTACTCGCTCTTGGCGTCCCCGGTGAGGGACTCCGCGAGCGGCGCTGGCGTGGCGGCCTCCTCCGCCTTGGCGGCGGGCGGGTCCTTCTTCGGCTGCGCGAGCAAGGTGGGTGTCGCCAGCGAGGTGCACAGAACGAGGGCCAGGGCGGCGTGGGGCTTGAACATGGAGAGCTCTACTTGAGACCGATATCCAAAGGGTTCTTCGGAGGAGGGGGCTGCGTCGGGGGCGGAGCGGGGGTGGCGGTGGGCTTGGGGGCAGGTTTGGGCGCCGCGATTTTGGGCTTGGGAGCGCTCTCGACCGCGGGGGCGCCGGCTTCCTCCTCCACGGCCGGGGCGACGCTGGGGGTGGGGGCCGCGCTGGGAGTGGGCTCGGGAGCGGGGGTCGGCGCTGCGGTCACGACCGTGGCGCTGGGCTCGGGGGTAGCTGGCGGGGTGGAGCGCGAGACCACGACCGCGACGCCGATGCCGCCCAGGGCGAGGATGCCGGCGAGCGCCAGCCAGATGAAGGCTCGGGGTTTCGAATCCGCTTCCGGCGCGGTCTCCGCCCATGCGGTCTTGGTGCGGCTGGGACCTTCCAAGCGCGTTTCGGCGACGCTGACGGGGATCTCGATGTCGATCTCCGAAGCAATGCCCGCGCGCGTGAGTACGTTGCGCGCGCGCTCCACCAGCTGCCGAGAGCGGCGCGGGGCGAAGGGCATCAGAGCGGCCGCGAGGTCGGCGACGCTAGCGTAGCGATCCGTCGCTTCCTTGGCGAGGCAGCGAGCGACGACTGCCTCGAGGGCTTCGGGTACCTCCGGGCGAAGCTCGCGCAAGGGGCGAGGCGGCGCGCTCAGGATCGATGCGCACAGCTCCGGGAAGCTGTTGCCCGTGAACGGTGTCGCACCGGCGAGCAGCTCGAACAAAATGGCTCCGAGGGCCCACACGTCGGTGCGGAGGTCCACGTCCTTGGCGGAGCGCATCTGCTCTGGAGACATGTACAGCGGCGAGCCCATGGCCGTGCTGGTGCGGGTGAGACCTGCCTCGCTCACCTCGGGTAGGGTCATCTTGGAGATCCCGAAGTCGAGCACCTTCACCACGGCGGCCCCATCCGAGCGCTGGGTGAGGAAAAGATTCGCCGGCTTCAGGTCGCGATGGATGATGCCCGCGGCGTGGGCTTCGGCCATCGCGTCGCAGGCTTGGATCACGTAGTCCACTGCGTCCTCGATGGACAGCACTCCGCTGCGCTCGCTGAGGTCGTGGCCCTCGAGGTATTCCATCACCATGTACGGCGCACCGCTCTCCAGGCGCCCCACGTCGATGACGCGAGCCACGTGCTCGCTCTTGATGCGTACTGCGGCGCGCGCTTCGCGCACGAAGCGCGCCGCGGCTTCTTCGCTCTCGAGGGCTTCCTCGCGCAGGAACTTCACCGCGACCTTGTCGCGCAGCTCCAGATGCGTCGCGGCGACCACCACGCCCATGCCGCCGGCACCGAGCACGCGTTCCACTCGGTACTTTCCGGCGAGCACGTCGCCGGGGCCGACGGGTGGCATCGAATCGCGATCGGTCATGGGGGGCTCAGCAGGGGGCGCCGGCCAGGGGAGTGCCGTCGGGATTGAACGGCGGGCTGCAGTAGCCGACCCACTTCGGGTCGTATACCCCCTTCAAGTATTGCGGGAACTCCGTGCACTGGAAGCTCGGGTTGGCGCACGTGGTTTGGCAGTCGCAGAGCTCCACGCAGAAGCCCCCGGCGCCAATGGTCTGGTTATTGGGATCCGCGGCCCACGCGCAGGCCACGTTGCCCGGCAAGCTCGCGCCATCCCAGCCGCAGCCGATGCTGCCCAGGCTGCAGAGCCCGCTGCAGGAGACCAAGGTCTGCTGGGTGCCGGGATCCACGAAGGGCTTGCAGGCGCCCTCGCAGGTGGTGCTGGTGCCTCCGTCGCCCGTGCACTCGGTCCCCAGGGTTCCGGTGTCCCCCGTGGGCTGAGTGGGCGTGCACAAGCCGCTGCCCAAGTCGCAGAAGCTCGTTCCGCAGTTGGTGCTGGCGCTGCACACCGGCTGACAGGTGTTGACCATCGTTCCGGTTGCGGAGTCCTTCAGGCTGAGGCACGCGACGTCCGTGCGACCGCTACATTGGACCCCAGCGTCGTCCGCCGTGCACGACTCGAGGCACACCTTGCCGCCGTTGGTGGCGGGGTTCAGATCCACGCACACCGAGCCGGTCTTGTACTTGCCGCACACGGTCGCGTCGCCGTCGCAGGAAGCGGTGCACACCCCGCCCGTCACGCCGAAGCCGTCCAAGGTCGTGTCGCTGGGCTTGATGCAGCTGAGGCTGCCGCACTCGGCGTCGCTGCTGCAGGTGCGGCCGAGCTCCGGCGCAGGTAGGATCACGACCTGGCCGTCGTTGGCGTCCTCGGAGGCTTCGGGTTGGGCGTCGACGGGGGCATCGCCGCCGGCATCCGTGTGCACCAGCGTCGCGTCCGGCGCGCCGGCATCGAAGCTCCCGGGCAAGCTCGTGACGCTGGACCAGGGGCCGCAGGTGGGGATGCCGCTGGTCTTGGCGGGGCAAGCGGAGGTGACCGCGACGCCCAGCGCGTCCTGCTTTGCGAGCTTGGTGCACACCGACTTCGGCAGCTTCGCGCGGCCGTTTTCTATGGTGTAGCCGGACCACGAGTCTTGCGTCAGCGCCACCATGCAGGTGGAGGAGCTGCAGATGCCCAAGTTGCCGAGGGGCAGCACCAGGCCGACGTTGGTCGTCTCGTCCGTGGCGCCGGAGGGCAGCGCCACGCTACAGTCCGAGGTGTCCACCGGAGTCTGATAGCCCTGGGAGAAACAAGTGAGCACGTCTAGACAGGTGCCACCGGCGCCGGGACCCGATGCTCCGCCGAACACGTTCTTGCCCGTGTATGTCTGCAGGCTGCTGGAATCGACGTGGCTGTCCTTGCAGTCCCCCGCGACGCAGGTTGCATCCGCGCCGCAGTTGTCGTCCACGTCCTCGCCGCTGCCAGTGACCTGATCCCAACACAGCCACTCGACCGGCATGTGCAGCGTGGCGATGCGATCTCCGGGAACGGTGGTGGTGATCTTCTGCACCACGTGGGCTTCCGAATCGCGATAGGCGATGAGCTTGATGGTGACGGGATCACTGGCGCGCTCCCCCGCGATGATGGCCAAGGTGGCGGGCAGCTTGGCTTGGTCGGGTCCCAGCGTGTAGCTGGCGTCGTGGCGCACCAAGCCGAGCTGGGTGACCTGGATCCGGATGGAGGTCACGTCCTTCGGGATCTCCATGTCCGTCTGGAAGGCGACCATGAGCTGTCCCTTGGCCGGGGGCTTGTCGCTCGAGCACCCGGTGGTGACGAGCCAAGGCAAGGTGACGGCGAAGGTGCTGGCGAGCAGCCAGGCGGGTGCTCTCGGCTTGCGTTTCATCAAAGCTGCTCCTCGGATCCCACCGTTATACCTGACGCGGGCAGGTGAGGCAGTTTCGCTGCCGGCAGAATCCGGGGAAAGTGGAGCTTGGGACTTGATCGGGGGCTGCGAGAGCGGTACCCATCGCGGCGAGCACCCACACAGACCTACATGTGGGGAGGGAGATTCGAATGACCAAGACTTACTGGTTCGGCGCGTTGGCGCTGCTCGCGATCGGTTGCTCTGCGGCGACGGACGGTCCCCCAGCGCCGGACGAGGGCGTGTCCCAGTCGGAACGTCGCGACCTGCATCTGGGCAAGGGACCCCCACCGGGGAGCTGCCAAGCCCAATGGGGCTCGAAGAAATACTGTGGGGGCAAGAGCAAGAACGGGTCTTGTTGGTGCGACGCGGCCTGCGTCACGTACGGCGACTGCTGTGCGGACAAGAAGGCGGTGTGTGAGCCCACTTCCACGACTTGCGGCGGTTTCGCGAACCTGCCGTGCCCCGATGGCAAGGTGTGCGTGGACGATCCGAACGACGGCTGCGATCCGAACAACGGTGGCGCCGACTGCGGTGGCATTTGCGTGGACGACGTCCCCGTGGGCGGCGAGTGCGCAGCGGACTTGTGCGGCCCAGCGCCCGGCATGCCCACGAAGCTGTGCCCCGACGGCAAGAACGTTGCCGGTCCGACGGGCAAGTGCTTGAAGAACGACGATGGCACTTGCGGCTGGGAGATCGCCGAGTGCCCGCCGAGCGGCGCGTTCTGCGGCGGCTTCGCGGGCATCCAATGCCCGGCAGGGCAGGAGTGCGTGGACGTGCCCGGCGATGGCTGCGACCCGAAGAACGGCGGCGCGGACTGCGGCGGAATGTGTGTGGACGCACCCCCGGCGACCAACAGCTGCGCGGGGCACTGCGGCGGCGTGAGCGCGGACAAGAGCTGCTACTGCGACAGCGTCTGCAAGTACTACGGCGACTGCTGCGACGACTACGCCGCACAGTGCACGACCCGCGTGCCCGCCACCGGCGCTTGCGTGAAGAACAGCAACGACAGCTGCACCACCGACGCGGACTGCGTGGGCGGCGGATGCGGCGGTGAGCTTTGCTATAACCCCGCCGTCTCGTCGGGGATCAGCACCTGCGAGTGCACCCAGCCCATGAACGTGGGCGGCTGCGGCTGCGTTCAGGGCAAGTGCACCTGGTATCAGTGAGTGGCGCGAGTCGCGGTCGTCGGTGCCGCGCTGATTGAAGCCGGGCGCTGCCTCGTGGCGCAGCGCTCGGCGACGATGAGCGCGCCGTTGGCCTGGGAGTTTCCGGGTGGCAAGGTAGCTCCGGGCGAGAGCCCGGAGCGCGCGCTGGCGCGCGAGCTGGCCGAGGAGCTCGGCATCGACGCCCGTATCGGCGAGTGGATCGGTCGCGGTGAGACGGCGTCGGTGGTGCTGGACGTGTACCTTGCCGAACGGGTCGACGGCGTGCCGGAAGCGCGCGAGCACGCCGAGCTCCGCTGGCTCGGCCCCGACGAGCTGTCCGAGCTCGCCTGGGCCGAGGCCGACGTTCCCATCGTCGCCGCCGTCGCGTCGCGTCTAGCGGCTGGTGGGTAGCGTGCTCGCGGAGCACGCCTGGCTGGGATCCGCGCCCTTCTGCAGCGTGCTGCCGATCAGCGCCCCGGCGGCAAAGTAGGTGCCGCTGTCGGAGTCCGGCAGGATGTCGTAGGTGCGGGAGTGGGGGTAGGGCACCAAGGTGACGCTCCGGATGCCGACGCCGTCCAGCGCCTCGCCGGCTCGCAGCTCGCCGAAGCGGCGGCCATCGGCCGTGGGGTGTCCGGGGCTGATGTCCAGAGTGCGCCCGCCGTCGAGCACGACGTGCATCACGTGGTGTGAGCGTGCCGGCTGGCTGTGGATGGCGCGGATGGGCACCGCCACCGTGGCGCCGTGGTCGACGCTGTAGACCAGGTCCCCGACGCGGAGCTCGGCGATGGCGCGTTCACCGCTTGGCGTGGCGATGGGCGTATCGGGCGACGTGCACACGCAGGTCTTGCAACCCAGGGGGCAGCTCCCTTCGGCAGTGGGCTTCGTGCACGCGACGCCAGTGACCACCGGCCCCGGAACGTCGCAGCAGATGTCGCCCGCGGCGCAGCAGTTCCCCCCGCAGCAAAGCGCGACGCCGGGGCACTGAGTGCCGCTATCGCAGGGCGGGTTCGGTTTGCAGGTGCCGTTATCGCAGAATGGGTTCTGCCCCGTACACGCCTTGCCACAGGCGCCGCAGTTCTTGAAGTCGTTGGTGGTATTGACGCACTGGTCGCCACAGCAGGTCCACTCGCAGTTCGTGCTGTCGCAGCTCGCAGTTCCGCCTGCGGCTCCTGCGCTGCCTGCCGTGCCGCTGCTGCCTGACATGCCGCCGCTGCCCGCGGTGCCCCCGCCGGTACCGGCCAGGCCGCCGCTGCCCGCGGTGCCCGCCGTGGCTCCAGAGCCACCGCTGCCTGCCGACCCTGCGCTGCCGCCGCTCCCGGCGTCCTTACCAGCGGTGCCACCGCTCCCCGACGAGTCGTCACTCCCGCAGCCCGCGGCCAGCACTGCCATCACCATCACCCAGCGTCGCATCATCATCGTTCCTCCCGAACCCGAGTGTGCCTCATCCGAGGCGGCAAGCAGAGCCATGTCCGAAAGTGTTCAACACCGCTACGGCTTGACGATGTCTCGGCTGAACAGAACCTTGCCCGTCTCGTCGATGAGCTCGCCGTGGAACTTCTTGCCTTCGATCACGACATACAAGAAGCCGATGTGCGCCGCCTGGAAGTAGCTCGGGTTCGAACCCGGCAAGTCGGTATTGGAGGCGCCCCCGCCAGATACGATCAACTCCGTGCCGTTGCACGTCGGCGTGAGCCACTGGAGGCTGTGGTCGTGGCCGCAGATGTAGACGTCGGCCTTGCCGCACACGGTGGTTTCCAACAGGTCCTTCACCCCCGCGCCGTTGGCGCCGGGAATGAAGGGCAGGTTGTCGTAGCTGCCGGCGTTGCCGTGGGGCCCATTGGATTTGTAGGGGTGGTGGCCGAACGCGATCTTCCACGTGGCTGTGGATGCCGCGATCCAGTTGCTGACGTCCGTCTTCTGTTGGCCCACGAGGCCGAACATCGCTGCGTTGGTGTCCAGACCGAAGAAGTCCACGCTGGCTGCGGGGTGCTTGTAGTACTTCGCCGGGAGGGTCCACTTGTTGGAGACCTGGCTGTAGGCCACCTGGACGTCTGCCTTGGGAAGCTCGTAGCCCAGGCCATTGCCGCCGTAGTCGTGATTGCCGAGCACGACCCAGAAGGGGAGGGTGATGTTGGCGTAGGGCTCTTCGAACTTGGTTTGCCACTGGGCGTCCGTCGTGGAGCTCACGCCGCTGTCGTAGATGTTGTCGCCCAGGAGCTGGACGAAGTCGCAGCCCTCCGCGTCGCACTTGTTCTTGATCGCAGCGGCGACTTGCTTCTGGCCGTCGTTGCCCTTGCCGGTGTCCCCGATGGCCGCGAAGCGTAGACTCTGGCCTGGCACACCGCCACCGCCTGCCGCACCGCCGCCGCCTGCTGCACCGCCGCTGCCCGCTGCACCGCCGCTACCCGCCGCGCCGCCGCTGCCCGCCGCGCCGCCGCTGCCTGCCGCACCGCCGCTGCCTGCCGCACCGCCGCTGCCTGCTGCACCGGCGCTACCTGCCGCACCGCCGCTGGCGCTGCCTGCCGCGCCGCCGCTAGAGGCGCCACCACTGCCCCCGGCGCTCGTCGTCGGATCCTCCCCGGAAGAAGAGCAGGCGGAAATCCATCCCGCGAAGCACACCAGTGACACGCCGGCCCAACCCGCAATTGCACCACGCATGCGCGGACCATACGCGCGAGCTCGGGGTCGCGCAATCAGAGGACGGAGAGCGGCGCAGCGCGGTCCTGGGACAGCTGTGCCGTGCTCTCCCTCAGCCGCTGGGTGAGCATGCGGATCACGCCCTCTGCGATCTCCACTTGCTCGTGGAGGATCTCGTAGAACTCTTCACTACCGATGCGCAGCAGCTCGACCTCGCCCTCGGCGGCGGCGGACGCGCTGCGCGGAGCGCTGTCGAGCACCGCCATCTCGCCGAAGGCCTCTCCCGGACCCAGCTCGGCGATCTTCTCGCTGCCCGTCACGATCGCGACGCGACCGCGGACGATCACGAACAGCGAGTCGCCCACCTCTCCCTCCTCGAACACCCGTTCGCCGTCCGCGTACACTTCTTCCGACGCCACGCGGGCCAAAGGAGCGAGATCCTCTCCCGCCACCTTCTCGAACACTGGGGCGCTCTTCAGGATCAGGATCTTCTCGACCGTCGAGTGCATGGTTGCCTCCGAGTTTCCATCCAGCTCGGCCAGGAGCGCCTGAGCGTGGTGACGTAGGGTCGGGTCATGATCGTCGAGCAGGCGTTCCAGCGCGACGCGCGCGCGGTCCGGCTCTGCAGCAGCCAGCGCCCGCAGGGCGCCTTCGCGGACGAGGGGCTCCGGGCGCGAAAGGCCCTTCTGCGCGAGCTCGGCGGCGAGAGCTGGCAGGTGCTTGCCCAGGCTGTCGTATACCACCAGCGCGACGTAAGGGTTCGGGTGCTCCGTCTCTTCGCGAGCGAACTCCTCGACGCTGAGCGCCTTCGGCGCGAAGCCGCCGGCGCGGGTCAAGCGCTCCGGAACGGAGATGTCGTCGAAGAACGGCATCACCATCGGCCGCATGCGCGGGTCGAGAAGCGCGTCGAGCACCTCCACGGCGTTGGCGTGGCGGCGCGGGTCGCCGATGCGATCGCGCACCAGGCGCAACGCCGGCCGCTCGAAGCGAAGCTCGAGGGCGCGCAGCACGCGCTTGATCGCGCGCTGGTGCCGGAAGCTCATTTCCTCGTCCAGGAGCGGAGTGCTCAGCGTCTCTCGCGCCGACTCCCAGGCCGCCAGGTTGCGGTAGCCTCGGCGGATCTCGCTCTCCAACAGGCCGAGCACCCAGTCCTTCGGTTCCGGCGGTAGGGCCAGCGCTTCGCGGAGGGCGGCGAGGGCGGCGAAGATCCGCAGCCTCAGGTGGCTGTCCTCGACGTCGACTTGGGCACGCAACCGCGCGTAGCATTCGGGCGCGACGATGCGCCTCAGGATGCGCGGAATCAGCAGACGTACCGGCCGCGGCGCGTTCGAGTCGGACAAGGTGTCCGCCAACAGATCGACACAGGGCGACCCGATGGCGACGAGGGCGCCGGCGGCGCGCACGCGACACGCCGGATCCGCGAGCTGAGCCACGAGATCCGGGGCCAGGCGCGGGTCGGCCACGCCGGCACAGGCCTTGAGGGCGGCGCGCCGCACGGAGGGATCCTCGTCATTGAGCAGGTTTCGCAGCGGTCGAAAAGCGTCGTTCGACAGCTCCGCCAGCACCCGGGCCGCCTCGACACGAGCGGTCGCGCTCCCCGCCAACAGCTCGCCGAGGCGCTTGCCCGCGGCAATCTGTCCATCCACGCCCCCGCGCCGCGACAGGCCCGAGAGCGCCGCCACGCGCACGTCCGTGTGAGGTGAGTCGATCAGCTCGACCAGCACGTCGACCACTTCGTCGCCGCGCAGATCCGCCAGCGCGCGCGCCGCGGCGGCCCGCACCGTGGGCTCGGGATCGCGGATCGCCCTGGCGGCCACGTCGGCGGCGGCGTCCGGCTGCGAGCAGGCCAGGGCCAAGGCCTTCTTCCGTACCTCCGGGTGGGGGTGCGCCAAGAGTCCGCTGAGCGCTCGGGACAGCTCGGGCGGATTGTCCGCTTCGAGCTGCTCGAGGGCCGTCAATATTTGTCGTGGTGTTCCCGCCTTCAAGACGTCGAACAAGGCCTGGCGCCCCGCTGCGTCGAGCAGGAACTCGGAGTCCGACTCGAGGGAACCGTAGGTGCTCAGGGTCGACTTGAGCGCGGCGAGGTACCGTCGCCGCACCAGCGGGATGACGGCGAGCCAAGCTGTGACCACGACGGCGGTCACGTAGGAAAGCTGACCCACGTCGAGGCGGGTGGCGAGCAGGATCAGCACCAGACCCCCGGCGCCGTAGGAGCAGGGCTTCACCACCGCGTCCAACAGGGCGCGGGTCTTCGCCTTGGCCTGCGCCGGGAAGGGCACGTACAGCGCCTGCAGGGTGGTGTCGTGAATGGTGTACTGGAAGCCGTTGTCCGCGAACTTCATCACGCTGGCCACGGGCAGCGTGGTCAGGAACGGCAGCGTGATGCTCGCAAGGCCAAACACTCCCGGCATCACCCCCATGCCCCAAGCGACGCCCAGGCGCCGCAGCACGCGCGGCGTGACGAACAGTTGGAACAGGAAGGAAACGATGCCGGTGACGGCGTAGAACAGGCTGAAGAACTCCGCGAGTCTGTCTTCTTGGTAGGTGGCGCGGGCGATCACCTTGAACTGATAGTCGCCCACCGTCAGCGCCGTGAACGTGAGCAGCAGGAAGGCCGCCAGCGCCTGAACGTAGGGATCCCTCGCTACCGACGGCGACCTCTGCGGGTGGCGAGACGGCGCCCGTACCGGCTCCACCTTCTTCTCGCGTCGCAGAGCGAAGGCCAGGGCGCCGATGGCCGCCATCAATGCCGCCAGCACGAACAGGAGCTGCTCGGTGCCGATGGCGCGCACCACGATTCCCGTCGTGGTGCCGATCACCACCGTGCCGAGCACCCGCGCCGAGCCGATGAGTCCGAACAGCCGCTTGGCGCTGCGGGGATCGTTGAGATCGTTGGCCAGGGTCCAGAACTGCACGATGAACAGGTTCGCCGCCACCTCGGACCAAACGTAGAACACCGGGTAAATCCAGCTTTGCCCGAGGCGCACCAGAGCCCAGACGCCCACGTAGCTGCCGATTCCGATGGCCACGGAGGCGCCGATCATCACGTGACGGGGAACCCGGTCCGCGTAGCGGCCGTACACGATGGCCGTCACCGCCGACGCGGCGCCGTACAGTACGAACATCCACGGCAACGCGCTGATCGGATATCGACTCAGAAACAGGGTGTCGCGGACAGTGCGGCCGAGGATGAACACCGCCGACGCCATCAGCAGATACAGAAACAGGAGCAGCGTGCGGCGCCCCTCGCCGGGGCGTATGGAAAGCACCGAGAGCCAGCGTTCGAGAGCGGACTCCTTGGTCATCGCGTCAGCTCACGGGCTCGGGCTCCGTGCCGAGGAGCAGGTCCACGACGTAGGGATGATCGGTCGCTCCGGCGAGCTCGGCCAGCGCCACGGCGATGTGCTCCCGGCTGGCATGCTCCGGAATGCCCACGATCGCCCAGCGCGCGTCCGGCCCGCCGGCGAGATCGCGCCCGCGCTCCACGCGTAGCTCACGGGCGCCCCGATAGATGGCCACCGTCATGCGCCGGGGCGCGAGCTTCGACAGGGCCCAGCGGGCGAAGGCCAATCGGTCGAACTTCTTGCCGCCGCGGTCGTCGAGGCGGCGCTCCTCTTCGAGCACGGCATGGTGGCCATCGAGCACACGCACGGTTCAATCCTGCCCGACGGTGCTCAGATCGTCCACTGGTCGTGGATGATGGCGAGGATCCGGAAATGATCCCCGTCGCGCCGGAACACCACGCGCACGCTCTGCCAATCCATGCCCTCGTACTTCGGGTCGCTGCCCGCGTGGTGAAACTCCACGAAGGAGGCGTCGGGAAACACCTGCTTCAAGTTGCTCGGTGTGTTTCCGGAGCCAATCGTGGAGTCGACGGCTCGCTGGGCGTGCTCGAGATCCGGGATGCGGACGAACTTGTCGAAGTACTCCGCGAAGGTCATGACGATCGGCTCGCCCGAGCCATCGTAGGCCCCGAACTTCCTCAGCGTGGGATCCGTCAGGGCTCCTCGAAGCTCGTTCGGCGTGAGCACCACGGTGGGCTCCGGCGCGATGAACGCGTAGGGATCGAAGCGGATGCCCCCCGGCGCCGCATATCGGGCCAGGGTGGCGACGTCCCGCGTCTCGAGCGCGGTCCGAACCGTGGCCAAGAAGCGTTCGAGCGTCTCGGCGGGCTTCTTTGCGGGAGCTGTGACGGAGCTCGCCGCCGGGGGCACCATCACGGCCGGGGGCGGCGCTTCCTCAGCCCCTCGGGAGCGGCTGCACGCGCCCGCCAGGAGCACCATCGCGTAGACCAGCGGCTTCACGGGGCACAGCGTAAGACAAGCCAACGACTTTGACACCTCGGCCCGCCGCTGCGTACGCTGCCACCGCTCATGCGTCGTGCGTTCGCTCTCGGATCCGTCGCGGTCATCGCCGCCGTTCTGGCCGGCTTGCCCCTGGGTCTCGCTTCCGCCGCGCCGGCCGACCGGGCCCTCGACGTGGGCCTCGGAGCGCCCGCCGCCAGCATCGCCTACGGCTCGACGTCCCGCATGTTGGCGGCCGAGCGCGCCCTCGAGAAGCGCCGCGCCGCCTTGAAGGCCCACGTCCACGACATGCCGGATCTCACGCAGACGGATCCCGAGCTGGGGCTGCCCGGGGGCGGTGGCTCCTACTGTGGGCCGGTCGCGGTCTCCAACTCCCTCATGTGGCTCTCGGAGCACGGCTACCAAGGGCTCGCGCCCGCCGGTGACGACGACCACGCGCGCCAGCTCGAGCTGGTGCGTCGCCTCGGCTCCCGCCGCTACATGGCCACCGGAGCCAACAGCGGAACCGGCGCCGCCGCCGTGCTCGAAGGCCTTGCTCGCTACATGAAGGACGCGGGCTTCGGTTTTCATCGACTTCAGTACCAGGGCTGGCGCGCGCACCCCGCGAAGTACTCCGGCAACGACAAGATCGCGCAGATCGGCTTCATCCGAGAAGCTCTCGAGAGCGGCGGCGTGGCGTGGCTCAACGTGGGCTGGTATCAGCCGAGCCCCCGCGGCGGGGTGTGGCGTCGCCACGGCGGTCACTGGCTCACGGTGGTGGGCATGGACGTGGACGCCGGCGGAAATCCCGCGCCCGGCGTGCTCGCGATCCACGACCCCGCGCCCTGGTCCGGCGACACGTTGGTGACGCATTTTGCACGCTTCCGTCCCATTGGCGACGGCTGGCTCTCGACCGAAGCGGGGCCGTTCCGCGCCGACGGCTATCAGGCCCTCGACGGGATCCTGGTGAAGCACGACGGCGACGTGGCCATCGTCGATGGTGCCGTCGTGCTCGTGCCGTGACCGCGGCGCCCCGACAAGACCTCGCTACCGAATTCTTGGATGTCGCCGCGGCGCGGAAACGCCACTGACGAACGGCAGTGGAGGGCGCGCTGCGGGGTGGCTCGCGGGGGCGCTTGGGGTAGGCTCCCAGCATGTCTCGCTGGCTTCGGATCTCGACTGCGACCCTCTTCGGCATCGGTCTCGGCCTCTTGGCCCTGGCGTGCGGTGGCCCCAGCGAAGGGTCCGGCTGCGCCGCGGAAGAATGGAGCGGCGTGTGCACTCTCCGTTCCGTCACCAAGATCCGCGAGGCGGAGTTCCCGGCACCCCACGTCGTGATGGAGGTGATCTACACGCCGCAGGAAAACCCGGAGCACTCGACCTTCACGCCGCCGGAGCTGCGGGACGAGGTCACGGTGATGGCCAGCCAGGAACAAGCGCTGCGCGATCACCTGGAGCACAGCATGCCCGCGGCGTGTCACCTCCAGGCGCCGCCGCCCGGAACCTGCGTTCCGGGCAAGCTGGTCGTGTCGGTGCCGCCCTTCGATGCCTCGCGGACCGCGAGCACGGCGCCGGCGGGGCCCGTGGGCTGTCAGAAGATCGAGTCTTCGGCCACACAAGACACGGTGCGCGGTGACCTGGGCGGGACCAGCACCATGCCGGAGTACTTCGAGTTCGAAGCCAACTCGGCGGAGCTCGGCGCCAACGCAGAGCCGCTGGTGCAGGGCATTGCGGCGCGGATGAAGGCGAATCCCACGCTGGAGTGCGTGGCGGTCATCGGCCAGGTCTCTCCTGGGGAGCAAATTGGACTGGCGGACTCGCGTGCACGCGCGGTGAAGGATCGCATTGCCGCCGCCGGCGTGGATCCCCACCGCATGGTGGTGATCTCGCTGACGCAATCCGTGTTCGGCTCGGGCACGGCGGCCAAGCCCGCGGATGCCAAGCTGCGGCGCGTGTCGGTGCGGGTGATCCTGGGCGGCGCGCAGTAGCTCAACCCGGCGCGCGGAGCAGCCGGCGGAACGTCAGGCTCAGCCGCTCGCCGACGGGGCGCGTCGTCTTGGGTATTCCGTGGCGATGCGAGGCTTGAGTCCCGGCGTGCATGACCAGCAGCGTGCCGCTCTCGAGCTCCACGCTCAGGGGTGGGTGCTTGCGGTTCCGTGGGCGCAGCACGAAGCGGCGGGTGGCGCCCAGCGATAGCGAAGCGACCACGGGGTCCGGGCCCAGCTCGGGCTCGTCGTCGGCGTGCAGGCCCATGCCGTCGTTGCCGTCACGGTAGCGGTTGACCAGCACGTGGTTGAACTCGGTGCCGGTTTCCCGGACCACCCGGGCGAGCACCTCGGCGAGCGCCCCCGGTGCGGCGCGGGGCTCCAGGGTCTGGCCGCTGTAGCGGTAACCGAGCTCTCCGCACCAGGCGATGAGCCGAGGTTGCGACACGCGGCGGCCGAAGAGTACGACGTCCCGCTGCTCCCAACGGAGCTGTCGCACCAGATCGCGCTGGAGACGCTCGGCGGCTTCGGTGCACAGCCAATCGGGGTCGACGCTCACGCGGGCGGTGCCGCCAAGGTCCAGCATGCGGGTAGTCATTCGGCGCGCTTCGACTATGCCGCCGGCCGTCGAGCTGGTCTATGTTCCGCGCGATGAGCCAGAAGTCCCAGAGCTCCTTGCCGCTGATCGTTGCGCTCGCGCTGGTCGTGGTCGTCGTCGGGGCGCTGGTGCTTCGGCAGCGCCTCGCGCCCGAGCGCCACTCGGCGGAGGGCGCAACGTCCGCGGAGCCGGTATCCGGCGTACACGCTGGCGTCGTGCAGGCGCTGGAGCAAGGCCACCATCGAGCGGACGGCCAGAAGGTGCGAGCGGCCTGTGCCAGCGCGCCGGAGAGCTGCCCGTGTCGCACCGAGGCCGCCCACCGGGCTCTCGATCGTGGGCTCGGCAAGGAGGCGCTCGCTGTGATCCAGGGCGCCGACGGCGCGTGTCGTGCGTCCCTCGCCGGGGAAGAAGCCGAAGCGCTGGCGCGGGCCGGCCAAGCGGCTGCTGCCGACACGGCCGCGGCCGCGGTCCTGAGCAAGGACGCGAGCAACGGCTACGCCAGCTACGCCCTGGCCGAGGCGGCGTACAAGCGCGGCCAAGCCGATCAAGCCGAGGCCATGGCTCGGCAGGCCGTCGGTCGCGGTCGCGGTGCTCCAGCGCACTTGTTGCTCGGCCTGATCGCGTTCCGAAAGAAGGATCTCGCGACGGCGAAGACCGAGTTCGAGGCCATGCTCGGTGCGGATCCGAAGGACGTCGACGCCCTCTTCAATCTCGGCGTGGTCGCCGGGGCACAGAACCAGTATCGCGAAGCGCGAGAGAAGTACTTGGAGGTGCTGCGAGTGGAGCCCGAGCACGCCGACGCCCGCTTCAACCTGGCGCTCCTGACACACTCCGTGGGCGCTGGCGACGAAGCAAGGCACCACCTCGAGAAGCTCGAAGAGCTCCTCGGGCCCAGCGACGACCGCGTGGTGCGGCTCAAGGGCATCTTGGGCGTGACTCAAGCGGCCCCGGGGGCTTCCGGCGCTCCCTGATTCAGCGCCGCTTCTTGTTTTTCTGCTTGTGGGGCTTCTTGCCCTTCGAGTGCTTTTTCGGGAGCAGCGAAGTGCCCAGAGCGTCAACGGCGAACTTGCGGTTCTCCGTGACGCGAGCCAGCTCCGTTTCCGGCAGTCGACCGCCGCCCAGGAGCAGATCCGCAGCGGCCAGCGCTTCCTCGTGGCGCCCAACGTAGTAGGCGGCCACGCCCAGCTCGTCGATGGCGCGCCAAGCGTAGACGGACTCGTCCAGGAACAAGATGTCGTTGGGCCGCTGGATCTCCTGCGCGCGCCGCGCGAACAGGTGGGCCAAGGGGTACTGCTTCTCTTGACGGTAGTGCCGGGCGAGCTCGCACAGCGGCTCGGCACGGGTGGGGCGCAGCTGATACGCCGCGAGATAGGCTTCGAGGGCAGGCCCGAAATCTCCTCCGAGGCGCTCCAGCAGTACGCCCACCTGGTACTGGGCGTACCAGACCTCTTCGTCCCAGCCGCCCAGGGTCACGCGGCGCCGATAGGTCTCGACGGCTTGCTCGAGCTGCCCGGCGTCGCGGTAGCTCTGCGCCAGGTAGAACACGTAGCGTGCGTTGTCGGGCTCGTCCTTCAGAGCCTGCTCGAGCACCCGCGCGTCGCTCTCGTACTTCGCCTTGGGATCGGCGTTGCGCGCGCTGTCGAAGAAGCCCTTGCACACCAGGCCCTTGAGCTTCTCGGTAGAGTGGGGGACGTCGCAGGCGATGACCTCGTGCAGTACGCCGTCGAAGCGCCACGGCAGCTCGCTCTTCACCAGCTGCGTCAGGAAGAACGCCGTGCTGCTCTTGCCGGCCTCGTGCAGCGTCATGTACTCGTCGGCCGTGAGCTCCGGCATCGTGAAGCCGGGCGCGGGGATCAGGATCTCGTCCGCGTCGATGATCATGGTGTAGTCCGCGCGACCGCGGGCGAGCTCCAGCGCCTCGGAGCGGTTGTGCCCGAAGTTCTTCCACGGCCGCTCGAACAGCTCGCCGGGTACGTCAGCGAGCTCTTCGCGGATCAGCTCCTGGGTGCCGTCGGTGGAGCCCGTGTCCACGATCACCCAGGCGTCGATGAAGGGACGCACGGACTCGAAGCAGCGGCGGATGACCCGCGCTTCGTTCTTTACGATCATGTTCAGGCAGACCGTGGCCTTGGCCATGGCGGCCGAGTCTTCCGTCAGGGCAGCTGAATGTCCACGCTCACTTGCACGGAGCTGCCGGGGGGCGGGACTTGAAGCGACAAAAGGTCCTTCTGCACGCACTCCGCGAGGCCGGCGCGATAGGCGTCGCGGTGCTCGGAGACGCCGTAGGCCACGGGCTTTCCGCTCGCACCGATGGTGCCGTTCCAGCTCAGCTTGGCCGAGGCCGGGTCGGGGTCCTTGGCGGCGAGCGGCTTCCAGCAGTGGTCGACCAAGGCAGCGTGGCGCCTATCCAGCTCGCTCTTTAAAGCGAGCTGGACCGCTTCCTTGGATCGTTGGTGCAGCTCGCTGGGTTCTGGCGGCGCCGGGGCGGTGTTCGCAGCCGGCAGCGCTTTCGCGGACGTGGCGTCCGCCGGCGGCGGACGCTCGCGAAGGCCGAAGTAGAGGCCCAGCCCAATGAGCGCGCCGCCGCCGAGGACGGCGAGGGGGAGAGTCTGATTGCTCATGACAAAAAAACGTCGCGCGCTCCGCTAGTGCGGAGCGCGCGACGGCGTGACTACGGCAAGAACACGAGCGCCGAGGTGTAACCCCACTCGTTGGAGTTCCAGTTGGTGGCATCGCTCGAAGAGCCGCACATGCCGACGGTGTACGTACCCGCCGCCAAATTGCCGAATACCCCACTGATACCCATGGGAACGCGAGTGTTGTTGGTCACTCGGTTTCCGAGAATGGCGCCGCCAACGAGCGACGGGGTGGTGGTGCTGCCGCTGAGCCGGTAGCAGACGTAGAGGTTGAGAGAAGTTGCTCCAGTTGCACTCGCCGTGCCGAAGGCCTTGTTCGCGTTCACAAACACCCGCTGCGCGGAGCTGGTGACGGTGACGTTGACCGTGGGCCCCATGAAGTTGGTCGTGGTCGCCGGATTGTTGCCGTTGCCGGACGCAAACGCGTAGCCAACGACTCCGCTCGGTCCGGTGGGTCCGACGGGTCCCTGCGCGCCGGGAACGCCCTGCGGTCCCTGGGAGCCGGTTGCTCCCGTGGGGCCGGTCGGTCCCGCCGGGCCCGCCGGACCTTGAGGTCCTTGTGCGCCCGTTGCGCCGACGGCGCCGGCCGGACCTGCCGGACCTTGAGGACCGGTGGGACCCACGAGGCCTGCCGTGGGGCCGACCCAGTTGCCCGTGCCGTCGATCACCTGGGTGCCGTTCACGCTCACGCTGGTGGGCGTGATGTCGCCCACGGCGTTGTTCGCCATCAGCGCGTAGGGCACGCTGACGATGGTTTGGCGCGGCGTCATCTCCGCGTCCGCGCCGACCTTCACCCCGAGGTAGCGGGTGGAGCCGTCGAACACGGTGTTCGGGATGGCGGTCGCTTCGCCCAGACGCGCGCTGAAGAAGCCGTCGTCCAGCGTGACGTTCTGGGTTTCGGTCCACAGCGCGGTGCCGCCGCTCGCCGCGCTGTACACGGCGAACGTGATCGAAACCGAGCCGGGGACCGGGGTGCCGGTGCTGTCGAGCAGGCGGCCTTGCTGGGTGAGGTTTGCGGGGACCGCCGATGAGGCGGCCGTTGCAGCCAACAGCGTGGCTGCGGCGGCGGAGACACCAAGAAGTCCAAATTTGCGTGCCATGTGGTTTTTGCCCTCTACAAGTCAGTTGGTTGCGCCCACGAAACCGCCGTTGAGGCGATAGTTCGTGGACTTCAAGACGCCGTTGCCGCCAGGACCCTGACCCGTGGTCAGGATCAATCGGTAGTTGCTGCTCGTCATCACGGTGCCGCCCGACACGAGGTCCATCACGGACAGGCTCGATGGAGCACCACCGGTACCGCCGGAGCCGGCCATTCCGCCGCTTCCAGCCATTCCGCCTACGCCACCGGTACCGCCGGTCGCACCGACACCGCCGGAGCCTGCGGCACCACCGATGCCGCCGATCCCGCCAGTGCCGCCTGTGCCGGCTGTCCCAGCCGTGCCGCTCGAGCCACCGCCTCCAGGTGCGCTGCTCGAATCGGATCCGCATCCGATGGTCGCAAGGCTCCCGAGGCCAATGGCGAAGACGACAGCGAGGCTAGTTCGAACACTTGCCAAGTTGCTTGCCTCCTCAAAATCCGGAGCGGGATGCTCCGGTGCGAGAGTCTGCGTACTCGAACTGCCGTCGCAAAGCCATCCGGATCGCGTCCTGTGATCGACGTCGTTTACTGGTACTGGAGATGGCGCCATTGCGTGTTCGATTGGCGCAATTAGCGCATTGCCGGAGCCCAGGAACCGTGATCCGGATGGCAACGTGAGATCACGTAAGGGAAGTGAAAATGCGGTCCGCGCAGCTTCGCCGTGCCATGCTTTTGGCGTGAAGCGTGTGGCTGGCCTCGTGTTCCTGCTGGCGGTGGGGTGTGACTCCGCGCGAGCGAAGGAGCTCGACGCGCCCGTGACGGCGCAGATCGCGCCGCCGAAGGCGGTGGTCAGTGCCGCGCCGGCGAAGAGCGCCGTGCCCGCGGCGAGCCAACAAGAGAAGCCGGAAGCATTGCTGGAGGGTTGTCCCTCGGAGATGGCCCGAGTGGGCAAGGCGTGTGTGGACCGCTGGGAAGCGCACCTGCTCGAGCCCGGCGGCGGCGTTCACGAGCACGCCACGCGGCCGGAGGAGGGCGTGGGCTATCGCGCGGCTTCGAGCGTGGGTGTCTATCCGCAGGCGTACATCAGCAAGCTGGAGGCGCGCTCGGCGTGCGAGGCCGCGGGCAAACGGCTGTGCAGCGTGAACGAGTGGTACCGGGCCTGTCGGGACAAGGCGGGGCACGTGTACCCGTACGGAGCGCGCTTCGATCGGGCGCAGTGCAACATCAGCAAGCCGCACCTGCTGTCCAAGCTGTTCGGCCGTGATCCGCGGCGCTGGAAGTTCGCCGAGCACTTCAATGCGCCCGAGCTGGACCGCACGCCAGGCTTCTTGGCCAAGACCGGCGAGTACGCGGGTTGCAGCAGCGACTGGGGCACGCACGACATGGTCGGCAACCTGCACGAGTGGGTGAGCGACTTCGTGGACCACGATCTGGAGAAGAAGATCCCGCTGCGCGACGACATCCGCGACAAGATCGACATCAACCGCGGGCACTCCATCTTCATGGGCGGCTTCTTCAGCACCACGGAAGAGCACGGCCGCGGCTGTCAGTTCCTGACGCCCGGCCACGGCGCCAAGTATCACGACTATTCAACGGGCTTTCGCTGCTGCAAGGACGCTACGAAAGCTTCTGACGCAAGAGCTCGTTGAGCAGCTTGGGATTCGCCTTGCCGCCGGTGGCGCGCATGACCATGCCCACGAAGGCGCCGAGCAGGTTCTTGTTGCCGGCGCGGTAGCGCTCCACGGTGTCGGCGTTCTCCGACAGCACGCGATCGACCACCGGGCCAAGGGCGTCGGCGTCGGCGATCTGCACGAGGCCCTTGTCCTTCACGATGGCGTCGGGCGCCTTGCCGCTCTGGAGCATTTCCGCCAGCACGTCCTTGGCGATCTTGCCGCTGATGACCTGCGTGTCCACCAGGCGCACCAGGCCCGCGACCTCCGCGGCGCCGAAGGGCAGGCGGGCGACGCCGTCGCCCCGGAAGTCGCTGGGTAGCTCGTTCACGAGCCAGCTGGCGATACCGCGGGGGTTGTCGTGGAAGCCGAGGGCGCTCTCGAACAGGCCGAGCAATGCGGCGTCGTCGCCCAGGATGCGCGCGTCCTCACTGGACAGGCCGTGTCGTTCCACCAGATCTCGGGCCAACCCGCCGAGCTCCTCCGGCGCGTGGGCGAATGCCGCCTTGGGCTTTTCCGTCTTGGGCTTGGGCGCCGCGCCCGTGGCCCGCGCAGCGATCTTCGACCAGGTGTCCTTCAGCGCGACGATGCGATTGAGGGCCGGTGCGCCCGGCTTGGAGTCCTTCGGGTCACAATAGAAGAAGCCGATGCGCTCGAGCTGGATGCGCTCACCGGCGCTCAGCGCGGCCACGGCGGGTTCCGCAAAGCCGCGCTTCTCGAGCAACGAGTCGGGGTTCAGGTCGCTGAGCGGATCGCCGCTCTCGGCGCCTGGCTGCTCGGTCAAGAACAGACGATCGTAGAGGCGCACGCTCACCTCCACGGCGTGCGGCGCGCTCACCCAGTGGATGGTGCCCTTGACCTTCTTTCCGCCGGAGGCGCCGCCGCGGGTGCTCGGGTCATAGCTGCACACGACGCGCTCGATGCGGCCGCTCGCGTCCTTTTCCACCCGCTCGCAGCGGATGACGTAGGCATGGCGCAGCCGTACCTCCGCCCCCGGCGACAGGCGATGCCAGCCCTTCGGCGGCGTCTCCGCGAAGTCGTCCCGCTCGATGAACAGGCGCCGAGAAAAGGGCAGCTCCCGGCTGCCGTCTTTGGGGACGTCGTGAGGCCACAGCGGCGCCTCGAGCGCTTCCGTCTCGTGCTCGTCGAAATTCTCGATCACGACCTCCAGGGGGTCGAGCACGCACAGCATGCGCGGCGAGCGCTCGTTGAGGTCTTCGCGGATGGTGTGCTCGAGCAGGGCTACGTCGACGGTGCTGTTGTTCTTGGCGACGCCGATGCGATCACAGAACGTGCGGATGGCTTCCGGCGTGACGCCCCGGCGACGAAACCCGGCCAATGTCGGCATGCGGGGGTCGTCCCAGCCGGAGACGCGCTTCTTGTCCACCAGCTCGAGCAGCTTGCGCTTGCTCATCACCGTGTACGTGAGCGCCAGACGCGCGAACTCGTACTGGTGCGGCCGCGCGGGCGGCGTGACGTTGTCGAGCACCCAGTCGTAGAGCTCTCGGTTGTTCTCGAACTCCAGGGTGCAAATGGAGTGGGAGATGCCCTCGATGGCGTCGCTCAAGCAGTGGGTGAAATCGTACAGCGGGTAGATGCACCAGTCGTCCCCCGTGCGGTAGTGGTGGGCGTGGCGGATGCGATAGAGCAGGGGGTCGCGCATCTTCATGTTGGGCGACGCCATGTCGATCTTGGCGCGCAGGACGTGGGCTCCGTCGGAGAACTCGCCGGCACGCATGCGAGCGAACAGGTCGAGGTTCTCGTCCACGCTGCGCTCTCGGAACGGGCTCGGGCGACCGGGCTCGGTGATGGTGCCGCGGTACTCGCGGATCTGCTCGTCGCTCAAGCTGCAGACGTAGGCCTTGCCGGCGCGGATGAGCTCCTGCGCGAAGGCATACAGCTGCTCGAAGTAGTCGGAAGCAAAGAAGAGGTTGTCCCCCCAGTCGAAGCCCAACCAGCGCACGGTGTCCTGGATGGACGCGACGTACTCTTCGTCCTCCGTGGTGGGGTTGGTGTCATCCATGCGCAGGTGGCAGCTGCCGCCGTAGTCCCGCGCGATGCCGAAGTTCAGGCAGATGCTCTTGGCATGGCCGATGTGCAGGTAGCCGTTCGGCTCCGGAGGAAATCGGGTGACGATGCGCCGATGGCGGCCCGCGGCCAGATCCTCCTCCACGATCTCGCGGATGAAATCGACGTTCTTGTCGCTGTCGTTCACGGCCGGTCTCCTGAAGGAATGAGCCGCGAACTCTACGCCCCCCCGCGCTGTCGCGCGAGGGGGCATTGGGGTCAGGCGGCTTCGGCGTCCGCCGCGGCGAGGCTGGACTTCGCGTCGTCCCACTGCTTCTGAGCCTTGGGGCTCAGCGTGAGGCACACGAAGTCGTGGACGTCGACCAGGTCTTGCGGTTCGAGACCTGCGTCCTGGAGTCGATCACGGATCATCGTCGCCATGCCCAGGACCCGGCTGTAGACGTTGGCGTCCGGGGTGTTGGCGAGCGTGACTCGCGGCGCCATGTACTTGGCCTGGTCGCGGAAACGCGAGGGCCGAACGGGGACGTCCTGCTTCGGATGTACCAACGCCGGCAGGGCGGTCACCAGCTGCCAGCTCGGGGTCGTGCCCATCAAGGACTCCAGAGTCGAGATGAAGGACGCCATGCGGGGGACTTCTTCGTCCGGACCCCAGAGCAGGTCGTGCGTCGCTCGCGCCAGCTCTTCGTGGCGCGCCGGAGCCACCTTGGTGAGCGGGCGGATTTGCGCCTTGCTCACCAGATCGGTCCCATCGAGCACGCTGATGATGTCCGCCACCACGCTGGACGCGTCTCCCGCGAGCAGCTTCTTGTCCATCACGTCCTTCGCCAACAGCTCCTGTGCGCGTGCGATCGCGGCGTCGCGATGACGCTTGAGCGGACGTTTCTGGCCCTTGCCCCGTACGCCCTTCTGCCACTCGTCCCCGGCGAAGCCGCCGGGGTAGAGCGCGCGGAAGACGCCGATCTGGTCGTCGAAGGTCATGGCGCTCGCGCTGTCCGAGCCCAGGAGCGCGCGCGCCGCGTGCGCATCCAGGTGCGCGCTCAGCTTGCGAATCAGCGCTCGCGCTTCGTCCGCCGGACGATCGATCTCCTCGATCATTCCGAAGAATCCGCGAGCGATCACCCGTAGCTCGCCGTCCTCGAACAGGAACGCGCGTTTGACGCCGCGGTCCCACGCCAGAATCGCGAGGCCCCACTCCTTCCGCTTCTTGTGGCGGAACAGCGCGGGAGCCCGGGGCTCCTCGGGCTCGGGGTGTTGGGTCGGCGGGGAAGTGGGCGCAGCGAGCGACATGAACGATCTCCTTCGTCGAGTGACGGTGGCTACGCTCGAGCTCGCGTGCTGAACACACGCGTGTCCCGCGGATGCGGGCAGCTTCGGAACGCCGCGCACCACCACTTGTTGTGCGACCTGCGACCAATGAAACGGACGCCGCACGTCGCGATGACTAAGTCAGTATAGCCATTTTTGGCTGGTTCGCAAGGTGCGGCCCGAATGTTGCCCGCGGTTCGCTCACCAACCGAACAGCGATCGCAGGCGGCCGAGGAGCTGATCGAGCAGCGACGCTTCCGACGGAGCGTCCTCTGGTGCGCCGAGCGCCACGATCGCGTCCATCGAATCCCGCGGAACGAAGGTGCCGGCGCAGCCGCCGCAACGTGCCACGCGTGCTCCGCCCTCGTCCGGGTAGGTGGCTTCGGTCATCGGCGTACGGCACAGCGGGCAGTTGCCGTCGCCCTGTCCGCGCAGCGCCAGCGGTACGGGCGGATCCGCTCCCAGCACGGCGGTGCTCACCTCGCCGTCGAACCAATCTACGAAGACGCCACCGCAATCTCCGCACACGTCCACTGTGGCGACGGCAGCGAGGCGTTCGGACATGGCGGCTCCGCACGCCGGGCAGCGTAGAGGACCGTTGCGGTAGCCGGTGGGGGCCGAGCCCAGCGTCATGCGAGCCAGGCTCGCAGTGCCACGGCCGTCGCGCAAGCTGGTTTTCCTGCTGATGCGCGCCGCCACTCGGACGCGCTCACGGGCTTGAGCTATCCTCCCTGCCATGTCCGACCTCAGTCGTCGTGGGTTCATCGGTGCCTCTGCAGCTCTCGCCTCCGTCACGGCCGCGCCTTCGGTGTTCGCCGCGGACAGCTTCGAGGCCAAACCGCCTCCGGGTTTCTCGCCGATGCGCTCGGCCGGCAAGATCGTGAAGGTCAGCAAGGGGGGCGACTTCGAGTCGATGATGAACAAGAACCTGCTGTGGCCCAAGCCAGAGATCGCTCGGCGCATGGTGGAAAAGGCGCTCACCACTTTCACGGGAGCTGGGAACATCGCCGATGCTCTCGCCAAGTTCATCCACAAGGACGACGTGGTGGCGGTGAAGGTGAACGGTATCGCCGGTCAGCGCGGCGCCACCATGGCGGTGAACTTCGAGGTGATCTTGCCGGTGGTGGAAGGCTTGGTGGCGATGGGCGTCCCGCCGGAGAAGATCACCGTATACGAGCAGTTTCCGAGCTACCTCCGAGGCACCCGCATCAACGTGAAGGGCAACAAGCTGCCCAAGGGCGTCAAGGCGGAGATCCACGGCAACTCCATCGCGGACATGAAGCCCATCGCGGTGTTCGAAACCGTGAAGACCCGCTACGTGCGCTTCCTCACGGAGGCCACCGCGGTGATCGACATGACGCAGATCAAAGATCACTCCATCTGCGGCTACACCGGCTGCCTCAAGAACATGACGCACGGGTCGATCACCAATCCCAGCGATCACCACGCGCACCATGCGTCACCCCAGATTGCCGTGCTCTACAATCACCCGATCATGAAGAGCCGGGTGCGCCTTCACATCACGGATGCCTTCAAGATCATCTACGACCAGGGGCCGCTCGACAAGAACCCCAAGCGCCGCATTCCCCACGGCGCCATCTACGTCTCGACGGATCCGGTGGCCATGGACACCATCGGCTGGAAGGTGATCGAGCAAGCGCGCAAGGACAACGGCCTGAAGACGCTGTCGCAGGTCAAGCGCGCTCCGACCTACATCGCCAAGGCCGCGGATCTCGGTCTCGGCGTACACGCCGAGAGCAAGATCCGAATGACGGAAGTGACGATCTAAGCCCACTGTTCGCCTGGGTTGACCATCACGGACGCCACCCCGGCGAGAGCGCTGACGGCCGTGCCGCCGTTGCCGCGCGTCGTTCGAGGGCGGGCGCGCGGCCTTCTGAAGCCAAGCGGCCGGAAGACGGCACCGCGAGACGAGCGCGAACGGACGACAGAATTCGACACCGCGAATGCGAATTTCGTCGACGAGCTTTCGGACGCTCCGCGCTCTCATTTCGCCTGTCTCGTTCGCACAGCGTCCGCGCAGCGCGCTGGACCAAGGGCGTGGGCTTTGCCGGGGTGGACCCGCGGAATTGATGGGGTCTGGGGTGCACGGAAATCGGTTTACATAGCAACTGATCTAGGCGCGTCCGAAGCCCCTGATCGTTGCATTCGACAGGGTTCGGCAGGCTCGAGAAGGGCAGAAGGGGGACGCGCGGGGGTCTTTGGCGTAGGAAAATCAGTTTACATAGCAACCGATTTGGGCGCGACCGATCCCCCCTGATCGGTGAGCTCGAGCGGGGCCGGAGAGAGAGCCTGAAAGCGAAGCTCGAGAAGCCCGCACCCTCTCGCAAGAGGAGCTGCTTCGCCGTGCCCTGGCGCTGCTCGTTCCGCGATAGGCGGCCAGCGCGCGGGCTGATTCCGCGCCGAACCGACAAGCTGCCAGGTGGGAAGATGCTCCGCTGACCCAGCCGCCGCTTCGCGAGAGAGGACCGATTCAGGCGAGCACTGGGATTAAAAGAGGCGTCAGCGGCCGCCGGTGAGGAACACCACGATGCCGGCGACGATGGCCACGACCAGCAGGATCAGGAGCACGTTGCCCTTGCGGGCGGGAGCCTCGACCTCGGGCTCGACGTGCTTCTTCTTGGGGGTCGGGTGTGGCGCCGGCTTCTTCCGCGGCTCCGTGCGCCGGTGCGGCTTGTGCTTCTTGTGTTTCGACATGGGCGTCTGAGTCACCGGCTCATCGCTGGCCGGTTTCTTCTTTTGTTGGTTCGGCGCGGGAACCGTCGCTTTGGCCGGTACGGCGGGGCGCGGCTTGGGGGCGACCGGCTCGGGACGAGCCCGTCGCGCTTCGGCGCGGCGCGCCCTGCGTTCCGCCTTGCGGGCACGGCCCGCAGCTTTCGCGTGCTTTTTGTTCTTGCGATCCGCCGCCCGAAGCGCCTGCTTCAAGGAGCGGGCTCCGCCAGGCAGGGACGGAGCGGCCTCGGCCGCGGCCGCGGGCTGTGCCTTGGCCGTCTGCGGCGCGGCGACCTTGGCCGGCGCGGCGACCTTGGCCGGCGCGGCGACCTTGGCCGGCGCGGCCGCTGGCGGCGCCGGGCTCGCGTCCCAGCCGTCGTCCACCTCGAGGGGCGGCGGCGGCACGGACACCGGGGGGGCCGGCTTCGGCTCTGCCGCGATCGCCTTGGGCGGGGGTGGATCCGCCGCGTCGTCCGGTACGTCCCAGAGGCTGTCGAGCTCGTCGGTTTCGGTCACTGGACGACGTTAGAGCGTCTTTCTCTCTGGGAGCAAGCATACGGCGGGTCGGAGGCAGACCCCGACCCGACGCGCGGTTCACAGCTTCTTCGTGCCGCGGTCCTCGAAGCCCCGCTTGGTGGAGCCGATGTACACCTGCCGCGGCCGATGGATGCGCCCGCCCTCCTTGCGCTGCTCGCGCCAGTGCGCGATCCAGCCGGGGAGGCGACCCAGGGTGAACATCACGGTGAACATCTCCGTGGGGATGCCCATCGCGCGATAGATGATGCCGCTGTAGAAGTCGACGTTCGGATACAGCTTGCGCTCAACGAAGTAGTCCTCCGAAAGCGCGGCCTCTTCGATCTTCTTGGCCAGGTCGAGAGCGGGGTCGTGGATCCCGAGCTCGTCGAAGATGCGGTCTGCTGCCGCTTTCAGCAGCTTCGCGCGGGGATCGAAGTTCTTGTACACGCGGTGACCGAAGCCCATGAGCCGCGCACTGGAGTCACCGCTCTTCACCTTGTCCAAGAAGCCGCGGTAGTCGCCGCCGCTGGCCTGGATGTTCTCGAGCATCTCGATTACGGCCTGGTTGGCGCCGCCGTGGAGCGGGCCCCACAACGCGCAGATGGCCGCCGAGATGGACGCGAACAGGTTCGCGCCGCTGGAGCCGACCATGCGCATGGTGGAGGTGCTGCAGTTCTGTTCGTGATCCGCGTGCAGGATCAGGAGCAGGTTCATGGCGTCCTCGAAGACCTTCGGAACCGTGTACTCCTCCGCGGGGACCGCGAACATCATGCGCAGGAAGTTCGCCGGCCAAGACATGTCGTTGCGCGGATAGATGAAAGGCTGGCCGATGGACTTCTTGTAGCTGAACGCCGCCAGCGTCTTGCTCTTGGCCAAGATGCGGATGATGTTCAGATCCGTTTCTTCGTCCGTCTTGCCTTCCTTGTAGAAGGAGGAGAGGGACGCGACCATCGCCGCCATGATGGCCATGGGGTGAGCACCCGGCGGATACCCCTCGTAGAACTTCTTCATGTCCTCGTGGATGAGGGTATGGAGGGTCATCTGCTGACGGAACTTCTGCAGATCCTCCATGTTCGGGCGATCGCCGTAGATCAGCATGTAGCAGACCTCGGTGAAGCGAGCGCGCTCGGCGATCTCCTCGATCGGGTACCCGCGGTAGCGCAGGATGCCCTTCTCGCCGTCGATGAAGGTGATGGCGCTCTGGCACGAGCCGGTGTTGCCGTACCCCGGGTCCAGAGTGATGAGACCGGTGTCCTTGCGCAGAGCGGCGATGTCGATCGCCTTTTCTCCTTCGCTACCTTCGATGACCGGGAACTCGTAGTTCTTGCCGTCGTAGACGAGCTTTGCAGTGCTGCCCATGCGTCCTGCTCCTTCGCACTGGTGGATGATCGGCGACGGTCGGTCGAAGTCGGCTGCGGCGGCCTTGCTCGGCCGAAACGTCTCTTGCCACGTAGCACGGGCGCTCCACTGGGGTCGGCAAAAATGTCCCGGCCTCCGGGGTGAGCTGACGCCTGCCTCTCGGAGCTACGGACCGCGCGCCGAGGTTGCGTGAAAGGGCGGCGACGGTCGTGCTCGGGCGCGGAATTTTCGCGAATTTCCGGTCGCTGCGCGCCGGGCATCGCGCCGCTCCAACCAGCTAACGGAAAATCCCAGGAAAAAGAGTGGCTCAGCTCTCGGCCGGCGGGCTTTTCGCACGACGCCGCCGGCGGGGGCGTTTGCTTCGGCGACCCACGGCGGCGAGCACCCGCGTCGCGTCGCGTTCCGAGGTCCCCAGCCAGCGGGCAACGTCCCGTGCTGCGCCCTCGGGCTCGCGAGCGCGAGACGCGATGCGCTCCGCCACGTCCACTCGGATCGCGCGTCCGGCGATCACGGGGTATCCGAGGGTGAGATAGCTTTGGTCGAGCTCCCGCGCCGGGCTCTCCGAGAGCACGATGGACACTTGGCTCGGCCCGGGCAGCAGGGGCAAGCTGCTGGCGTAGGCCGACCACAAGGCCGAGCGCGCCACCAACCAGCGCGGTTTCACCCGCGCGGGGAGGTAGACGTAGCGCTGTCCCAGACGCACGCCGGCCTCGTTCAAGATGCGGCGGTCGTCGGCGGTGAGGGCTGCGATCTGATCCGCGGCGCTCTTGCGTGCTGCGGTGCCGAGTCCCTGCTCCAGCTGGTACACGAGCCCCCGAGCCGCGGGAGACACCTCTGCCAAGCGTGCATCGCGCAGGGGAGCGAGCACGTCCTCGACCAGATCGCGGCCGAAGGCCGTGAGCCGTCGCGTAAGACGCAGGCGGACGCCCGCGGACAGCGTGCCTTCCACGTCCACCCGCACGTCGGGGTGCAGCACGTCGCTGCCGCGGGACAGTCGCCCGAGGCTTTGCCCTTCGAAGGACACGCGACCCAGGGCGTCCACGCTGAGGGCCGAATGCTCCGCGTCCAGCGCAGCGCTCAGGGCGTCGGTGCTGGGCTCCTCTTCTTGGCCGAACAGCTTTGCCCGCAGCTCTTCCAGCCGTTCGAAGGGATTGGATTTGTCGGTGCGGCGCGCAGCCCGGCTGGGGCCGGACGTCGCGCTCTTGCTGGTTTGCTTCACGAAGCGCTCGACCAGGCGCTGGTGGAGCGCGTCGCTCAAGCGATCTTCGATCGCCCGCGTCCGGGCCTGGAGCTCGGCAGCGTTTTGCACCCAGCCGCCATGGCTGGTGACGTACGTCCAAGTGCGCACGAACGCCATCCGGCTGAGCAGGGTGTCGATGTCGCCCTCGTCGTCGTCCAGGCGACGGATGCGTCGCTCGAGCCAATCGCGATCCAGACGCGCGTCCTTGCCCGTGAGCTGAGCGAAGAGCTCCGCGACCAGATTCGCGTGATGGCTGATCAGGAGCTGACGGTAGTCGGGGATCTGGCACAGGTCCCAGAGCAGCGCGACGCGTTCCGGCGCATCCGCCAGCTCGCGGATCTCCGGGCGTGCCGTCAGCTCCACCAGCGTCGCGAAGTCGTCGGCGCGGTCCACCAGCCGAAGGAGCTCTGACGGCGAGCCGCGCTTGAGCGAGCGCACGAGCGCGTCCAGGGACGACGTATCGAGCTCCGCGCTGCGCCACACCAGGGTGCGCTCCGGCGGAAACTGGTGGCGTTCGATGCTGCGCACCACGTCGTGCGGCAAGGGGCGGGTGGGGGACAGCACGCCGAAGCTGCCGTCGGACAGGTGGCGGCCCGCGCGCCCGGCGATCTGCGCCAGCTCCGCCGGCGTCAGCTCGCGGGCGTCGCGGCCGTCGAATTTGCGCAAATCCGCGAAGGCCACGTGACTGACGTCGAGGTTCAGGCCCATGCCGATGGCGTCCGTCGCGACCAGGTAGTCGACCTCGCCGGCTTGGTAGATGCCGACCTGCGCGTTGCGGGCGCGGGGTGAGAGCGCGCCCAGCACTACGGCTGCGCCTCCACGGCGGTGACGAATGCGCTCGGCGATCTCGTACACGCGGGCCATGGAGAAGGCGACCACGGCGGAGCGCGGCGGCAGGCCACCCAGAGTGGACGGCGGGACGCCGCTCAAACGGCTCAGCCGAGGATGGCTCTGAATGGACGCCTGCGGCAGCAGCGCGCGGAACATGGGGCGCATGGTGTCGGCGCCCATGAACCACGTCTCTTTGCGTCCGCGGGCGTGTAGCAATCGTTCGGTGAACACGTGACCGCGTTCCGCGTGCGCGGCGAGCTGGATCTCGTCCACGGCCAGGAAGTCGACCGCGCGATCCATGGGCATCGCCTCCACGGTGCAGACCCAGAAGCGGGGCCGCGGTGGGATGCGCTTCTCTTCGCCCGTCACCAGGGCCACGGCGCTCTCGCCCACGAGCGGCGTGATGCGATCGTAGACCTCCCGCGCCAAGAGCCGCAGCGGCAGCCCGATCATGCCGCTGTCGTGCTCGAGCATGGCTTGCACGGCGCGGTGGGTCTTCCCGGTGTTGGTGGGGCCCAACACGGCGACCACGGGGGCCGGTGCGCCGGGTTGCATGACGCAAGCATAGAACACGCGGGAGGGGAGACAGCCCCCGACAAACCCTTCGATTTGCGGCCTTGCGCTGAGGCCCGGTTGGACTCACATTGTCCCGCCAATGAGCACGAGCGACTTCGTTTTCGGGGGCATGCTGGTGGCGCTTGCCCTGTTCCAGGTGTGGCTCACCCGCAAGGTGTGGAAGAGCCAGATGTTCGATCGCCAGCAAAAGATGCGGCAAAGCCAGCTCATCTGGTTGGTCCCGGTGGTGGGCGCGGTGCTCGTGTTCTCCCTGATGCCGGAAGAAGATACGCCGCGGCGGCCGCCGCCGGCGCTGCGGGGCTGACCGCCTTCGGCTAAGCTCCAGCCGAATGAGGCTGGGAGCTCTGACGGGTGTTCTGATGGTGGGTTTGGTGGGGTGCGGAGGTGCGGCTCGTCCCGCCTCCGAAGCCGTTCCGGCGCAGATGCCCGAGCCGCAGGACCGGACCGAGGTTCCCAAGGACCTCTCCAAGCTCGAGGCGGATCTGGATCAGAGCGAGCGCAAGCTGCTCGCCCTGGTGGGTACCGAGAAGCCGGAGCGCGGTGCGGCCGACGTGGACGCGGCCGAGAAGCCGGAGCGCGGTGCGGCCGAAGTGGACGAGGCCCAGAAGCCGGGGGCGTCCGCCGGCGCTGGCTCCGCCAGGCCCAGCACCGCACCAGTTCCCAAGGCCGCCGAGGGCCCGGACTGCGAGACGGCGTGCAAGGCCTTCGGCTCCATGCTCCGCAGCCGCGATCGCATCTGCGAGTTGACCGCGGAGGACGACGAGCATTGCGTCAGCGCCACCACGCGGGTCGACGGCGCTCGCGAGCGTGTGCGTCAGGCCGGCTGTAGCTGCGGCTGACTCAGTCCGCCGGGCGCGGTTCGCTGGGCGGCGGCGATTCTTCCGCGTCGTCAGGCGCGGACGCCTCCGGCGCAGGGCCCGCGTCGTCCTCTACGGACGCCTCTGGCGCAGGGCCCGCGTCGTCCTCCACCGGCAGCGGCGGCTCCGACACTTCCGGCGCGGAGAACGGCGGGCCCGTTGCCACGACCTCCGCCGGCGTCAGGTAAAGGGCGCTCTCGCGATAGTGCTTCACCGCGCGCGTCACGAAGATCTTGAGCACCGCGGCCATCGGCACGGCCAGCAGCACGCCGAGAAAGCCGAAGATCTCTCCGGCCACGAACAACGCCAGCAGCACCCAGACTTCCTTCAGGCCCACGCTCTCGCCCACGACGCGAGGCGTGATCACGAAGCCTTCCAGCGTTTGGACCACGGCATAGGCGACGATGACGCCGACGATTTGAACCCAGCCGCCGCCTCCAAGGACCGCCATCAGGAGCCCCGCCACCAGCGCAAAGGCGCTGCCCACGTAGGGCACGATGTTCAGCACACCGGCGGCGATGCCGATGGGAATGGCGAGGCGGATACCGAGGATGGCGTAGGAGCCGCCATACAGCACCGCCAGGATGCCCATGACCGTCAGCTGGCCGCGCATGAACTGACTCAGCACCAGATCGATCTCGGTGGCGTAGCCGACGACGGTGGCGCGGTAACGCATCGGGATCAGATCCCGAACCCCGGCGGTGATGTTGTCGAAGTCGCTCAACAGATACACCGCGAGGATGGGGACGATCAGCGCTGCCAGCACCGCTCCGATCGCCGAGAACGTCCCGCCGATCACGGACTTGAGCACGCTCCCGATGGGAGAGAGGGGTACGCTGGAGAGCTTGTCCGTGTTGGCTTGAAGCCGCGCGACCCACTCGTCGGCGGAGTGGGGCAGCGTGACGCCGTGGCTCGCGAGGTAGGGCTCGGCGCGGTCCAGCGCGCTCTTCGCGTGGGCGGGCAGCTCCCGGGCGACGCCCACGATGTCGCGGATGACGTCCGGCAGGACCAGCAAAGCGAAGCCGGCAATGGCCAGCAGAAAGCCGCCGAGCACCACGGCGATGGCGGCGCCCCGGGGGAGCTTCCAGCGCTCCAGGCGGTCGACCACCGGATCGAGGATGTAGGCGATGGTGAAGGCCAGGAAGATGGGCGTGAGCACGCCCCGCAGCCACCAGAGCAGGAGCCCCACGGCGAGCACGCCGAGGACGACGTACGCGCCCCGACCGAAGCTGATTTCCCTCCGCTCCGCCTCCATGAGGCCCGTTCTATCACAGGCCTTCGGCCGCGGAGATCAGCGGATTTCGGGCCCGCAGTCGACGAACGAGGCGATGGTGGTGTCGATTCGGAAGTTCGACTCCGACGTGTGGCGCTCGGCAAAGAAGAAGTCGAGGGCGTAGGTTCCGCCCTTGCTGATCCCGAGCTCCCCGCTCTTCGCGTCGAGATCGATCTGGCCGCTCTCGGCGCCATGCACGCCTCCGAGATCGATGCCCAGCTTGCCGTTCACGAACACGAACAAGTCGTCGTCGCCGGTGAACGTGAACACCTCTCCGCCCTGGTAAACGAACTTGGTATGGAGCTCGAAGGTGAAGTGAAAGTTGTGGGGATTGCCCTCGTTGCCGAACAGCTTGCCATCGATGGGGAAGAACGCGGAGTTGTCGTAGGTCCACACGTTGCCGGAGGTGTTCGTGAGCGGGATCGCGAGCAAGTCCTTCTGGTTCACGCCCGGAACGTCGCGATACCACTGGTCGAAGTTCGCCTTGCCGGTGGTGGTCGGGTTGTTCGTCTGCCCGGCGTACACGGGCTTGCCATCGCTCCCCAGGTTCGTCTCGACGATGCCCGGGTCGCTTTCGATCTTGAACTCGAAGTCCGGGTGGCTCTGTTGGAAGTCGCGGATCGTGCCCGTCAGGGTGCTGCCGCAGAAACCGTTGCCCGCAGCGCCGCCATTGCCGCCGGAGCCGCCGCCGGCAGCGCCGCCACCACCCCCGTTGCCGGTGCTACCGGTTCCGATCAGGCCGCCGCCGCCCCCGCCGCCGCTCGCGCCGCTGCCGCCGGAGCCATTGCTCGCGACGGTGCTTCCGTCGTCGCTCCCGCCGCAGCCGACCAGGGCGAGGGTCGCGACGATGCTCGCCAAGCGTGAGGGCCTACGCCACATCCGAACCTCCAGGCCTGGAGAGTACCAGTCGCTGGTACCGGGAGCCAGGCGCGTCCACTGGCGACGGACTATTCGGTCTTGGATGGACGCGTGCGGCCGCGGACGGATCCGTGGTACCAGCGCGACGTGACCGAGGCGGTGGACATCTACACGGACGGGGCCTGCTCGGGGAATCCGGGGCCCGGGGGTTGGGGGGCAGTGTTGCGCTACCGTGGCGCGGAGCGCGAGCTGTGCGGTGGCGAAGCGCAGACCACCAACAATCGGATGGAGCTCATGGCTGCCATCCGCGCGCTGGAGACGCTGAAGCGCCCGATGCGCGTCCAACTCTACACCGACAGCGTCTACCTGCGGGACGGCATCACGTCTTGGTTGCCGAACTGGAAGCGTCGTGGCTGGAAGACGGCGGCCAAGAAGCCCGTGAAGAACGTCGACCTGTGGCAGCGCCTGGAGACCGCGATCCAGCCGCACGACGTGGATTGGCACTGGGTGAAGGGACACGCGGGGCATCCCGAGAACGAGCGCGCCGACGCCTTGGCCCGCCAGGGTCTGGAGCAGGTCCGCCTGGGCGCCTGACGCGTTTTCCGCACCAGCGGCCTTGCGCGCGGCTCGGACCTGGCAAAAGGTCCAGGCATGAGGCTTCGCTGGATTGCTCCGCTGATCGTTTCTTTCGCTTTTGCCGCCGCTCAAGGCTGTGGTGACGACGAAGGTGTGGGTGCTTCACCGTCCGACAAGGATGGCGGGACCGACGCTGGCTCCGACGTCGCAACGGGAGACGCGACCGACGGGGGCGGCGACACCGGCATCCTTGGCGACAAGCTCGATACCGCCGAGACGGTCAAGCTGTCCGGGCTTCAGGATGCCGTGAGTGTGGTGCGTGACAAGTACGGCATGGTGCACATCTACGCCAGAAACACCATGGACGCCTTCCGCGTGCAGGGTTGGATGATGGCGGTGGATCGCGCCGGCCAGCTCGAGATCGCCCGCCGCTTGGCGACGGGGCGCTTGGCGGAGCTGTTCGGCGGCGCGGATGCCGGACAGATCGACAGTGACATCACGATGCGCACCATCGGCCTCGGGCGGGTGGCCAAGCAAATCTACGACAACCTGGATCCCCAGAGTGAGGTCAAGCGCGCCCTCGACGCCTTCAGCGATGGCATCTCGCAATACAACGCCGCCCTTCGCAACGGTGACGTAAAGCTGCCGCAGTCGCTGCCCGGAATGCCGCCCTCGGCGTTCACGGACTGGTCGCCGGTGGACACCCTGGCCATGGGACGCCTGCAGACGTTCTCGCTGAGCTACGACGCTGACGCCGACATCAGCCTCACCTCCAAGGTGGACGCGCTTCGCTCGACGTTCGCTTCCACGGCGTCGGATCCGGACGTCGCCAAGCGCAGCGGGATCTTGATTGATCTGGTGCGATTTGCGCCGCCAGTGCCGAACACGCCGCTCACCAGCTACCCGGACGACCCCACCCAGACGGCGGACATGCTGTGGCCGGCGGCGCCGTCCAAGAACCTGCTACGGATGGGCAAGCCGAAGCACAAGGCCCCGATCGCGAGCTTCATCGATCTGCCGAAGGAGCTGCGAAAGTCCGTCGCGCCGTTCGTGAGCGCGGTGGAGAGCGCCAAGAATTTCGTGGGCGGAGACGAGTTCGCCGGTTCCAACAACTGGGCCGTGGCGGGCGCGAAGACGAAGTCGGGCAATGCCATCGTGGCCAACGATCCGCACCTCGGGCTCTCGTCGCCCATGGTGTTCTGGCCGACCCACGTGGTGGTCGAGAACGCCGACGATCCGAGCGACGATTTCGAGATCATCGGTCTGGCGTTCCCCGGCATCCCCGGTGTCATTCTGGGCAGCAACCGCACCCTGGCCTGGGGCGCCACCACCGCCGGCTACGACGTGACGGACGTGTGGAAGGAGACCCTGAGCAGCGACGGCAAGGGTGTCGTGTTCAAAGGCGCGGACGTCCCCTTCGAGAAGGTCTCGGAGACGATCAAGATCGCGGACAATCCCGACTACACCTGGGACGTGCTGGTGGTGCCCCACCACGGGCCGCTGGTTCCCAAGATCAACTCCTCACACCAGGTGGACGCGCCCAGCGGCACGGCCCTCAGCGTGCGCTGGACCGGGCACATGCCCACCGGCGAGGTGGAAGCGGTGTTCAACCTCCCGCGCTCGAAGAACGTGGATGACGCTCGCAAGGCGATGCTGCCCTTCGGAACCGGCGCCCAGAACTGGATGTTCGCCGACAGCGCCGGCGACATCCAATGGACCGCCCCGGCGAAGCTGCCCTACCGCGACAAGAAGGCCTACACCTGGGATCCCGCGACCTTCACCGGCACGCTGCCGGCCTTCGTGCTGGACGGGGAGAGCGGGGACTACGAGTGGACCGGGGAGTACCTGGAAGAAGCCTACCTGCCCAAGCTCAAGACGCCGGCCAAGGGTTGGATCGCCACGGCCAACACCGACAATGTCGGCTCCACGATCGACAACGACCCGAGCAACGACCTGTTGCCGAACAACAAGCCGTTCTACATCGGCAGCGAGTTCGCGCAGGGCTTCCGCCTGGGGCGCATCGAAGAGCGGCTCACGGCGGAGGCGGACGGCATCGACCCGGACGGGATGTCGAGCATCCAGGGAGATCACAAGAGCGCGCTCGGCAGCCGGCTCGCCCAGTACCTGCTCACGGCGCTCCAGAACGCGGAGGCCGAAAAGGCGACGGCGGGCGCGCATCCGGATCTAGCGACCGTGGTCGCGGACTCCCGCTACGCCGCGGCGGACGTGCCCGATCTCATTGCTTCGCTCACGGCTTGGCAGACCGGCGGGTTCTCCGCCGACGCGGGCATCAATCTGGATGACGGCACGCTGAACGTGGATGCCCAGGAGGCCGCGAACGCCAAGGCCACGGTCATCTTCAACGCCTGGATCGTGCGGGCCATCGCTCGCACCTTCGAGGACGAGCTGACGCTGATCGGCCAGTCCTCCCTGGGCAGCACCTACACGGTGCGCGGCTTCATCCGCCTGCTGGAAGAAGATCCGACGACGCTGGCTACCTACGATGCCGCGAGCGGCCAGAGCATCTTGTGGGACGACATTTCCACCACGGCCACCACCGAGAGCAAGGACGATCGGCTGGTGACCGCGATGCTCGATGCCGTGGACGATCTGGTGAAGATCTTCGGTGCTGATCGCGCCTCCTGGCGCTGGGGAGACCTGCATCGAGTGCGCTTCGACAGCCTGAACCCGCTGTGGTTTGCCGACATCCCGCCGACGTCGGATCCAGTGTTTCCCAAGGGGTTCCCCCGCCACGGCGACCAGTGGAACGTGGATGCATCGAACTTCGGCATCACGCGCAGCCTGAAGAGCGACCTGAACTTCGAGTACGGCTCGGGGCCGGTCCAGCGCTTCGTGGCGGAGATGACGCCCACGGGGCCCGTGATTCGGAACGCCTTGCCCGGCGGCGCCGTGATGGACAAGGACAGCGAGCACTTCCGCGACGAGGCGGAATACTGGCGCAAGAACGAGACGCATCCCATCCCGTTCGAGCTGGACGACGTGCTCGCGGCGTTGCCCTCCGGCGCCGGCCAGACGCTGTTTCAGCCGTGACCGTTCACTCGTAGTCGACGACGCGAACGCCGCGACGGAGCTTTTCGGTCTCGGTCGCGGCGCGCAGCCTTTCGTACAGCGCCACCACGTTCGTGGACAGGGCGTCCAGGTGGACTTCGGGGGTGGTCTTGTCCATCGTCTCCAAGATCAGGTTTCCCGTGCCCAAGATGCGTTGCGAGAACGGCCGTTCCACCACGTAATCCGTGATGCGATAGAGATCGATCTGCTCCATCGATTTGGACAAGAGTCCCGTTTCGATGACGACCCGTTGGGTGGTGATCTTGTAGCTCTTGCTCTGGCGCCGAAACCACAGCACCGGCAGCGCGAGACCCAGGGTGAAGATGACCAGCAGCAAGGTTCCCAGGCCAGGAAGCAGGGCGGGGCGACCCGCGAACAGTACCTGCTCCGCTTCGGCGCTCACTGACAGTTTCCGTTGACGCACTTGCCGGCGCCGCAGTCCTTGCCACAGCCGCCGCAATTCTTCGCGTCGTTCTGGATGTTGGCGCAGCCGGACGGACAGCAGAGCTCCCCCGCGGAGCAGTCCGCGCCGCCATTGCACCCGCAGGTCGTGGACGTCTTGCACTGTTCGCCCCACACGCAAGCGTTACCGTTGCAGGAGCAAAGTCCCGTGCTCTGGGTGCACTTTCCGTCCGTGCCGCACTGGTTGTCCTCACCGCAGTGGCAGGCGCCGTCCACGCAGCTCGCGCCGCTGGGGCAAGCGTGGGTGCACGCGCCGCAATGCGCAGCGCTGGTCTGCAGGTTGGTCTCGCAACCGTTGGCGGAAGTACAGTCGCCGTAGCCCGGGTCGCACGTAAAGCCGCAGCTGCCGGAGATGCAGGCGGCATCGCCATGAATGCCCGTGGGACAGGCTGCGCAGCTGGTCGAGCTGCAGCCGTGGGCCACGTCTTCGTCGACGCAGCCGCTCGAGCAGAGCTTCTGTCCGGGACCGCAGGCACTGGTGCCACCCGTGCCCGCGGTGCCGCCCGTGCCCGCGGTTGCTCCGGTGCCCGCGCTGCCGCCCGTGCCTGCGGTCGCGCCGGTACCCGCGCTACCGCCCGTCCCTGCCACGCCACCGCCACCGGGCGCACCCCCCGTTCCGCCGCTGGCCGCGGTTCCTGCATCGCCGCCGGTCCCGCCGTCGCCACCGAGGGCGCCCGTGCCACCGGCTCCTGCCGTGCCGGAGCTGCCGCCCACGCTGGCGTCCAAGGTGGTGACGCAGACGTTCTCGACGGGGTCACACACGAAGCCGTCGTCGCAGGGGCAGCTCTTACCTCGGAGATCCACGGGGTCGACGCTGCACGCGGTGACCACCACCAACGCCGGGGAAAGCATCCACCACTTCGTCATCAGAGGCGGCCTCCCACGGCCACCCCGGTCGGGCTCAGGTGCAGCTCGATGCGCGCCTTCTTCTCCTTGTTCGACTTCCCGCTCTGGTCGAGGACAATCCATGTGACGCCTCCCGCCGTGAGTACCGCTCCCGCAATGAAGAACACGTTCGCCATGGACGCCGCGCTCTCCGCTTCGCTGAAGGTGTCGGCCGCTCGGCGTTGCACGGGCTCGTCCGCCGCTTCACTGCGCTTGCTGGACGCCCGAACGCCGAAATAGCCGCCCGCGGCCAGGCCGGCGACACCCACGCCCGCGACGATCCAAGGAATGGGACCGGGAAACCAGCTCTCGCCGGAGTCTGCCTTCGCGGGCTTGTCCTGTTTCGGTTCCTTCTTCTGCTTCTGCTGGCTTGCTGCGTCCTCGGGTCGCTTCTGGTTCGCCTCGAGCTTCTCCTTCTCGGCGATCTGTTGCTCCATGGTTTCCACGCGCCGTTCGAGGGCGCCGCGGTCCTTGGCGTCGGGGGCCTGCTCGAGATAGCGGCGATAGGCGTCCACAGCCTTTTCGTACTCGCCCAGCCCCTCGTAGGCGCGGCCGAGATTGTAGAGAAGCACCGGTTCTTGATGCAGTGCGTAAGCCTTCTCCAGGAGCTTGGCGGCTTCGTCGAAACGCCCGGCGCGGTAGCTCTCGGCGCTTTGATCGAACAACTCGAGCGCCTGCTTTCGTGCGCTCTTCTTCGATCCGGCCGCCTGCCCGAACGCCACTGCGGGTACAAAAACCAAGCCAATTGTCACGAGGCTCAGGGCGGCGCGCAGTCTTGTTCGAAGTGCTCGCATTGGGATAACGTTCTAGTCTATCAGGGGAAATGGGCGCAGCGGAATCACACGCGACCGAGCGGGTCGGACGCTATGAAGTAGCCGGGCGCCTAGCCACCGGGGGCATGGCGGAGATCCTGCTGGGACGTCTGGTGGGGCCCAGCGGCTTCGAGCGGCCGCTCGTCATCAAGCGGATTCTGCCACACCTGGCGGAACAGCAGAGCTTCGTCAGCATGTTCCTGGACGAGGCGCGCTTGGCTGCACAGATCCGCCATCCCAACGTGGTGAGCGTATCCGAGCTCGGCCAGGAAGGCGACGACCTGTACCTGGTGATGGAGTACCTGGAGGGCGAGAACGCCGCCGGGCTCATCCGCCGCAGCATGGTGACGGGCAAGAACACCGACTTCGCCCTGTGTGCCTACATCGTCGCCGAGGCCTGCGCCGGCCTTCACGCCGCTCACGAGCTCACGGACCCGGATGGGAACCCGCTGCGGCTCGTGCATCGGGACGTATCCCCGCAAAACATCTTCGTCACTTATGGCGGCGCCGTGAAAGTGCTGGATTTCGGCATCGCCAAGGCGGCCGACCGCATCACCCAGACCGAGGCCGGCCAGCTCAAAGGCAAATTCGACTACATGTCGCCGGAGCAGTGTCGAGGGCGCGCCCTCGATCGCCGCAGCGACGTGTTCGCGCTGGGCATCGTGCTCTACGAGCTCACCACCCGGAAGCGGCTGTTCAAGCGCAGCAACAAGCTGGCCATGCTCGAGGCTGTCTGCCGCGATCCCATCTACCCCCCGTCGAAGCTGATCAAGGGGTATCCGGCCGCGCTCGAGCGGGTGTTGATGAAAGCACTGAAGCGAGATCCCGACGCGCGCTACGCGACCGCCGCGGAGATGCGACGCGATCTGCTGAGCGCCATGCGCGAGATGAACGCGCCGGTGGCCCCGGAAGAAGCCCTGGCCAGCTTGATGACCGAGATCTTCTCCGATCGGATCACGAGCAAGCGCGACATGCTGGCGCGGCTCCGGATGGGCTCGTCCATCACCGAGGTGCCAGCCGCGGAGGTCGACAGCGGAGTAGAGATCCCGGAGGTCGAGCACGACTCGGACAGCTTGATGTCCGGCGTCCGCGGCAAGGCGGAGAGCAACATCTCCTCGATCATGCCCATGAGCTCGGACGCGGAGGATCTGCAGCGGCGCCGTCGGCGTCGGCTGATCGGCGTCGCGGTGGGCCTCACGGGGCTCTTGGCCGCTGCTGCCGTGGTGCTGACCCAGAGATCCGAGCCGCCGCCCCACCACTTGCAAGCCCTCGGCGCGCTGCCCGGCTTGTCCAGCGCCGCCCATCGAGCACGGGTCGAGAAGGTGACCCTCAGCGTCGACAGCACGCCCATGGGGGCCCACGTGATGGTGGGCGACGTCGACCAGGGCCAGACGCCCCTCGAGCTCAGGTTGCCCAAGGGCAAGGCCGAGCTCCGCATCTCGCTCACGCTGGAAGGCTACGCGCCCGCCGCCGAGAACATCACGCCGGACGTGAACCAGCGCATCAAGGTTCTGCTCAGCAAAAAGGAAGAAGAGCAGAAGCAGCCGTCGCGGGTGTACGTGTCGCAGCCGAAGGAAAAGGGCAGCTCGTCGTTCCACCGCTTCGACTGAACGCGCCGCAGCCGTCTTTGCCGAAGCATGTCGGTTCGGCGCGGTACCGCGCGGAGAGTGTTTCCGCGCCGTCCCGACAAAATCTGTCGGCGACTCAAGCCAGGCTCGGGACGGCTTCCGCGGCGAGCTCGTCGTCGTCCGCAAGGCGCCGGTAGAGCTCCAGCAACATTGAGGAAACGAAGCCCATGAAGGCCATGCCCAGGTCGGTGTTGTCCTCCAGGGTGTCGAGGAAGGCGTCTTGGCTGCCACGCAGCCCGACGACGCGCGTCTCGGCCGTGGCGCGATAGGTGCGGTCGATGCGGCCGAGGGTCTCGCTGTAGCCGATGACCGATCCCGGGCCCATGGGGAAGCGCCGGAGGCCGTCGTCGCCCACGCACATCACGGTGCCGTGGACCACGTGGATGCCGTAGGTCGACGGGTCCTTCTCTTCCCACAGGACGTCGCCGGGCTCGAAGCGCACCTCCTGCATGCGGCGGACGAGGCCGGTGAGGGAATCGAGGCTGGCGGCGACGTAGGGACCCGTGCGGCGCAGCGCCACCAGGCGCTCGACGAGATCGAGCTCGGCCTCGGGGTAGGGGGTGTCCACGGGCGGCGCGCGCTCGACCAGGCCGCGGAGCTCGAGCTTGCGTTGCACTTCGGCGAACTGCCGGGCGAGCTGGCGCACGCCGGTCTCGAGCAGCGCGAAGCTGTCTTCGAAGGCGTCGTGCACGCTCTCCGCAGGCAGCTCCAGGGTCAGGGTGTCCGATTCCACCCGCGCTTCCACGTGCTGATTGCCGCGCGCGAGCACGGGCAGGAAGCCGACGGTGTAGGGAGGCTCGATGAGCTGCAGGATGCGGCCTTGGCTGCGAACGCTGACGCGACCTTCCACCAGGAAGTGCACTGCGCGGGCCGCTTCGCCCTCGGTGAACAGCCGCTGGCCCCGCTTGAAGAAGCGCTCGCGGGTTTCGTAGGCGATGGTCGCGAGCTCGGAAGCGCCCAGGCTCACGAAGCCGGGGAGGGATCGGAGATACAAAAGGCGCTCCACGGGGCCCACGAAACGCGCGTCCCGCGGCATGCCTAGCCCTCCATCCCCGACGCCAGGGACGAGAGCGCGCGCTGGGTGATGGCCGCCAGGAAGTCCGTGGGCGCGCCGTCGGCGATGTCCTGCACCCGAGGTCTGAGCTCCGAGAGGCCGATCTCGGCGACGTGATACACGGCCAGGCTCTTGAGGGAGTCTCCCGACAGCAGCAGCAGCTGGTCGAGGACCTCGAGATAACCGAGGTCTCGCGGCTCGTGGAACGACCCCGCTTGGCCGAGCCGCTCGGCGTCCGGCGCGTCGTCGATCAATCCCAGCACCGCGCCTTGGAGCCCGCCCTCGAGCAAGCTCTCCACCAGCTCGCGGCTGCTGGCGCGCACGGCGGGCACGGAGCTCGCGAAGCCGCGGTAGATGGTGGCCACGTCCTCCTTGGGGTAGCGCAGGCCTATGAGACGGAACAGGCGTTCGATGCCGTTGGTCTCCTTGTCCCGCAACAGCTGGGTGAGGAGTCCCTGGGCCGCGGTCGCGCGGCGTGGGTCCTCGATGCGGCCCGCCTCCAGCACCCTGCGCCATTCGAGCAGCAGGTACATGCGCGAGACAGTGCGGCGTATCAGATCGTCGAGAGCCGCGTCGTCGAGCCGGAGCTTCGGGTTTCTTGCTCGGAGCTTGCCCAGGGCTCGGAGCGTCTTGTAGCGAACGATGCCGTCCTGCTCCACGGCCAATTGCTCGAGGAGCACCCGGGCCGCCTTGCCGGGCTCGAACAGCATGAGGGTGCGCGGGAGATGGCGGCGTAGGGTGACGGGGCGGGCGTCGTCCGCGAGTGCGCCGCTCAAGAAGGACAGCGCCATCTCTCCCAGGCCCACCAGCGTGTGACGTGCCTCGGCGCGCAGCGTGCGGTGCTCGAGCATGGCGGTGAGCCCGGGCAGGTAGCGCGCGCTGGGAGCACGGCCCATGGCTACCAGCGTCGCGCGGCGCACGGCCTCGCTCGAGTCCCGCGACAGGCGCACCAACGTGCCTTCGAAGGCCGTCGCGCGGGTGGCGCCGATGGCGTCCGCCAACGCCAGCCGGGCGTCTTCCGTCCCGTCCTTCAAGATGGCTTCGATGCCGTCGCTCACGCTGTCGCGATCGGCGAAGCCGTTGGCCACCAGGCACACCAGGGCGGTGGCGGAGAGCGACGGACAGGTCGATGCCGCGTGACGTTCGAGCAAAGCACGGTCGGGAGCGATCACAGTGCGCGCTCGCAAGGCCGCGGCGCGCACGCGGAGGTTCTCGTGGTCGAGCAGCCGATCCGCGATGGGGACGAAGTCGTCGCGCTCGGCGCGAGTGAAGATGTCGAGGGCCTGGAGCACGACGTCCGTCGCTGGGTGGTAGAGGATCAATGCGGGGATCAGGCGGGCGCGCTGCTCCTGATCCAAGAAGTCCAATGCCGCGCGCACCTCGGCGTCGTTCTTGCTGTTGAGGGCGGCAATCACTGCCTCGAGGCTGGAGAGATCCAGCTCTGGGACCCGGAAGCGCGGCTGTGCGGCGCTCTCCTGCAGCGTGCGACGGAACAGGTTCAGGTAGTGCGAGCGGAGCTTGAGGGAGAGGGAAAACCAGGTCAGCGCGAGGAGCCCGACGGCGGCGGCGAGCCAGCGCACCGGGACGTCCAGGGCCACGGCGGCGAGGATCCCCAGAGAAGCGAGGGCCTGGCCACCGCGCTGGATCACCACGTCGATGGCGGTCTTCGCGCTCGAGCGTGCGCTCTCCGGCAGCGGCAGGAACAAGAGCTCCGTGGCCGTGCGCGACAACGAATAGCGGAGACTCCCGTCCGTGCCCTTGAGCAGCAGCGCCGCCCACAGCGCGCTGGTGACGGCGAGGACCGGCGCCCCCAGGGTCAAGAGCAGTGGCAGCACGCCGAGGGCACCGGTGACCCCCAGCTTGCGTACGATGCCCCGCACCAAGAACAGCTGCGCGCCCAGGGACACGAGATTGAGCGCCAGGTAGGTCTTGCCGAAGAAGCTGCCGAGCTCGCTCGCGGGAACGACGCGCGCCACGCTGCTCTTGAACACGTAGTCCACGAGGGTGAGCGTCACGGTGCCGATCAGGGCCAGCCCCGCGACCCGCGCCAGGTAGGGCGACTTCATCGCCTCGCGGGCGCTGCCGTGCTCCTTGCGCGGGCTGAGCGGGGCGAAGATGTCCGCCGAGCGGGAGAGCAAGAGCGGGCCGGCGGCGCTCAGGGCGAACACCAGGGCCGAGCAGAGCAGCAGGTGGCGCGCCGCCACGAAGGACGAGAGCACGCCAGCGACGGCGGTGCCCACGACGGCGCCCAGCACGCTGCCGCCACCGATGAACGCATACACGCGCTTCGCTTGGGTCACCGTGAAGCGCTCGCTGAGCATCAGCCAGAACGCGGTGACCACCAGGGAAGCCACGAGCGCCGACCACAAGTAGACGGCATACAGGGCCCAAGGCCGAAGCGAGGCCGAAAGCAGCCAGAAGCCGAAGGTCCCGAGGGCGGCGGCCGCCACCAGCTTGCCGAGCAAGGCCGCGTAGTCCGAGGGGCGAAGGCGTGGCGCGAAACGCCCCACGCCCACGGCAATGGCCGCCACGCCCAGGTACACCAAGGGCAGGCGGGTGGCCGGCAGCTTGGCGAGGAACAGCGCGTCCCGCGCCGTCTCGAGCAAGGCGTGACCGGCCATCAGCGCCAGCAGCGTGCCGAAGGCGACGAAGCTGGCGCGTCGCTCGCTGGGACGAACTTGGACCAGGTCCGCGAGCATCGGCGGCTACGCTATCACGGCCTGCTATGCTGGGCGGCGGTGTCTACCGCTCCGCTCCGCCGTTCCCGCTCCGGGCCCATCGCTCGGGATCTCCGCGCCTTCTTGCCGACCACTCGTGAAGAGATGGAGGCGCGGGGCTGGGACGAGCTCGACGTCCTGATCGTCACGGGGGATGCGTACGTGGATCACCCGGCGTTCGGCCCCGTGCTCGTCGCGCGATTTCTCGAGGGACGCGGCTATCGCGTCGGCATCGTGGCGCAACCCCGCTGGGAAGACACCGCGGACGTGCTCCGCATGGGGCGGCCGCGGCTGTTCGTCGGCGTCAGTGCCGGCAACCTCGACAGCATGCTGAACAAGCTCACGGCGCAGAAGAAGACGCGCAGCGAGGACCAGTACTCCCCCGACGGGCGCACCGGCATGCGGCCGAATCGCGCCAGTATCGTGTACGCCAGCCTGTGTCGCCGTGCGTTTCCCGGGCTGCCGGTGGTGCTGGGCGGCATCGAGGCCTCGCTCCGCCGCATCGCCCACTACGACTACTGGTCCGACGCGCTCCGTCGCTCCGTGCTGCTCGACTCCAAGGCGGATTTGCTCGTGTTCGGCATGGGCGAGCGCGCCGCCTGGGAGATCGCGCGGCGCCTGCAAGCCGGCGAAGCGGTGAGCGACCTGCGCGACATTCGCGGCACCGCCTACCGCCTGGGGCACCCTCGGAGCTTCGAGGCGTTCACGGCTGACCCGAGCCGCCACGTCACGGACGGCAAGACGCTGGTGTTGCCGTCCTTCGAGGAGGTGAGCGCCGATCCCCGCGCTTTCGCGCGCATGAGCCGGGAGTTCCAGCTGGAAACGAACCCTGGCAACGCGCGCCGCATGATCCAGGTGTTCGGTCAGGAGGCGGTGGTAATGAACCCGCCGGCGCTGCCGCTGGACGAGGGCGAGATGGACGCCCTCTACGATCTGCCCTTCGCCCGACGCCCGCATTTCTCCTACGGCGCTGCGCGCATCCCGGCCTTCGACACGGTGAAGGACTCCGTCGTCACCATGCGCGGCTGTTTCGGGGGCTGCACCTTCTGCAGCATCACGGAGCACGAAGGCCGCATCATTCAGAGCCGCTCGGAGCAAAGCGTGCTCCGGGAGGTGCGCCAGCTCTCGCGCATGGAGGGCTTCTCCGGCGTGCTCACGGATCTGGGCGGGCCCACCGCCAACATGTACAAGCTGCGCTGCAAGGACGAGCGCATCGAGCAGGCCTGTCGGCGGCTCTCCTGCGTGCACCCGAAGGTATGCGAGAACCTGATCACCGATCACGATCCGCTGGTGAAGCTGATGCGCAAGGTGCGCACGGAGCCGGGCATCAAGAAGGTCTTCATCGCCTCTGGCGTCCGCTACGACCTGGCCGAGAAGAGCCCCAGCTTCATCCGCGAGCTGGCGGAGCACCACACCGGCGGCCAGCTTTCCGTCGCGCCGGAGCACACGAACGAAGACGTGCTGCGGCACATGAAGAAGCCGGCGATCCAGAGCTACGAGCGCTTTGCCCAAGCGTTCTGTCAGGCCAGCGAGAAGGCGGGCAAGGAGCAGTATCTGGTGCCGTACTTCATCGTCGGCCATCCGGGGTCGACCTTCGCGGATACCATCGAGCTCGCCCTGTGGCTGAAGCAGAACGGAATGCGGCCGCGGCAGGTGCAGGAGTTCATCCCCACGCCGATGGCCATCGCCACCACCATGTATTTCACCGGCATCGACCCGCTGACGGGCGAGACGGTGCCGGTGGTGCGAGACCTGCGCGACAAGAAGCGCCTCAAGGCGCTCTTGTACTGGTGGGACGAAGACAAGTGGCCCCTCGCGCGGGAGGCGCTGATCGCCGCAGGGCGTCGTGACCTCATCGGACGTCGTCCGGGCTGTCTGGTCCCGCCGCGAAGCCAGCCCAAACCCGGTCGTTCTCGCGTCCGGCCGGTGGGCCCTCGGCGCTGAGGCGCTGCGTGGTATCCTCCGGGTCGTGTCCGATCCGGCAGGTGGTCAGCGTCCCGCAGGTGCTCCGCGCACGCTGAAGGCGGATGCGGCGGTCTCGTCGGAGGTGCTCCGCCGGGTGAAGGCGCCCCACCGGCCGGTGCTGGTGGTGATGACGGGGGGCGAGCACGACGTGGGGCGCCGGGTGGTGATGGATCGCACCGTGATCGTCGGGCGCGATCCCGCGGCGGCCTTGTGTCTGTCGGACGGCCTCGTCTCCTGGCAGCACGCGCGCCTCGAGGACCGCGGGGACGGCTGGGCCATCGTGGACCTGGGCAGCACCAATGGCGTGATGCTCAACGGTGAGCACGTGAACGACGCGCTGGTGCGGCCGGGGGACACGCTGGTCTTCGGCTCCACCGTGGTGCGTCTGGAGCTGCAAGACGGCGCCGCCCAGGCCATGAACCAGGTCGTCGAGCGTCTGCTGAACATCGACGATCTGTCCGGCCTCTACGTGCGGCGCAAGTTCGACGCAGAGCTCGCTCCGATGATCGACGCTGCGCGGAACCACGGCAGCTCCGTGGCACTCTTGGTCATGGACCTGGACGGCGTGAAGGGCATCAACGACACCCACGGGCATCTCTTCGGCGCCTACGTGATTGGTGAGGCGGGGCGCGTGATCGGCTCCGTGCTCGGCAGCCGTGGGATCGCGTGCCGCTTCGGGGGCGACGAATACCTGGCAGCGCTGTCCGGGTTCGGCGCCGAAACCGGCGCACAGGTGGCGGAGGAAATCCGCGCGGCCGTCAATGCGCATCACTTCGAGCGAGAGGGGATCCCGCTGCATCCCGGGATCTCCATCGGCGTGGCAGGGTTTCCCGAGAACGCGCAGGATGCCGCGTCGCTGTTCCAACGCGCGGACGAGGCGCTCTACCGCGCCAAGGTCGCGGGTAAGAATCGTGTTTGCCGCTAGAGCGCTGCTATTCGCAGTGTGCTTCGCATCGTGTGTTCCCACGCCAGCCGTACGCCGCGTGATTGGACCGGACGGTTCCCCGATGCTGTTCGTGAGCTGCGACGGTGACGAGGGCGCCTGTTACGAGATCGCCGGGCGCACCTGCCCGGCGGGCTACGCCCTGTATCCGACCATGAGCCAATCGAAGGACCACGTGCTCTTGCGTTGCCGCGCGCCGCGCGGCTACCCGAGCGAGAGCCACTGGGCGACTTCGCCCGCGCCGGTCTACCCCTGGAAGCCGCCCACGGCCGCCAGCTCGCCGGAGGCGCCGTGGCCCAACGCCAGCGCGCCCACGGCGCCGGAGAACCCCTGGCCCGACGGGCCCGCGCCGAAGGGCTCCGCGAGCCCCCAGCCGGACCTCGGCTACTGAGCTTCGACGCGCTGCGCCGGGCATCGCGCCGGACCAACATCCCTGCGAAATGAGCGACCCAGGACGATAATGCGTCGCTTTCGTGGACGGAGCGCGCCTTTTTGGGCTTAATCGACCGTCTTCCTCAGGGGCGGGCGAGGGGAACCACAGACCTTTCATGGCGCCGAAGAAACCGTATCAATCCATCGCGCTCACTTCACATCCTGGTACTCACGGTCCACCGCCACTGCCGATCCATTGGGGCGACGCGGATCCGAAACGTCGCGGGCCGATCGTGGCGACGCTCACGGAGCGCGAGCGTAGAAACGCCATCGGCACGCACTCGGGCTCCTATGCCGTGTATCGCGCGCTGGCGATCGCTGCCGGAGCCCTCGATGCGGATCACCGCGCGGATCTGACCAACACGAATCCCACGGCGGTGATCGGTCCCAACGAGCAGTGGGCGGATCCCGAAAAGATCGTGAGCATCGATCCGTGGGGAGCGCGCGTGCAGGAAGTGTTTGCGGACTTCATCGCGGACGGCTTCGACGTGCGGCCCACGATCGCGATCACGCAGGCGCACCTGCACATGCCGGAGATCCGCGATGCAGTGGACGCCGGACGCCTGCTGCCCGACGGCACGATCCTCAAGAACGCCGGGGACTGTCAGGTGACGAAGGCGGCGATCGAGCCGGTGTGGTTTCTGCCGGGCGTGGCCAGGCGCTTCGGGACCGACGAGCCGACGCTCCGCCGCACGCTGTTCGAGCAGACCGGCGGCATGTTCCCGGAGCTCGTCACCCGGGGTGACCTGGAAGTGTTCTTGCCACCCATCGGCGGACAGACCTTGTACGTCTTCGGTGACATCGAGAAGCTGGGAAAACCCGGCGTTTCGCACACCGGCCGGGTTCACGACGAGTGCAACGGGTCGGACGTGTTCGGCTCCGACATCTGCACCTGTCGACCCTACCTGGCGCACGGCGTGGAGGAGTGCATCCGCGCGGCGCAGGAAGGCGGCGTGGGTTTCATCGTCTACTTCCGCAAGGAGGGCCGGGCCCTCGGCGAGGTCACCAAGTTCCTGGTGTACAACGCGCGCAAGCGCCAAGAAGGCGGGGATCGCGCGGACCAGTACTTCGCCCGGACGGAGTGCGTGGCCGGCGTTCAAGACATGCGCTTCCAGGAGCTGATGCCGGACGTGCTCCACTGGATGGGCATTCGGCGCATCGACCGTTTCATCTCGATGAGCAACATGAAGCACGACGCCGTGGTGCGCTCGGGCATCGAGATCGGTGATCGAGTGCGCATCCCCGACGAGCTGGTTCCGCCGGACGCGCGCGTGGAGATGGACGCCAAGATGGCGGCCGGCTACTACACCGACGGTGAGATCCCGAACGAGTCCGAGCTCAAGAAGGCCAAGGGCCGGGCGCTCTCGGAGTAACGCGGAGTGCCGACGGATACGGAAAGCGCAGCCCTCGAGCGGCTGCGTGCCCCCGAGACGATCCGCGAGCGCGCGGAGAACGTGTTTCACGCGGCGGAGCAGGACCGCCTCGAGCACTTCGCCCTCGACCTCGCCGCCTTAGATGGCGTGACGGAGCGGGTGCTTTCGGTGATCGAGCGGAACTACCCCGACCGCGCCATCCCGTATCACAGCCGCTGGGGGCATTTTCGCGCCCACGGCGAGGACCGCCTGGCCAGCATCGAGCCGCTCCTGGCGCGACTCGACGCTCGGGAGCGGGCGCGCACGCTGTTCGATCTGGTGGTGGTGAGCGTGCTGCTCGATGCGGGAGCCGGCGCTGCCTGGCGTTATCGCGAGAGCGGCACCCGCGCGGTGCTCGCGCGCTCCGAAGGCCTGGCGGTGGCGAGCTTCCACGCCTTCGTGCGCGGCGCGTTCTCGCCGAACAAAGACGAGCCGCTGCGGGCCGACGCGGAAGGACTCGAGCAGCTCGAAGAGGCGGCGCTCGCGGAAGCGTTTCAGGTGAGCGCCGAGAATCCCCTGGTGGGCCTCGGCGGGCGCGTGGAGCTGATGCGGGCCTTGGGTCGAGCGCTGCGCGCGCGATCGGATCTGTTCGGGAGCGATGCGCGCATCGGCGGCCTGGTGGATCACCTCGTGGAGCGCGCGAACGGGGGCGGAGTGCTGCCGGCCGCGGAGATCCTGGCGGCCGTGCTCGATGGACTCTCGCCCATCTGGCCCGGGCGCTTGTCCCTGGGCGGCGTGGGGCTCGGGGACGTGTGGCCGCACCCCAAGGCCGGCGGCGAGGGGCCGAGCGCGGGGTTGGTGCCGCTGCACAAGCTCTCGCAGTGGCTCAGTTACTCGCTGGTGGAGCCTCTGGAGGAGCTGGGCTTGCGCGTGGTGGAGCTCGATCGGCTCACGGGGCTCGCGGAGTACCGCAATGGCGGACTCTTCGTGGACATGGGCGTGCTCAGGCCCAAGCACGAGGAGCTCACCCGCGTTCGGCACGCTCCGGGAGACGAGCCCGTGGTGGAGTGGCGCGCCCTCACCATTGCGCTCTTGGATCGTACCGCCGCGCGGGTGCGCGAGCGGCTGGGAGTGGATGCCCAGGCGTTGCCGCTGGCCAAGGTGCTCGAAGGCGGCACCTGGCACGCCGGTCGCGAGGTGGCGCTCGAGCGCCGCAGCGACGGCGCGCCGCCCATCGCCATCGTCAGCGACGGAACCGTGTTCTGAGATCAGAAGGAAGCGAAGATGGAATCGAAGAAGGTCATCGTCATCGAGCACCCGCTGGTTCAGCACAAGCTCACGTTGATGCGGAAGAAGGACACCAGCACGTACACCTTCCGCAACCTGCTCCAAGAGCTGTCCATGCTCATGGCCTACGAGGTCACGCGGGATCTGCCGACGGTGATGGAAGAGGTGGAAACACCGCTCATGCCCATGCAGGGCCACGTGCTGGAAGGCAAGAAGATCGTGCTGGTGAGCGTGCTGCGTGCCGGCACCGGCATGCTCGACGGCGTGCTGCGCATCATACCCTCGGCACGCGTCGGTCACATCGGGCTGTACCGCGATCCAAAGACGCTGATCCCCGTGGAGTACTATTTCAAGCTGCCCAGCGAGATGGAGGATCGCGACGTGATCCTGATGGATCCCATGCTGGCGACGGGTAACTCCGCCGTGGCGGCCATCGAGCGGGTGAAGCAGACGCGGCCCAAGAGCATCAAATACATGTGCCTGTTGGCGGCTCCGGAGGGCATCAAGACCTTCCACGAGCACCACCCGGACGTGCCCATCTACACGCCCGCCATCGACGATCGCTTGAACGAGCACGGCTACATCCTGCCTGGCTTGGGCGACGCTGGGGACCGCCTGTACGGAACCAAGTAGTCTGCTTTTGTCGGTGCGGCGCGATGCCCGTCGCGCAGCGAGGCACGGATGCGATTCTTTTCGTCCCTCTACGTCGGCGTCGCGGTTTGCCTGCTGGGCTGCGGCAGTCGCAGCGACTTGCTCGACGATTCGTCGACCACGCAGGCTGTGCCCCTGTGCTCCCCGGGAGATCCGCCGGTCAGCATGAAGCTGCCGTACGTCGGTGAGATCGTCGCGTACGGCTCGCAGATCTACGTCGCGAGCGTCACCCCCGGCACCATGGTGGCCGTGCCCAAGACGTTCGGCACCCCGAAGGTGCTCATCACCAACGCCCAGTGGAACGCGTCCGAAGCTGCGCACCCCGGCTCCCACGACGGCCCCTACGGGCCCGTCGTGGACGGCAGCGGCATCTACTTCCGCGGCTTTCCCTACGCGTTTGCCGTCCCGCGGAGCGGTGGCGTGCCGCGCAAGATCTCGTGGGGAGACGTGGAAGTCACGCATCAGCTCGCCGTGGACGCGAGCTACGCATACTCCTTCGTGGACGGCAGCTGGCGACGGCAGCCCAAACCGGGTGGGCCCGCGACGGCGCTGGACATCGTCGCTCCTCCGAAGAGCTACATCACCTGGAAGAACGTGGCTGTCACCAGCACGGAGCTGTTCTGGGCGGAAGGCTCGAGCATCTGGAGTGCGCCCAAGCAGGGAGGGACGCCGGCCCTGCGCGCCGAGCTTTCTCCGCGCGGGTCGGACCAGCTGCGGCTCGATGGCGACACGCTGTACTTTGCCGACGAGGGGCTGGGCGATCCGAAGGGGCTCATCGGGCGCATCGCCCCCGGTGGCGAAGCCGAGATCTTGGTGAACCGCGCTCCCAGCGACTTCGCCGTTTCTCGGGGCGAGCTGTACTGGGCGGAGTGGACCACCGGAGGAGCCATCTTCAAGCTCGGCGCGGACGGGGAGCCCGTCGCGCTTCATCCGCTGGAGGCCGGCGCCTTCACCCATGCCATCGCCGTGGACGACAGCTGCGTCTATTGGCTGAGCGTCGTCGCCCCAGGGCAGAGCACTCTCACGCGCGCCCCGCGTTGACCGGCTTCCTTTGTCGGTGCGGCGCGATACCCGTCGCGCACGGATTTCACCATGGGGCTCTTGGGATCCCACCGTATAGTCCCGGCCCGATGCACTCGAAGGCGCTGTTTCCCATTTTGGCTCTCGGTCTCTGGTCCTGTGGCGGCACCCCTCGCAGCGAGCCCGTCGCACCGATGCCGCCGGAGGAACCGGCGGCGCCGCCGCCGGTGGTCCAAAGCGCGCCAGCGCCAGAGGCAAAGCCCGAGCCCAAGCCGAAGGCGGAGCTGCCCGCGGAGGTCGCCGGCTACTCGCTCGCGTGGGACCTGCCGACCGAGGACGGGTGGGTCAGCCACACGGTTGCCATCGCGCCCAACGGGAACGTGGCGGTCGCCGGTAGCCAGCACGGCAACAAGTACGTCCGGTTGCTCTCGGCAAAGGACGGGCAGGAGCTGAAGCGCGTCAAGGTCGAAGCCTCCGAAGGTTTCCGCGATGGCCCATCGCTGTTCTTCCTGGACGACCAGCAGGTGCTCCTGATGAACCGCTGGTTTGGCGAGTTGGTGGACCTCGACGGCGCGAAGGTGACGAAGGTCGCAGAGAAGGGTGAGAAGGATCCGGACTATCTGGTCGCCGCCTTCGCCCGCGGACGTTTGGCCTTGGTTCGCAAGGACGAGGTGCGGGTTTTCGACACCAAGTCGTGGAAGGTCTCGCGCACCATCGAGCTCGATCTCGGCGGCCGTCCCACCTATGCGGCCTACGGCCCTGACGGCGAGACGCTGGCCCTTCGCCACCAGTTCTCCCACAAGGCGGGTCAGGAGCGGCCGCCCACCGTTCGGCTGTTCTCCCGGAAGGGCTCGCGCGACCTGGGAGTCTTCACCGTGGAGTCCGATCCGCTGGCGTTTTCCCCGGATGGCCATCGTCTCTTCGGGACGACCATCGGCAAGGCGGGCACCATCGTCGGGGAGCTCACTCTCGACAACGGCGTGTTCTGCGGCTCCGCCCTGGTCAGCGGCCCGATGTATTCAGCCGTGTACCTGACGAACGACTTCGTGCTCGCGAACGGCGGGGCGTATCCCGGCGACAAGACGCCGGAGCGGCTGGTGACGCTGAAGAATCTCACCGCGGCGCCCGAGCAGGGGCTCTTTTGCGGGACCAAGGTGGGCAGCGTCGCCGCTTGCTACAAGGGGAGTGGAGCGGCGAAGACGTCTTCCGCCGAGGCAGTCCTCGAGGGTACGGCCGAACGGCTCGACGGAAAGGTGCTCGAGGTCGCGCTGCCGCGCACGCCATGGATCCGTGCAGGGGCGCGTGGGCGTGTCAGCGTCGATGGGAAGGAGCTCGGCACCGTGCAGGTGACGGCCGTCGCTTGCGGCCATGCGACGGTGAAGATCGACAAGCAGGTCGCCAAAGGCGACTTGAAAGAGCTCGTGAAGGACGGGGCCGCCGTTCGGGTGAGCGTGAAGTAGAGCCGGCGGAGAGCGGGGGCGGACCCGGACGCGAATGGGGATCCGGGGGCGGATGCGGGATGCGGATGCGGGATGCGGATCCGGATGCGGATGCGCGTGCGGAAGCGGATGCGAGGGCGGTGGTGGTGACGTGACGGCGATGTTGTGGCGGACGCGCGCCAGCGGAAGTAGTGGAGCGGAACGCGGGGGAGGAGTGGCGACGTCAGCACAGAGCCCTGAGGGGAACTGCCGTTGGCCGTCAGCTGTCGGACGACGTTCCACGAGCTGGTCGTCCTCTCGGAGCTGGGTTTCGTGGGTCACTACTCAGAGCTCCGGCCAAGAGTGGGACGGCGATTCCCGTCGGCCGCGTGGGAAGTGGAGCAGAAGGATGGGGATCGCGTGGTGCGAGTCACTCGAAATCGTCCGTCTCGAGATCCGGATAGCCGTTGGGATCGGGTGAGAGCTCGTCGATGGGGACGAGAGCGGTGCCGTAGCCAAAGGCGAACGGTTCATCGTTCTTGGCTTCGAGCTCGAGGCCAAAGGCCTCGGCGGCGGAGTGGGTATCGAACAACCCTTCGAACGTGCGAACGACTTGGCCAAAGGCTTCGGCGTAGGCGCTGACGACATAGACGTGCTGCGAGGGCGTGGGGAGATCGGGTGCCGGCGGCTCCACTGTGGTCACGTCGCCATCCGTCACCTCGTGGTAGGCCTGCTGGGCCCACGGGTCGTTGCCACTGTGCACGACGCCTTGAAGATAGCGGCTGCGCTGCTCTTCGGCACGAGCGGCGGAGCGGAAGACGCCGAGCAGGAGAGCGCTTCCGCTGTACGGCGAGATTTTCCGAACCAAGACGAACATCCGTGCTCCTCGGCTCGCGTCGGGCTCAGCTCTCGGGCTCTGTGAGGTGCGCGTAGCCGGTGGACACGGTGATGTCGAACGCGAGGCGGAGGCGGCATGGGCCCGTGGGTGATTCGTCGCGGTAGCAGTACTCTCCGGGTTGGGAGTCTCCCTCGGGACGAAGATCATGCCCAAGGGCGTTGAGCTCGTCCGCGACCCTCTGCACTTCGGCTCGCAGCAGGCAATGCAACTTGAGGATCACGGCATGGGCAAGGGCGTCGGCGTGAGCTCGGGCCGCGGGTGTGTCGACGCCGAGGGCGTCGAACGCTGCGCGGGAGTACGGGGTGAGATCCGGTTCTTTCATCTGCCTGCTCGTCGTGGGCGAAGAGGGCAAAGCGTCAGACGATCACGATCGATACGCCCAACGGTATTTCTAGTGCTCGGAAGATCTCGAGGCTGGTGTGGGGGATCTCGAAGCCGGCGTGGTCGATGTTGGAGCTGTAGCCGAGAAAGACGTCGACCTTGGCGCTGCGCTTCAGTGCGATGAGGAATGCCGTGGCGTGCCGGACCTGGCTCCACACGCGATCGATGTGCTCGTGCAGGGGGCGGTCTTCAGGAAGGTCCGACGCCAGCTGCCACATGTCGTGGCGCGCTTCTGGAGACCGTGGGCCTCGCCGGTGGCCCTTGCGGTAGGACGACGTTGCTGAATGGCCGAGCGCTGCCTGGATGGCAGCGAAGTCCAAGTCGTCTCCGGAGACCCGCAGGGTTGCGGAGAACGCGTAGCGCTCAGGTTCGCTCGCTTCGGCGCCGGCCGTGAAGCCACGCAACGTTCGGAACTCTGCCATGCGCAGGCATGGTACTGCGGCCCGCCTCGCGTCTGGTGGGGAGATGTCGTGACCGCCGCCGTGCACCCTAGCGCGGGCCGAGGAAGATCGAGAGGGGGAACGGGGCGTTGCCGGAGGCGGCGCGCGCGAAGTCCAGGGCGAAGTCCGAGAAGCTGAGCGCGATAGGAGAGGGATCTTCCCACTCTGGGGCGAAGCCGTGGACGATGGCGCCGTCCGCTATCCGGACCGCGAGATAGTCGTAGTCCGAGTGCACTGCGAGTAAGAACGGGAAGTGACGATCCCAGAACGCCGCAATCTCGCGTTGGGCGTCCGCGTCGTCTTCGCACGCTTCGAGGGCCATGAGCTCTAGCTCGTTCCAACGGAAGCCGGGCCCTTCAACCCGGGCGTAGTCGTCGGCGGTCAGGAACCAGGCCGTGTCGTCTGGACTCCGGCACAGGTCGAGCCCAGCGAGGAATGCCGTGAGGCTGGGGGGAAGATCGGAATAGCGGGACGCGACGGCCTCGGGCAGCAGCGGGCGTGGGACTGCTGAGCGGCGCACCGTCCAGCCGCGACGCGCGAGGGCGTGGAGCAAGCGCGGGGCCGGGTCGGTCATGGAAGCTGAGTGGCCAACGTGCTGTGGATTGTACATGGGACGCGCGACGGGGATCGCGCCGGGCCAACAACCAAATTCAAAGGGCCTTCTCGATACTTTCGCAGCACGTCTCGAGGACTTTGATGCGAGCGAAGCGCTTGTCCTCGGCTTCCACCAGGACCCAGGGGGAAAACTCCGTGCTGGTGCGTTCGATCATCTCGTTGGCGGCGGCTTCGTAGGCGTTCCACTTCTCGCGGTTGCGGAAATCCTCCGGCCCGATCTTGTGGTGCTTCCAGGCTTCACGTTCGCGGGCCTCGAAGCGCGCGAGCTGTTCGTCGCGGCTGATGTGGAGCCAATACTTCACGACGATGATGCCGTGGTCGACGAGCTGCTCTTCGAAGTCGTCGATCTCCTTGTAGGCGCGCTTCCACTCGCTTTCGGTAGCGAAGCCTTCGATGCGCTCCACCAGCACGCGGCCGTACCAGCTGCGGTCGTAGATGGTGACTTGGCCGCGGCGAGGGATGTGACGCCAGAAACGCCACAGGTAGTGGTGCGCGCGCTCTTCGTCGGTGGGGGCGGCGACGGAGATCACGCGGTACTGGCGGGCGTCCAGGGCGCGGGTGATGCGGCGAATGGCGCCACCCTTGCCGCCGGCGTCCCAGCCCTCGAAGACGAGGGTGAGGCTCCGCTTCTTCTTGCGGAGCTTGCGGCTGAGGGCGTTCATACGCGCCTGCAGCTCTTCCAGGCGCTCTTCGTAGGTCGCCGGGTCGAGCTTCTGCTCGAGATCCAACGTGTCGAGCACCGTCTCGGGGTCCGGCATGTTGGGGTCCGCGGCCTGGCGCACGCCTTCCACGGCGGGAGCGTCCAGGCGCTCGGTCAGGCGATCCACGATGTGTTGGGCGGCGGTGGCGTTACGGTATCGGGCGTCGGTGCCTTCGATCACCGTCCAGGGACACTGGCCCGTGCTGGTGTGGCGAATGGCGCGCTCGCACACCTTGCGGAACTCGTCGTAGTGGGAGTGCTTCTTCCAGTCGTCCTTGGTGACGCGCCAGGCGGTGCGCTTGGACTTGGATAGCTCCTTGAATCGACGCTTCTGCTCCTTCTCGCTGATGTGGAGCCACAGTTTGATGATCAAGGTGCCGTCGTTGGCCAGAGAGCGCTCGAAGTCCGCGGCCCGCTGCATGGCGGAGTCCAGCTCGGCGTCGGTGCTATCGCCCATCACCCGCGAAACGATCGGCGCCGTGTACCAGGAGCCGAGGTACACCGCGACCTGGCCCTTGGGGGGAAGCGCCATCCAATAGCGCCAGTACTCGGGGCGCTCGGCCTCTTCTTCCGTCGGCAAGCCGAAGGCGCGGGTGGCGAGGTGGCGAGCGTCCATCCACTCGAAGAGCAGATTCAAGAGCTCGCCCTTGCCGGCGCCTTCCACGCCGCCGATCAAGATGACGACCGAGAACTTCGGATCCTGGACCAGCCGGTGCTGCAGCTCGAGCAGTCGCGTTCTCAGCGTCTCACTCAGCCGTTCGTATTCCTTCTTGTCGAGGGTCCTCGAGAGCTCCGCGGTTTCGAACATGGGCCCACGCTAGCGCGCCCTCGCTATGGGTGGACCGATCAGACATCACTGCGCGCACCTACCTCTGGACACATCCTCGCACCCGCTCCCCTTCGGCCTTTTCCGAGATTGCTGCGATGCGCCACAGCCCCTCATCGGTGAGACGAGACAACGTCCAGAAAGCTCGCGAGTCTGTTAGCGTTATTGACCCCGGCCGGGGAGACGCGAGGGTCATGAACTCACCGAAGAGGGTACTGCGAATCGAGGAGCTCGATGGGCTGCTCGACCAACCGCTCGAGTCGCCGGATCCGGTGCTCGACGCGCTCGTCACGGCAGCCGCCAAGGGCCAACCCCACCCCGAGCTGTGGGCGAAGCTCCACCGCAGCGCCGAGCGGGACGACAAGCTGGCGGAACTTGCCTTTGCATACGAGCACTTGGCGCAGGATCGCCGGATCAAGCTGCTGTCGCCGGAGCACCAGGCGGAGGTGTTCCTACATGCGGTCGGCTTCTTCGCCGACGACTTCGGTGATCCAGATGGCGCCATCGCCTATGCAGAGCGGGCGCTGACGGTGGCGCCGGGAGCTCCTGGCGTGATCGAGCGGATGGAGGCGCTCCTCGTCGAGACCGGCGATCGGGGTCGTCTGGCCAAGCTGCAAGCGGACTTGGCGGGACACGAGCGGGAGCCGGAGAGCCAGCTCGCTCGACTGCGGCGGGCCCTGGAGTTGCTCGATGGTCAAGGTGATTCCGATGCGCTGGCCATCGACGTGTGTCAGCGGATCTTGCGGCTCGATCCGAGCGACGCGCGGGCGCTGGGAGATCTCGAAGCTCGGCTGATTGCCGCCGGCAAGCCCCGCGAGGCGGCGAAGGTGCTGGAGCAAGCGCTGCTGCGCGAGCCGCCCGTCTCCGACGAAGACGCGGCGCGGATCCAGAACCGCTTGGTGGAGCTGTACACCAACGACGTGCGCGAGCCGCATCGCGCCATCCCTCACGTGGAAGCGCTGCTTCTGCGCGAGCCTGGCCACGCCTTGGCCATGGACGTCGCCGAAGCGCTGGTCGAAAACCGTGCGGTTGCGGCGCGCGCGGCCGCGGCGCTGTCGGACGCGTACGACAAGCTGGGACTCTCGGAGCGGGCCGCCGCGATGCTCAACATGGAGCTCAAGCTGGCGCGTGGTCCGCGGCGCATGGAAGTGCAGCGGCGCTTGGCGCTGATCCGCCGCGATCAGGGCGACCCGGCAGGGGCGTTCGAGCTCCTCGGCCCGGTGGTGAGCGCAGACCCCGGAGACGACGAGGGCCGCCGCGCCTACGTGGAGCTGGCGCTGTCCTTGGAGCAGCCCACGGAAGCCGCGCGGCTCCTGACCCGGGCGCTGGGCAGCTGCAAGGACCCGGCGGTCCGCTCCCGGGTCGGGGCCGAGATCGGCACGGTGTACCTGCGCAGCGGCGACGTGAAGCGCGCCGAGGCCGCATTCCAGCAGGTGCTCGATGGCGGCGAGGACGAGCGCGCGATGCTGGTCGCGGCGCGCCATCTCGCCGACCTGCACGCCGAGAGCGGCAACCTGCATGCGTTGGCGGCGGCGCTGGAGGTCTCCGTGCGCTTGGAGTCGAACCCCGAGCTGCGGCATGCGGCGGCGCGCCGCTTGGCCAAGCTCGCAGAAGGCGAGATCGACGACAGCGCGCGGGCGATCCACGCCTGGCAAGGGCTGGTGGACTCGCCCTGGGCGGACGAAGCCCTGCGGCGGCTGTCCACGCTGTACGAAGCGAGCGGCGACACCGAACGGCTGATCGAAGTGATCGAGCGGCGCGCCCAGCGCGTGCGCGATCCGGAAGAAGCTCGACAGCTCGCGTTCCGCGCGGCGGAGCTGCGGACCACGGCGGGGCGCGATCGCGCGGCGGCGCTGGGGGCGTGGCGGGCGCTGATCGCCCAATATGGTTCCACGCGCGAAGCGCATGCCCGGATGATTCCGCTACTCGAGCAGGAAAAGCAGTGGAAGGAGCTGGCGTGGGTGCTCGAGCGCGAGGTGGAGATCGCGCCGCCGGAGGAACAGGCGCAGGTGCTCGGGCGGTTGGCGCAGGTGCGCCTGACTCGCTTGGACGACATCGCTGGAGCGCTGGCGGCCTATCAGCGCGCTCTGGCTGCGGATCCGTCCGACAAGGGCACGCGCGCCGCCGTGGAAAAGCTGCTGTCGAACGAGGGCGCCCGCGCCGAGGCTGCTCAGGTGCTCGAGCCCATCTTCCGGGCGGAAGAACCGGGCACGGGGTTGGTGCGCGTGCTCGAGACCAAGGCAGCGCTGGCGGAGTACCCGGCGGATCGCATCGCGAGCCTGGACGAGGCCGTGAGCATTGCCGCGGGGGTGCTCGACGAGCCCGAGCGGGCGCTCGCCCTGGCCACCGAGGCGCTGGCCGCGAGCGTCGATGGAGCCCGGGATCGCATTGCGTACTGGCTCGGCCGGGTGCAGGAGATCGCCGAGCAGGTGGGCTCGGCGAAAGCGCGGGCGGCGGCGCTGATGCAAGCGCTGGGAGATCGCCCGGTGGACGACCCGGAGCTGTCGGCGCTGGCTCGAGCGGCCGGCGATGCCCTCGTCGCCGGCGGAGATATCGCTGGCGGTGTGGAGGTGCTGCGGCGTGCGCTGGCCTTCGAGCCCACGAGCGCGGAGCTGCTCGGTCGCATCGACGAGCTGCTCGCGCAGCAGGGGAGCCCGGAGGAGCGCCTGGCGCTCTATCGCTCCGCCTTGGAGCGTCCCAACGAGCCGGCCCGACGCCGGGAGATCTTGCACGCGATGGCCGCGCTGCAGCAGGAGCTGGGAGACGTGGCCGGTGCGGTGCAGACCCACCAGTTGGCGCTCTCCGACGACGAGAAGGACTTCGCCGCGCACCGAGCGCTCTGTGAGCTGTTCGCGGCGGCTCGCGATTGGCGCGCGCTGTATGGCGAGCTGTCGCGGGCGCTGCCTTTGTGGGAGGGCGAACGGCGCATCGCCACGCTGGTGCGCATGGCGGAGGTGGCGGCAGAAGCCGGGGACGCGCTGCGCGCCCTCGCGCACTACCGAGACCTGCTTTCCTCCACCGAGCTCGACGACGTACAGCTCGAGAACATCGAGCTGTTGGCCAACGCGAACAACGACGCTGAGACGTTGAAGGTGGTGCTGGAGCGCCGCGTGGCGGCGGCGCCGCCGGAAGAACGCGCCGCGCTGCTCGAGAAGCTCGGCCTGGTGTTGGCCAAGCAGCTGGGGGAGGGAGAACGTGCCGCCGCCGCGTGGTTGGAAGGTGCGCGGCTCAGCGAAGCGGCAATGGATGACGAGCGCGCACGGCGCTTGTACGAGCGCGTGCTCGGCGTGACGCCGAACGACGCGGAGGCCGCGCGGCGGCTGGTGGAGCTCTACGCGCGCTCGGGGCAGTGGCACAAGATCCCCGAGCCCTTCGCGGTGGTGCTCGGCGCCGGCGGGGACGAACGAGACCATGCCGGTATCGTGCTGGCGCTGGAGCCGAGCGTGGCCGACGCCGCGGCTCGAGACGTGTTCGTGCACTTGCTCGACGCGGTGCTCGAGCGGGCGCCCTCGGAAGGGCCCAAGGTGCGCCAGGTGCTGGTGGCCAAGGCGCGCATCCTCGCCGGGGATGCCAGCCGTCGGGACGAGGTTGCGGAGATCTACCGGCGCCTGTTGCACGGCGAGGGGGACGACTCGCCGCAGATCGCCGACGCCTTCAACGTGTTCCTCGCGGGCGGCGAGCTGACCCCGGCGCGGGTCGCCGATCGACGCTGGCTGTTCGAGTGGCGCGCCGTTCATGCGGCCGACCCCACGACCGTACTGATGGCCTGGGCGGTGGCGGAGGAGACGACCTTCGAGAGCCCGGAGGAGGCAGCGCGGGTCTATCAACGGGTGCTGGAGCACGATCCCGAGCGCACCGACGCCATGAGCCAGCTCGCGCGTCTGCAGGCCGTGTCCGGCGACGCCCAGGGCGCGCTGGACACGCTGAAGGAGCTCGCCGGGCGCAGCGAAGGGGAAGCGAAGACGGCCGTCGAGCTCAGCATGGCGTCCATATTGCTGGAGCGCCTGGAGCGGGCCGACGAAGCGATCGCCGTGCTGGAATCCATTCTCGACGCGGCCCCTGGAGACGCCGACGCCCTGCGGCTGGTGCGAACGGCGCTGGCCTACGAGACGGCGCGGCCCAAAGCGGCCGCCCTGCTGGAGCGCTTGGCTGCGAGCGCGGAGACCCCCGAGGAGAAAGCCGAGGTCTTGGAGTCCCTGCTCGCGGTGAGCGCGGGTCTCGACGAGCTGGCCGAGTCCCGCGGGCGGTGGTTCGCGGATCTCCTCGACTGCAAGAGCGGAGACGACGAAGCCATCTTGGCGATCGCGCTTCGGGGCGCCGAGGAGCGGCCGACGGAGGACTCGCTGTGGGAGGCGGCCGAACGCGCCGCTCGCCACCTGGATCGGCCCGGACCGGTGGCGGACGCCTACGCCGCGTCCCTCACCGACGATCTCAGCCCGGAGATCGCCGAAGAGCTCGGCCGCCGCATGGTGGAGTTCACGGAAGAGTGGTTCGACGATCAGGAACGCGTCGTGGAGCTGCTCCGGCGCGTGCTCACGCTGGCGCCGGCGGCCACCTGGGCCTTCGACCGCCTGAAGCTCGCGTTCAACGCGTCTGGTCGTTGGCCCGAGCTGTTCGCACTCTACGACGAGGCGCTCACGCGGAGTGACGACGACGGCGCCAAGATGGAGCTCTTGCGCGAAGCGTCCATGGCGGCGAAGGATTTCGCCAACGACTCCGAGCGCGCCATCGGATACCTGGAACAGCTCAATCGGCTGTCCCCGGGAGACGGCCGCATCGAGGCGTCCCTCGAGCGCCTGTATGAGCGGCAAGGCCACGTGGAGCCGCTCATCCAGCTGCTCTCCGGGCGCTTGCCCAGCCTCAGCGGATCTCAGCTCTCGGAGCTCCGAGCGCGGATCGCCGGGCTGTGGCTGGATCTGGCGGATCCGGTGTCCGCCTTCGAGCTCATCGACGCCATGCTGGCGGACGGCGGACAGGGGCAGAGCGTGCGGGATCTGCTCGAGCGCTTGGTGCAGCTGCCGGCGGCCCGGGACTCCATCGCACCCCCGTCCATCGCGCCGGAGGGCGAAGGCAAGAAGAAGAAGGGCAAGAAACAGCGTGCGATATCGGTGCGCCACGCGGCGGCGGAGCTCCTGAAGAAGGAATACGAGGCGGCAGGCAGCCTGACGGACGTCGCGCGCATGTTGGAGATCGAGCTCGAGCTGGCCGCGAGCAAGGAGGAGCGCATCACCGGTCTCGAGGCCATAGTCGAGCTGCGGCTGGGCGAGCTGAACGACACCGCGGGCGCCTTCGAGTCCGTGGCGCAGCTGGTCGCGCTGGCGCCCGGCGAGATGCGCTACCGGACGCGGCTCGGGGAGCTCGCCGGTCAGCTCGACGAGCAGGAGAGGCGCGCCTCGCTGCTGGTGACCATCGCGGACGGTTCGGGGGACATCGACGAGCGCATCGGCCTGGTGACGGAAGCTGCCGGTGTGCGACAGCACGAGATGCGCGACGCCGCGGGCGCCATCGAGCTGTACGCAGCGGTTCTGGAGCTGGCGGGGGATCGGCGCGAGCCGGCGCTCGGCGCTGCCCGCGAGCTCGATGGTCTGCTGGAGGCGACGGATCGGGTGGCCGAGCGGTGCGACGTGCTGGAGCGCCTGGCGCAGCTCGAGAGCGAGCCCGACCGGCGTCGCGCGGCGCTCGGCAACGCTGCGCACGTTGCCCATGAGCGCCTGTCGGATTTCGACCGCGCCACCAAGAACTGGCGGGTGCGGCTCGCGGACGACGCACGAGACGCCGACGCATTGGACGGTCTGGTCGCGTCCCTGGATGCGGCACAGCGCCACGCGGAGCTGGTCGAAGCACTGACCGAGCGCGCTCAGCTGACGGAAGATCCAGAACGCCAGCGCAGCGATCGCGTCGCGGTCGCGCGCATCGTTGCCGAGCGCCTGAGCGACGCCAGCCGTGCCATCGATCTGTGGCAGGCCATCGAGCGCGACCTGGGCGTGAACGACGAGAGCTTCCAGGCGCTGTCCGCGCTGCTCTCCGCCGAAGGGCGCTTCGACGAGCTGGCGCTGGCGATCGAGGCGGAGGTTCGCCGGAACGACGATCCCGAGCGGCGACGCGCGCTGTTGTCGGATCTCGGTGCGGTGCACCAGAGCCGCACGGGGGACTTGCCGGCAAGCCTCGCGGCTTTCGTGCGGGCCGAGGACTGGCCGCGGGCGATGGAAGTTGCCGCGACCGAAGTCGACGACCGCGATCTCGGGCGTTCCCTCGCGGAGCGTCTGCTCTCTCTGGCGGTCGAGGCCTGGGACGAGCACGCCGCTCCCGGCAGCGGGCCGGAGACCGCCGCGCGTTGGGCGGTGTCGGAGCTGTCCGGCAAGCTGGCGCACGAGGGCCGCCATCGCGACGTGGTGCGGCTGCTGCTGGACGCGTCCAAGATGCCGTTTTCCCGCGAAGAGCGCCGCTCGCACTTGCGGGAAGCCGCCTGCATCGCGTCGGACCGCGTCGGAGATCCGAACCACGCCATCGAGCTGTTCCGCGATCTGTTCGAGGAGGATCCCGCTGACGAGATCGCCCAGAGCTCGGTCACGCGGCTGGCCAAGCTGTTGGAGGACGCCGAGGCCTACTCCAAGCTCGCGGCGCTGTGGGAGGAGCAGGCACGCTGTCGCGTGACGCTCGGCAGCCCCGCCGCGGCGGCGGCGCTGTGGGCTCGGGCGGCCGACATCGCCGAGCAGCGCTTGCGGGACGTGGACCGCGCGATGGCCGACTACCGCGAGGGCGCCGCCCTGGGTGGCGAGGCATCGCTCGAAGCGCTGGCCAAGATCCATCGCGACCGCGAGGAGTGGGCCGAGGCGGCGCAGGTCCTCGAGTGGCTGTGCGCGCAGTCGTCCCGCGAAGCGCTGGCGGATCGCGCCCTGGCCCTGGCGGAAGCCTACGTGCGTTCGGATGATGCCGATACGGCGCGGGCACGCCTCGAGCAAGCGCTGACGACGGCGCTCGACGCGGGGGCCGTGCGGGCGCGGCTCGCGGAGCTCTATCGTGAGGCCGAAGAGTGGGGCCCGCTGGCTCGACTGCTCACCGAGGAAGCTGCCAAGGCGCCGGACGACAAGAGCCGCCTCGGCCATCTCCGAGAGGCCGCGCGTCTGCACGTGCATCGCCGCGGTGCTCCACAAGAAGCCGTGCCGCTGCTATCTCGGGCCATCGAGATCGATCCAGACGATCCCAAGATCCGACTGGCGCTGGCAGAGGCGTACACCAAGGCGGGGGCCTTCGAGGACGCGACCGGCGTGCTCCGAGCGCAGATCGAGCGCTACGGTTCTCGGCGACCCAAGGATCGTGCGCTCGTGCATTTCCAGCTCGCGCGGGTGGCCCTGGCGGCGGACCGGCGGGCAGAGGCCATCGCCGAGCTCGACGTCGCGACCAAGATCGACCCGGCACATCCCGGGATCCTGCAGGCGCTGGCCAAGCTCGCCTTCGAGGAAGAACAGCTCGAGCGCGCCGAGCGGATGTACCGCGCGCTGCTGTTGGTGCTCGGCCGGGCCGACGAGGAAGACGCGCCGAGCCGCGCCGAAGCGCTGCTGGATCTCAGCGACATCGCTCTGCGCTCGGGGGACGAGACGCGCGCGGCGGAGTTCGTGGAGTCGGCGTTCGAAGCCGCCCTCGAGAGCGCGCGGGAAGCGGCGTGCCTCGAGTCCGCGATGCGCGCGCGGGAGCGCTACGATCTCGTGGCCCGCGCGGTGCAGACCCGCCTCGAGCGGGCGGACAGCCCGGCGGAGGCCGCGCGCGCGCTGGCGGACCTCGCGTTTTTGCACGCGGAACGCCTCGGTGGTCTGGCCTCGGTGGAGACGGATCTGCAGCGCCGCGCCCAGCACATCCACGAGCAGCTCGAGAGCGCGGAGGCGAAGGACGACCGCGCCTGGGCGGCGCTCGGCAAGGTGTACGACTGGCTCGGCGACGCCGACGCCGAGGCACGCGTGCTCGAGCGGCGGGTGGCGGGTTGGTCGCGCGCCAAGGCGGGTCGCGAGGGGGCCGATCCGTTCTATCGTCTGGCGGCGGTGCGGCTCGCCGCGGAAGACACGCGGTTGCACGGCGTGGAGGTGCTCGAGCGCGCCCTGGAGCTGTCCCCGGACCTGGAGCGCGCCGAGGCGCTGCTCCGCACGGTGCTCGATTCCGGCGACGAACGCGTGGTCCGCGCCTTCGAGGCGGTGGTCCGGGCGAAGGGAGACGACCGCGCCCTGGGCGACGCCCTCTTGCGTGTGGTGCGCCTCGGCGGACCCGTCAGCGACGCCCTGCGGGAGGGCGTGGAAGTGGCGACGCGTCTGGAAGATCCGCAGTTGGGGCGTTCGCTCTTGGAGGCCGCCCTCGCGGGGGACGACGTCACCTTCTCGGACGACGAGGCGGCCTGGGTGCGGCAAGCGCTGGCGAGTCACCTCGAAGCCGCAGGAGAGGTCGGGCGCGCCGTCGCGCTGCGCGAGGAGGCCGCCACGTTCCTGCCCCCGGACCGGGCCCGCGGAGTGCTGCTGGAGGTCGCGCGCCGCGCCCACGCGGAGCTGGGCGAGGCGGAGCGAGCCCGAGACATCTACGAGCGGTTGCTCGAGAGCGAAGCGGCGGATCGCGAAGTATGGGAGCCGCTGCTCGAGGTGTACCGCAGTCTGGGGAACACCGAGCGCCTGGTCCAGGTCATCACGCAGACCGTCCCGCTGGTCGACTCACTCTCGGATCGCGCGCGCCTGCGGCTGGAGCAGGCGAACCTGTTGCTGGACGACGACAAGGACGACGAAGCGGCCAACATCTTGCGGGAGATCCTGGAAGAGGATCCTGGGCAGGATCGCGCGGCGGAGCTGCTCTCGAGCTTGCTCGAGCGCGCCGGGCGTCAGGACGAGCTGACGGCGCTATTGGTCACTCGCATCGACACCGCCAAGGACCGGCAGGACATTCCACAGCTTTTGCAGACGTCCTCGAAGCTCGGCAAGCTCTTGGAAGCCGCCGGACGACCGGATGACGCCTTCGACGTGTATTTCGCGGTGCTCGATTGGGACAAGAGCGATCGCGAGATCTTGAGCGCCGTTTTGCGCCTGGCCGAGCAAAAGGACGACGCGTTCCTGATCGCCGATGCTCTCGAAGCACTGCTGCGAGTGGAGCGCGGTGAAGCCGCGCTGGAGCTGGCCGAGCGGCTGGTGGACATGCGCAACGAGCAGGGAGACGACGAAGGCGCGGAGCGCGCCCTGGAGCTCGGTTTCGTCGCCTGCCCGACGCACGTAGAGATCCGCGACGCCCTGCTGGAGCGCTGCGACGCCCCCCGCGCTGCCCGGCTGTTGCGCGATGCGATCCGCGTGGCCCCGGACGACCGCGAGCTGCTCGGTCGCATGTTGGAGGCGCATCGCAACGCGGGAGAGCAGGCCGAGGCGCTGCCCATCGTCGACGAGCTGCTCGGAGAAGAAGCCGTGGACGGAGAGCTTCTGGTCGCCAAGGCGCAGCTTCTGGACGACGTGGATCGTTCCGACGAGGCGCTCGAAGCGCTGGAAGCAGCGCGAGCCCTGGGCATGAACGTCACCGAGGCCCTGGTCGGCGCCCTGGAACGGGCGCTGCTGCGAGCGGAGCCGCCACGCGACCAGGAGCTGTCGCTCTGGTTGGTGAGCGTCTTGGAACAGGCCGGAGACGTGGAGGGCGCGCGGGCTCGCCTGGGGGAGCTGGTTCGCGAGGCCCCCAAGGACACCGAGACCCTGCGCCGTCTCGCGGAGCTGGAGGCGCGGACGGAGCACTGGGACGGTGCGGCCACGGCGTATCGCAAGCTGATCGCGCTGGTGGAGGGCGGGGAGCTCACGGACGTCGCGCTGGCCCTCGCAGACGCCTGCGAACGTGCCGGGCGCTTTGCCGATGCACGCGGTGGGCTCGAACGCGCGCTCAAGGCAGCACCCGCGGACACTCGCCTGCGGGAGCGCTTGCGCGCCATGTACGAAGCCACGGGGCAGCACCGAGAGCTCGCAGAGCTGGTGCTGGAGGACGCCCGCAACGAGCAGCAGGTCGGCGTACGCCTCGGCCATCTGCTGCATGCCGGCGCCCTGCTGCTGGCGTCCGAGGACGACGCGCCCTACGCGGTGCAGATCTTGGAAGAAGCGCGGGGGCTCAGTCCCGAGAACGTGGACGGCATCGTGCTTCTGGCTCGCGGCTACTCGATGACGGGCCGCGGCACCGAGGCCATGACACTGCTGGGAGATCTGGTCGCCGCCAACCGCGGCCGGCGCATGCCGGAGCTCGCCCCGGTGTACCAGGAGATGTCACGGCTTCAGCTTCAAGAAGGCCTCTTGGACGACGCCCTCGGATCGCTCACTCGAGCGTTCGAAATGGACATGAAGAACCCGCGGATCGCTTTGGAGCTCGGGCAGCTGGCGCTGGATCTGGACCACGAAGAGATCGCCGCTCGGGCCTATCGCTCCGTGACCATGCTGCGTCCGGGAGCCGACGGCGAGCCCGCGGACATGGGCCACGCGATGCGCGCCCACGCGCAGTTCCAGCTCGCCCTCATCGCCCGCAACAAGGGCGACGCGCGTCGCGCGCGCTTGCTCGTCACCAAGGCGCTCACGGACAACCCCGATCACCCGCAGGCTCAGGCGCTGCTCGCCGAGCTCGACGCGGGTTGAGGGCGGGGGTGCGGCTTGCGAAAGGGCACCGCACCCCGGCCGAGGCGATGTAAGAACAGCAGCGGCAGCGCGAAGAACGGCGACACGCCGGCGTAGAACAGCCCGGAATAGAGCACGTGGCCCTGCGCTTCCTGGCCTGGGAAGAAGAAGTGCACCAGCAAGAGTCCGAGGCCCACGTTGCGCACGGTGACCTCGAGGCCGATGGCGACGGTGTCTTCGTCGTAACGGCCGAGCATTCGGCTGAGCTGAGGGATGAGCAGCGCGAGCGCGACGCCGAAGAGGAAGATCACCAGCGGAGGCTGCCAGCCGTAGGCGATCACACGGATGCGGCCGCTGCCGACGGAGCCCACGCTGATGGCCAAGATCAGCGCCAGGCTCGCGCGTATGCACCACGTGGAGAAACGAGCGGCGCGCCCCGGCGCCACTCGGCGAACCACCATGCCCAGGGCCAGCGGTGCCAAGAGGTAGCCGAAGATCTCCCGCACGATGCGCGCGACGGGGAAGGCGAAGTCCGACGGTAGGAAGGTGCCCGCCGCGAACCGCAGCGCGAGCGGTACGGTCAAGATGCACCCCAGCGTGGTGAGCGTGGTGATGGAGATGCTCAGGGCGACGTTCCCCTTGCTCAGGAACGTGAGCAGGTTCGAGAACGCGCCGCCGGGCACCACGCTCACCAGCAAGAGCCCCACGGCCCAGCCCTTCTCGAGCCCCAACCCGTGAATGAAGGCCAGGGCGATGAGCGGAACGCAGACCACCTGCAGCACCAGGCCGATGCCGAGCCCGCGCGGATCCTTCACGATGCCGCGGAAGTCCCCGAGGGTCATGGTCGCGCCCATGCCCAGCATCGCGAACACGAGCTGAGCGGGAACGAGCACGGGCTCGAGGTCACGCCAGAGCACGCCGCGATCTATCTCGAAACCTCGGTCCAGCGAAGCACAATGCGGCGGGAGCTTGACCCGAGGCGCCCCGTTCGACTTTCATGTCGCCGAAATGAAGCGCGAGAAGCGGCAGACCAAGCGTGAGCGTAAGGCCCAGGACCCGACCCATCGTCCGGGACCGAACGTGCAACAGCAGCACATCCATTGCATTGCCTGCGGTCGCCATCTGGATCCCGAGGAGTTCGGAGCGTCGCCGGCCACTGCAATGCTCATCACGTGTGAGCACGGCTCCCAGTTCCCGTCCTGCGTGAGCTGCATGACGGACTCTCAGGCCCGGGTGGACGCCCACGACCGCTCGGGTCAGCCGGTGCAGGTCGCGTCCGCCTGGCACTGAGCCAAGAGCCAATCAAAGGCCTCGCCGAGCACTCGGTCCGCGTCCGGGCCGAACTCGCCGTGCCCGGCGCTTGGAAGCACGAAGCTCTTCACGCGGCGTCCGGCCTTTTCCAGCGCTTCTCGTCCGGCCACCAGGTGACCGAGCCCCTCGCGCTGCCCGCCGAGCAAGGCGACGGAACGCGTGCTCGTGAAGCTGTCGGCGTTGGGCGTGACCGGCACACCGCCGAGCAACACCCACGGAAAGCGTTCGGGGTAGTGCTTGGCCAGAGCCTCCGCGCGGATCGCACCCTGGGAGTAGCCGATGAGCACGACTTGGGTCACGTCCAAGAGCCCGCCCCGCGCGTCGCGCACTCGGGACAGGGCCGCGTCGATGCGCTGCATGAGCACCGCGGTGGAGCTGGTCCAACGGTAGCGGGTGGAACCCTTGCAGCGGGTGTCGCCGAGCAGCTCGATCAGAGTGCCATGGCGCGTGGCGGCACCAATCCAGGAATCCACGGCGGTCACGTCGCCGCAGACGCCGTGCAGGTAGATCAACGCCCGAGTTTGTCGGGCCGGCGCGTGCACGACCCTGAGCGGCCGCGAGCCTTCCACGTCGAGGCTCAGCGGGACGCCGACCTTCACGTCGCTTGGTAGCTCCGGCGGCGGAGCAACCGGTGGGGCCGCACTGGGCACGTGCGTGGGCTCCGGGGCGGGGACGGGCGCCGGCCGGGGCTTCGCCTCGGCGGACGCCACGCGGGCCGCCGGCTCTCCGGCACAAGCGCCGAGCAGCAGCAAGGTCAGCGCGAAGGTGCGCACGTCAGCGCTTGCGCTTGGCGCTCTTGCCGCGGCGGGCGACGCTCTTCTTGGAGTGCTTGTGACCGGTGATCCCGCGATCGAGCCAGATCAACGCGGCGCGATACATGCTGGCCTTGCGCTCCAGGGCGAGCTCGTGGCCCATGTCCTTGGGCGTGGAAATCCGCGTGGGTACGCGGTTCTTCTTGAGCCACTCTTTGAGCTGCCGCGTGCCGTCGATGACGCCGTCTTGCTCACCCGTGATGAGATAGACGCGGCGCAGCGTGCGATGGTGCTTGCCCAGCTCGTCCAGCCCAGGGCCGCCCCAGTAGGTCGTGTTGCCGGCCAGGATGAGCCAGCGGTTGAACGTGCGCGGCTCGCGAACTCCGACGTTCATTGCCACGTACGCGCCCTCGGAGAAGCCGATCAGGGTGTTGCCGTAGAGCTGCACGCGGCGCCCGTACTTCTTTCGAAGTGCCTGGATGGTCGCCACTGCCGCGCGCTGGCCGGTGTACCAGTTGTTGTTCCAGCCGCGGCCGTCGCCACGAGCGCCCGGCCCGCTGGGGCACACCAGCCAGCCCAGCCGTCGTGCGACGGGCGCCCAGCGGCGACAGTCGCGCTCGGGGTGACCGCCGCGACCGTGCAGGTACATGAGCACCGGGCGGAGTGAGAGCCGTCCCGGGCCCGTGGGCGTGTAGTAGTAGGCGGGGCCGGCACCGGGCACGTCGAGCACGCGCATGCCGTCGTTGCCGACGCGATCCGACGAAGGTTCGTCGTCCTTGTCGTCGTCTTTCTCTTCGGCCTTCTTCTCTTCGTGCTTGGGCGGGGGCGTCGCGGAAGCCGGATGCTCGTCGTCGGGGATTACGAGCTTTTGCCCCGGCTTGATCGGATCGCGCCGACTGATGTGGTTCGCCTTGCACAGGTCTTCGATGCTCACGTGATAGCGATGAGCGATCTTGCCCAGGGTGTGACCCTTGGCGACCACGTGAACGCGCTGCTTTGCCGAGGACGCCGTCGTGATCAACAGGAGCGCGACGCCCAGCAGCGCGATAGCGAGTTTGGGGAGTTTCCCTAGCCGGCTCCGCCGCATGGCCCAAGCGGTAGCACAGGACGCCGGGTTGGGGACAAGAGGCCCAAAGTTTACGGCGTAAACATCAGTGCCCGTGGTGCAGACCCAGCGCCAGGCCGTAGAGGATCGCGAGGCCGATGACGAAGCACAAGAAGTGGAACAGTGTCCTCGCGAGGCGCTCGTGGTGCTTGATCTCGGGGATCAAGTCGGAGGCCGCGATGTAGATGAAATTTCCCGCCGCGAAGGGCACCAGCGCCGCCACGTCCAGCTGCCGCGCCGTGGCATAGGCGGCGAGCCCACCCACCAAGAAGGGTAAGCTGGTGCCGAACAGCCAGCCGAGGGCGCGCCGAGGGGTCCAGCCGCCGTGGAGTAAGACGCCGAAGTCGCCCAGATACTGCGGCACCTCGTGGGCAGCGGCCGCCAACCACGCGGAGATCCCGAGCTCGGTCCGAACCAGGAACGCAGCGCCCACCGCCAGACCACCCAGCAGCTTGTGCACGCCGCCAGCGAGCAGCAGCAGGTGCGTGAGGGGGTGCGTGTGCTCGGAGGTGGAGCGGTGGCAATGGTGCCAGTGAAGAAACTGCTCCATGACGAAGAACACCGAGAAGCCGGCGGCGGCCCAGGCGAAGGTCGCGGGGGTGCCGCCCTTGGCTTCCACGGCGGCGGGGAGCATGTGGAACAATGCCCCGCCCAGGAGCGCCCCGGCGCTCAATGCCACAAGGGGCAAGAGCAGCATCTTGAGCGCGTCTTCGCTCAGCGCCAGCGTGATCGCGCCCACCAGAGAAAGTACGGCCATGGCCAGGCCAGAAGCGACGATCCAAGCGAGGTCACTCACGCGGGCGGGAGACTACTCCGATTTGTTCGGCTTTCGCACGCCAGATTCGAGCACTCCCAAAGCCTCGTAGTAGAGTGAGGAGCAGGGATGAACGCGCAAGAAACCGACTTGACCGAGGCACCGGCGAAGAAGCGCCGCCGGCCGCGGCTTCCGCGATTCTCGATGTTGCGCGAGTTCACCCTGGCCGACGTCATCACGCTGGGTAACGGGTTCTCGGGCATGTCGTCGGTGCTGTGCGCCATGCAGTTCTTGGTCAGCGGTGAGCGTGCCATGCTGTGGATCGCCTTCGCGCTGCTCCCGTTGGCCGGCGTGTTCGACTATCTCGACGGCCGCGTCGCCCGCTGGCGCCGGAAGAACTCCTTGCTCGGGGCGCAACTCGATTCGCTGGCGGATCTCGTCTCCTTCGGCGTGGCGCCGGCGGTGTTGGCTTTCGCCGTGGGCCTGCGCGGAGGCTGGGACGCCGCCGTGTTGGTGTACTTCGTGGGCTGCGGCATCAGCCGCTTGGCCCGCTACAACGCCACCGCCGCGGCGCTCTCGGACGACAGCGGCAAGGTGCGCTACTTCGAAGGCACCCCCATCCCCACGAGCGTGCTCTTGGTCGGCCTCTTGGCGTGGCTCACTTGGAAGGACCAAATCGGCAGTGCGCTGCCCTTTGGCAGCATGAGCATCGCTGGCTTCACGCTGCATCCGTTGGTGCTCGCCTACTTCGCGAGCGGCAGCGCCATGATCAGCAAGTCTCTGCGTATCCCGAAGATATGATTGTCGGTTCGGCGCGGAACCTCGCGCACGACCTCGGAGGTCGACGATGAAACTCGCGGTTCGAAAGTCCCTGGTCGTCGTGCTCACGGCATTGCTCGCGGCGTGCGGCAGCTCCAGCAGCGACACTTCCAAACCCAAGGACGGCGGCTCTCTGGGCGGCAATGGTGGCGCCGACGCGGGCGGCGGAAGCGGCGGCACGGGCGGCGCGTCGGGCGGCGGCACGGGCGGCGCGATCGACGGCGGCGGCGGGGACGCCGGGGCGCCCAGTACCGGCGTCGAGGTGCCCGGCCCCAGTGCGACCCTCTTCGACGACCACCCCTATTACACCTGCGTCGAGACCCGCTACGTCGCGACGCAGGCCAACGGCGGGGACGACGCTGCCGACGGCCTGGCGGCCACGGCGGGCGGCGGCCATGGGCCCTGGCGCACGCTGCAGCACGCCAACGACTCGATCCCCAAGTCCGCCCCCGGATACTGCATCGTCGTCGGCGACGGCAGCTACACGCTCGACTCGGATCTGAACGTCGATCACGGAGGGACGGAAGCGAGCAAGACCGGCTTCACCGTGTGGCGCGCAGCGAGCTTGCTCGGCGCCAAGCTGGTGGCCACCAAAAACGTGAGCAGTCTCATCCACGCGGCCGCGCCGTATCTGGTGTTCGACGGGCTCGAGCTGGACGGTGGTCACTTCGCGAATAGCAACCACGGCGTCGACAGCTGCGCGTACAGCAACTTCGACTACAACGGCCTGCACCACGTCTTCGTGTTGAACAGTTACATCCACGACATGGGGGGCAACGGCATCGCCAACTGCTGGGCGGACTACTACTGGCTCCTCCACAATCGTCTGGACGAGAATGCGTACAATTCCTGGAACAGCGGCATCTCGACGTACGAGCCGATGGAGATCCCCGGCTACACCGCGACGGCGTACGACCAGCAGTGGGCGCCGTACCACAACGTGTATGCGTACAACCGCTGCTACGGAAATTTCACGTCACCCGGTGGAAGCCCGCACACGGATGGCAACGGCATCGAGTACGACGACTCCCGGCACGAGCAGAACGACCCGAAGGTGGCCTACGCACCCCGGGCGCTGTTGATGGGCAACGTGGCCTGGAAGAACGGTGGCTTCGGCATTCACGTGGGACCCACGTCCTCCAACGCCGACGTGTTCAACAACACCGCCTACGACAACGGCCTGGACACGCTGAACGACGGCACCTGGCGCGGCGAATTCTCGTCGGCATTCGGCTCCGGCAACGTGTTCAAGAACAACATCGGCTACGCCGTGACGGGCAGCGGCATCTTGAAGAACAACACGCCGTTCTTGGGCGGAAATCCCGTGGACGGGACCAACGAGTGGTCGCACAACGTCGCCTTCGGGAACGACCCGAACATGACTGCGCCGGACGCCTTTCCGACTCCGGCCAACGCCATCGATACGGATCCGCAGCTGGTGGACGTGCAGGGCGAAAACTTCGCCCTGAAGTCGGGGAGCCCCGCCATCGGGTTCGGCGAGAAGGTGCCGTACTGGCCGCAACAGACGCAGGGGCAGATCGACGTGGGGGCGTGTCCCCACGAGCTCGGCGCGTGCCCGTGATGGGCGGGGCGCGACGGGTATCGCGCCGGACCAACATGCTGCGTCAGTAGAGGCGGCGGCGGTCGTCCGAGCGCGGCCGGCGTCAGTAGACGAGGCAGCTGTCGCCGAACTCGTGAGCGAGGTAGCCGCGGGCGGCGGCGTGCTCGCTGGCTCGGGCCAGGAGCTTTGCCGGAGCGAAGGCCGAGAGCAGCTCGAAGTGGCTGGTGCCGGGCTCGTGCATGCCGCTCATCACGGCGTGGACCACGCGCGGTGTGCTGCTCGCGTCGAGGCGTAGGGTAGCGACGCCGCTGCCCGCACGCAGGGTGCCGCTCTCGGCGGCGCTCTCGAGGGCGCGCACCACGGTGGTGCCCACGGCGACGACGCGTCCCCGGGTGCGGGCGATGGCGCGTACCGTTTCGGCGGGAACGGAGTAGCGTTCGTCCAGGGGAAAGCGGCGATCGAGATCGGCTCGGCCCGTGGACGAGAGTCCGGCCGCGTGGCTGACGCGCGCGATGCCGACGCCGCGGCGGAGCAGCCCGAAGAGCGTGCGCCAGGTGAGGGGCCGACCGGCGGACGGCATCTCCGCGGCCCAGGGCACACCAGCGAAGCGGCTCTGGACGTGCCACAGCGATAGCGGGCTCTCGACGTAGGAGTACTGCACGGGGTGGCCGTGAGCGTAGAGCGCGCGCCATAGCTCGGCGCCGTCGCGATCGAAGCGTAGGCGAACCAGTCCGTCGTCCACGATGCCCGTGACGGTCGCCGACAGTGCCGGAGCGCTCTCGGAGACGAGCAGCGCGTCGCCCGGAGCGAGGGCGGGCGGCACGGGGCGATCTTCCGTGCGGGCGCGGAAGTCGCCGTCGCCGAGGACGACCGCCACGAAGGCGTCGCCGTCCTGACCGGCGAGACGAAGCTCGACGGAGGCGCCGGCGCGAGTGCGGGCGAAGAGGCTCGCGGGGAGCGTGGCGGCGTCGTTCAACACCAGCAGATCGCCGGCGCCGAGGAGCTCGGGGAGCTCGCCCACCCGGCGATCGGCGAGGCTGCCGTCGCCGGGGCGAATCACGAGCAGGCGTTCGGCATCGGCGTCGCTGCGGGGCCAGGGTGCGGGCTTCATGCTGCGTCTCCCAGGAGCGGGGGCGCCAGCCGCGCACCGGGGGCAATGGACTCGGCGCGCTCGATGAGCTGGACGATGCGCTCGGCGACCGCTTCGGGCCGGGCAAGGCCGGCGGGATCGGCGTCGGGGATCGCCGCGCGGTGCATGTCGGTGTCCATCTCGCCGGGATCCACGGAGAACACCGAGACCCCGCGCTCCGAGAGCTCGGCGGCCCACACGCGAGACAGGTGATCGAGACCCGCCTTGGAGACCGAGTAGGCTCCCCAGGTGGGGTACGCCTCCACGGCGGCGTCGGAGCTGACGTGGACGACCACGCCGCTGCCTCTGAGGGCCATGTTGCCGGCCACGGCCTTGGTCAGTCGAAAGGGCCCGACCAGGTTCACCTCCAGGACGCGGGTGAGATCCTCGCATTCGGTATCGAGCAACAAGCGTAGCGGCGTGGGTCCGAGGTCGCTCGCGTTGTGGATCAGGACGTCGATCGGTCCGAAGGTCGCACTGGCAGCTCCAACCAGCGGAAAGATCGCGCTCTTGTCGCCCACGTCGGCCGGCAGCGCGAAGGCCTGCCCGCCGCGCTCGGTGATGGCCGCGGTCACGGCTCGAAGCGCCTCTCCGTCGCGAGCGACGAGCACGACCCGCGCTCCACGCTCGGCCAGTGCCAAGGCCAGAGCGCGACCGAGGCCGCGGCTGGCGCCCGTGACGAGGGCGGTCTTGTTCGAGAGTTCCATGTCGTTGTCCTCCTGCTCGTCAGCATGGGACCGCCTGTCTGGTTTGTTGTCATCGTTGTCAACACGATGGCGGATTGCTAGTGTGCTGACATGGACAGCGAAAAGCTGGCGGCGCGGCTCGCACACAACATGCGGCAGCTCCGGCAGGCGCGCGGGGTCACGCAGCAACAGATGGCCAAGCTGTCGTCCCTGCCGCGGGCGACCTGGGCGAATCTCGAGTCCGGCGGCGCGAATCCCACACTGGCCGTGCTGCACTCCGTGGCCGTCGCACTGCAGGTGCCGTTGGAGGAGCTGATCGCGGCGCCACGGGCAGAGGTGAAGCGCTACCCACGCGGGTCGTTACCCTCGCGCAGTCGTGGCTCGGTGGTGGTCAGCACGCTATTGCCGGATGCCGTGCCCGGCACGCTCATCGAACGGCTGGAGCTGACCGTGGGCGGCCGCATGGTTGGCGTTCCCCACACTCCAGGTACCCGCGAGTACCTCACCTGCGAGAGCGGGGAGATCGAGCTCGTGGCCAGTGGTGAGACGTATCGGCTCGTTCCCGGTGACGTGGTGGTGTTCCGCGGTGACCAGCGCCACTCCTACGGGAACCCGGGAAAGAAGCCCGCCGTCGGCTACTCCGTGGTGATGCTCGCGCCCGTGACCTGAGATCACGACGGCGGCGGCCACACGCGTCGGGTGCGCCCGTGCCCGAGCCGGAGATACACCGCGCCTTGGGAGTCGCGATAGATCCGAACCCCCCACACGTGCACGGTTCGGTGGAGCCAGGGCATGCGCCGCCGGTATTCACGGAACGTGCCGGCGCGATTTTCGGGGTTTGTGTGCGCCACGTGGGTCGAACTGCCCCGACGGCGCCAATCCGCCCCGGGGATTTCGTGGACGCGATGCGCGATCCGCGACACGCTCGGCGGCGGAGGGCTTTGATGAAGTACTTGACCTTGACCGTTGCGGTGTTGGCGATCGCGTGCAGCTCGGGCTCCGGGAGCGGCGGCGGCAGCGGTGGAATGGCGGGAAGTGGAACGGGTGGCACCGGCACTGGTGGCACCGGCACCGGTGGCACCGGCACGGGTGGCTCGGGCACGGGTGGCGGCGGCGGACTGGCCGGCAGCGCCTCGGGCGGAAGCGCGGGTAGCGGTACCGGTGGCGGCAACACCGGGGGCGGCGGAAACTATTGCCCGACGGCCGACATGGGCACGGGCGTGCAGGCGAGCTACGCCGGCGACACCACGGGCAAGGCGAACATCGTGACCAGCTCTCGCCTCGAGTGGCAGGAAGCACCGGACGACGCCCTGCTGTTCACCGCATCGGAGGCTGGAACCTATCGCATCTCGATGCCCACGGGGCCGGACGGCTGCGGCGCGTCGGTGCGGGAGTACGGCCCTCAGATGAACGGTCAGGGTGAGATCTACTCGCCCAGCTGGTGTCCAGCGCCGGGAAGCACCGTGGAGATCGACGGCGTGTTCGCCGCGATCCCGCCGACTACCACGGACGACGTGGAGCTGACGGCGGGGCAGCAGATCATCGTGTGGGTGAGCTGCGCGTATTGGTCGCAGAATCAGTCGGGCGCCTACCAGATCGACATCACCAAGCAGTGAGCTACGCAGCCAAAGCGGTGATGTGGCCGGCGCTGCGGGCGCGATAGCGCCCCGGCGCGACGCCGGCCCAGCGCTTGAAGGCGCGGCCGAGGGCGTGCTCGGACGCGTAGCCGACCTGAGCTGCGATGGCGGCCAGGCCCAGCTCCGTGGTGGCCAACAGCTCCGCGGCGCGACGCATGCGGAGCTCCGTCAGCGCGCGCTCTGGCGGCGCGCCCGCAGCGGCACGAAAGCGTCGACAGAACGCCGCGCGAGACAGGCCGACCCTGCGGGCGAGCTCCGGGACGGTCCAGCGACGCGTCAGGTCTCCGAGCGCGATTTCCAGCGCGCGGCGGACGAGCGGATCTGCGACCTGGGGCGCGGTGTTCGCGTGGCGCGCCGCCAGCCGCACGAAGGCGGTGGCGAGGGGCGCCGCGACGTCCGGCTCGGGCTCTGCCACGAGCAGCGCCCACAGCGCCCGCAGTCGGTCGTCTTGGGCGACGGTGCGGCGACTCAGGACCAGCCAGCTCGGGAGCGACGGGGGCAGCTCTTCGTGCAGGTCGAAGCACGCGAGCTGACTCGGGGCGACGGCGACCAGCGTCAGGCGGCGGGTGAGGATCAAGGCCGAACCAGCTGGGGCGCTCACCGCGTGGTCCTGGCCACGACAGCCGCCCGACGGCACCAGCACCAGCGTGAGCTCGGAGCCGACGGCGGCGGTGGCGCGAGCATTTAGATCTCGGCGGTACACGGTGGAGCGCATGCGCCAAGCTTCGGACCGGTGTCCGGGGATGTAAAGCCGACGAGCGGCTCGGGTACGTCTGAGAGCGTCCTGGGCATGGCGCGACGGGTCAACGAACGCCATCTCCTCTGGGATGAACAGCGAGCTGCCGCGACCCGTGACCGAGGGGCTGTTCGCCTCGCGTACCGTGTTGGTCTTCGGTGAGGTGGACATGGACCTGGCCGAGCGCGCTGCGGCGCAGCTCTTGTCTCTGGATGCGCTGTCCCAGGAGCCGATCCTCGTGATCGTGAACTCGCCGGGGGGGCACGTGGAGGCCGGGGACACGGTGCACGACGTGATCCGCTTCCTGCGCTCGGAGGTGCGGATGCTGGGTACGGGCTGGGTCGCCAGCGCCGGGGCGCTCATCTACGTCGGCGCGCGACGAGAGAACCGCTTGGCGCTGCCCAACACGCGCTTTCTCTTGCACCAACCCCTGGGCGGCGTGACCGGACGTGCCAGCGAGATCGAGGTGGAGGCCGAGCAGATCGTCGCCATGCGTCAGCGCTTGGCGCGCATCTTCGCCGACGCCACAGGGCAACCCCTGGAGAAGCTCGAGAAGGAGACCGAGCAGAACCACTGGATGAGCGCGCCGCAGGCCCTCGACTACGGGCTCGTCGGGCGCATCGTCGAATCCGTGAGCGACGTGTAACGCACGTTGGTGTTCGCCGACCTCGCGAGCGACAGCTCCACAGAGCTCCGCGCATCCCGAAGATGGGATTGTCGGTTCGCCGCGGAACCTCGCGAGGCGGGAAGGCCACCGGGGACGCGGTGCGATCACCGTCCACGAGAGACCATCGCGAGCCCCAGCGCTGCGCGTGGGCGGCTTGCTGCCCGGGCTGAGGGGCGTTATGTCCGCGCGATGAAATCCTCGGTCACCGCGTTCGCTGTACTGTGCTTCAGCTGCGGCAGCGCCTCGCCGCCGCCTGCCAGCGCGCCGAGTGGACCAGAAGAGCAGGGGAGTCACGCTGAGCCGGCCGCGCCGGCCGCAGCCGCTGCAACCGCGCCCGCTGCTGCAGAGAAACCCGCCGCTGCAGACAAACCTGCTGCTGCAGAGAAACCCGCTGCGTTCCGAGGCACGCTCTTTGGCAAGACGTTCGCCGCTCGCGTGGCATGCGCCGTTGGGACGGGAAGCTCTGGTGTAGCCGCCGTGTACGTGTACGACCAAGAGGACTTCGACGTAGCCGGCAGTTGTGGCTTTTTGCCGACGGTTGCTGGTGCGCGTCAGCTGAGCTTTCGCGTCGAGTGGAAGACCGGTGCCAAAGCGAGCTTTGCCAGCTACACATTCGACGCGAAGAAGGGTGCCGAGAGCGAGGTCATCGAGTTCCTCGGCGACAAACGCTACGACCGCAAGTGGGCAAATCGGGACTTCAAGCCGACTGGGAGCGTCGAGCTCCTGAAGGCCGTCAATCGGGCGGGGGACAGAGGGCGCGTTCGTATTTCGATGGCGAACGGCGATGAAAAGCTGGCTGGCGAGATCGACGTGTACTCCACATCCGATTTCTACTGACTCTCTCGGCGTCGCGAGCTTCCGGGCCCACGCGGCTCGACGGGTATCGCGCCGCACCAACAAGATGCGTCAGGCGGGGAGCAAGTCTGCGCGAGCGAAGCCGTCGTGCTGGGTGATCTCGCCCAGGCGCACGGACACGGGCTCGCGGAACATGGGACCGGCGGACACGAAGGTGTGAAACTCGCCGTTCTCTCCGCAGGGATCCGCTGCCGCCGGGAGCTCCGAGAGCAGCGTTTCGTCGAAGCTGCGACCGGCGAGGCTCGCCGGGAGCTGCGTGGTGTCCACGCTGGCGAGGTGCGCGCGCAGGCCTGCGGCCAGCATCTCGCGGGCCAAGGCGCGGGTGGGCAGCTGCCACAGCGGGAACAGCACCTCCAAGCCGCTTTCGGCCAGGCGCTCTTCGCGATAGCGGCGGATGTCCTCCAGGAACAAATCGCCGAAGGCGATGGCGTCGATGTTGTCGGCGCGGGCTCGCTCCACCACGTGGGACATGCGTGCTGCGTACTCGGTGTTGGGGCAAGGATCCGGCAGTGAAACCTGCCACAGGGGCAGACCCGCGGCCTTCGCCTGGGCCGCCAGGAGCTCGCTCCGGACGGCGTGCATGGCGACGCGACCCGTGGGCTCGCTCACGGTGGTGAGCAGCGCGACGACCTCAACGCTCGGGTCCTTGCGGAGCAGCCAGAGCGCCCAGGCGCTGTCCTTGCCGCTGCTCCAGGAGAGCAGCACGCGCTTCGTCACTTCTTCAGCTCGACGGCGCTCGCGACCAGACGGACCTCGTTGGCGGTGCCATCGGCGTTCTTGTTGGGGAAGGTGGCGCCCTCTTCCTCCATGTGCTCCACGTGGGACGCCTTGACGGTTTCCACCTCTACGATCCCTTGCACGCGGGCCTGGGCGCCGGCGGAGTTGGTCGGCACGAAGAAGCCGTAGTCCTTGAAGGTGACGCGGCAGCCGGGGCCCTTGGGGTCCATGTTTTCCGCCAGCTCCATCCAGCAGCCCTTCCGCGTGCAGGCTTGGCGCACGGCGCCGTTCACCAGCACCTCGCGGCCCTTGTACGCCGTGGGGTCCTTCAGCACGGTGGCGAGGGGCACCGGATCCTTGGCGGTGATGGCGTCCCCGTAGCTCTTGAAGCCGGGGGCCGGTGCCGGCGGGGCCGCGGCGGGCTCCTTGGTGGGGCTGGGCTCGCTGTTGCAGGCGAGCAGGGAAAGGGCGGAAAAAAGAAGGACGAGCCGCTTCATCGGCGGGGAGTATAGCCACGGATCCGCGGGCGTCACGCTCCGTAGTATCCTGTGAGGATGCGGGTGTTCCTCTTCGGGTTGGCCGCTCTGCTCGCGGCCTGCGGCTCATCGGACGACTCGACAGGTGGCAGCTCGGGCAACGCCCACGCCGCGCTGGCCCAGCAGTGCGTGGATCGCATCAACGAGCTCCGCGCGGGCCAAGGACTGTCGCCCTATGCCCGCTGGACCGACAAGGAAGCGTGCGCCAACGGCCAGGCCGAGAGCGACAGTCAGACGAAGACGGCCCACGGAGCCTTCGGGGACTGCAGCGAGAACGCCCAGAACGAGTGTCCTGGCTACCCCAGCACGAGCTCCGTGATCGGAACTTGCTTGGATCAGATGTGGGCCGAGGGGCCCGGTGCGGACTTCAAGACCCACGGCCACTACATCAACATGTCGAGCACGAAGTACACGAAGGTGGCCTGCGGGTTCTACGTGACGGCCGGCGGCGATGTCTGGGCGGTGCAGGACTTCCGCTGAGCGCGGCGGTCGAGCTTGCCGCTCGCAGTGCGGGCCAGGTTGCTGACGACGAAGAGCTCCCGGGGACGCTTGAAGTCGGCGAGATCGGCGGCGGCGACGACGCCGTTCGCGTCGGCGGCTTCTGTCAGCACCAGTGCCGCGGCGACGCGCTGTCCCCAGGTGGCGTCGTCGATGCCGAAGACGCACGCTTCGCGTACGCGCGGGTCGCTCTCCAGCACGGCCTCGACCTCGAGAGGGTGAACGTTCTCGCCGCCGGTCACGATCACGTCGTCCACGCGGCCGAGCACGTGGAGGCGTCCTTCGGTGTCGAAGCGGCCCACGTCTCGGGTGGTGAGCCAGCCGTCTTCGGACAGCGGGCATTCGCCGTCCCAATAGCGGGACAAGAGCGTGGGCCCTGCGATCTGGATGCAGCCGTCCTCAAGGCGCACGGAGATGCCGGGGAGCGGCGCCCCGGAGCTGTCGCCAGGCTCCCGTTCGGTGCTGACCTGGGAGCACGCTTCGGTGAGGCCGTAGCTGCCCAGCACCCGGAAACCGCGAGCACGGGCGCGCCGCCGCAGGGCTGGGGAAGCCGCCGCGCCGCCCAGGACGACCGCGCGCAGGTGCTGCGGGGCGCGCTGCTCGGGATGGGCATCGAGCCAGCGCGCGAGCTGGGTCGGCACCCAGGAGACGAGCGTCGCTCGCGAGCGCTCGAGATCCGAGCCGAGCACCACGGCTTTGCGGTCCATGAGGCAGCGCGTGAGTATGGAGAGACCGCCGACGTGGGCCGGGGACAGCTCGAGCAGCCAGCGATCGTCGTCCTGCCAACCGAGGTTTTTGGCGCTGGCCCGGGCGGAGGCCTCGAAGGCGCGTCGTGGGAGCACGACGCCGCGGGGAGCGCCGCTGCTCCCGGAAGTGAACACCACCGCCAGGGCGTCCTCCGGGGCGCGGCCTCGGGCGGCGAGGCGCTCCCGGGCAGTCCACCGCGGGTGAACGAGGACGACGGGCCTTCGCTTCGCGATGCAGGCGTGGAGCTGGACGATGGTGTTCACGTCCAGATGTCCCAGCAACGTGGACGGCGTCTCGACGCGCGCGGCGAGATCCGCGAGCTCGCCGAACGTGAAGCTCCGCTCCGGCGTGATCAACGCCGGCTCCCGAGGCGCATCGCGGGCGGCGTCGAAGATGGACAGACTCATCCGAGGCCCGGAGTGTCGCGACGGATCAGGTTGGCCTGGGTGAAGGCCGGCAGCGGCCGTTCGGGCCAGGCGCCGAGACCCGGGTGGGGGTAGAGGCCGGCGGCGCGGTTCGGCGCGCCGACGGCGAGGGACAGCGCCGCCGCCGCCGACAGCGCCACGGGCCCGTCGAGCAGGTGGGAGACGATCACGTCGATGTCGCTTTCGCGCGCGCGGGCGGCGAGCTCGAGGCAGCGCGTGAGGCCCCCGAGCGCCATCGGCTTGAGCACCCAGACCGCGACGTCGGCGCGAGGCTCGTCCAGCAGCGATTCGTCGCGTGCCAGCGGCACCGGCGACTCCACCAGCGGATCCGAAGGCTCCTCCACCAGCTCCGGGCGCAAGGGCGCAAAGGCGGCGAGGGCCTCGCGGGCCTGTGCTGCGCCAAAGGCGCGATTGGCGTCGAGGCGAAGCTCGACGCCGCCGCCCACGGCGCGGCGCACCGAGCGCAGCGTCTCGAGCTCCCGCGTCAGATCCCGGCCGACCTTGAGCTTCAGGGTGCGCACGCCGCGGGCCACGGTCGCGAGCGCTTGCTCCACCGTCGCCTCGGGCTCGCCCATCGGAATCACCGCGGCGAGCGGCATGAGAGAAGGTACGTGCTGCGGACCGCCGCTCGCGGCGCGCAACAGCCACCACACCGGCTCGCCGCGGAGCTTGCCGGCGAGGTCGAAGAGGGCGGTTTCGAGGGCGTGGCGCGCTGCCGGCATCGACAGCGCGGAGGACGCCGCGGCGATCGCCTGGACCACCGTTTTCGGACTTCCGAAGAGCGAGGGGAAGTCCCGCACTGTCTCGAGCTCGGCGCCGCACTGCTCCAGGGTGTCGCGCGAGAAGCCGGGCAGGGGAGACGCTTCCCCCTGGCCTTCGGCGCCACTTTCGTGGGTGAGTGTGAAGAGCAGGCCCTCGCGTTCGACGAAGCGCTCGTGCGCGTTGACGAAGGGCGCGCTCATCCGGCCGTGGAAACGCTGCAGACGCGAGCGGATCACGGGCGCCCCAAGGCAATGCCGGCGGACAGCAGCACGCCGAAGCCGAGCAGCAGCGCGGCCGTCATGGCGAGGCGAGTGTTGAGCACCGTGCCCCGCTCAGTGCGGACGCGATCGAACAAGAACACCGCGAGCGGCAGGGTGGCGAGCGGCAAGAGCACCAACGCGCCGAAGCCGCGACCCAGGAGCACCACCGGAGCCGTGAAGGACACGACGAGCAAGAAGGCGTACTCCGCGACGGCGAAGCCGCGGCCGAAGCGTACCGCCAAGGTGCGCTTGCCCGCTTTGACGTCGGTGTCCACGTCGCGGATGTTGTTCACCACCAAGATGGCCGTCGCCAGGGCGCCCACCGGCAGCGCGGCGATCAACGCCTCGGCGGGCACGCGGCCGAGCTGCACGAAGGCGGTGCCGCCGACGGCGACGAAGCCGAAGAACACCAGCACGAAGACGTCGCCCAAGCCGTTGTAGCCGAGGGGGTAGGGGCCGCCGGTGTAGGCCACGGCGGACGCCATCGACAAGAGCCCGATGATCACGATGGCGGGACCGGCTACGGCCGTGAGGTAGATGCCGATGGCGAAGGCGGCGGCCAGCGACAGCCCGAGGGCGGCGCGCATGCGCGCCGGAGGGATGAGCCCGGACGCCACCGCGCGGGTCGGGCCCAGGCGCTCGTCGGTGTCCGCGCCCTTCTCGTAGTCGAACACGTCGTTGGCGAAGTTTGCGGCGATCTGCAGGAGCACCGCGCCGAGCAGGGCTGCCAGGGCCGGTCCGACGCGCACGCCTCCAGTGGCGTGGGCCACGGCGGTGCCCACCACCACCGGCACGACCGCCGCGCTCAGCGTCTTCGGTCGAGCGGCGAGCACCCAGGCGCCGACGGCGCCCGGGCGTGCAGACAGCGGCAGCGTGGTCACGGGTGGCGCTTGAACTTGTTGAACTCCGGCGGCCGCTTCTCGAGGAATGCGTCCCGGCCTTCGCGACCCTCTTCGGTCATGTAGAACAGCAGCGTGGCGTTGCCGGCCAGCTCCTGCAGACCGGTCTGACCGTCGCAGTCGGCGTTCATGGCGCTCTTCAAGCAGCGCAGCGCCAGCGGGCTGTGCTGGAGGATCTCGCGGCACCACTGGATCGTTTCCGCCTCGAGCTTCTCGAGGGGAACCACCGTGTTCACCAAGCCCATGTCCAGGGCCTTTTGGGCGTCGTACTGCCGGCACAAGAACCAGATCTCGCGGGCCTTCTTCTGGCCCACGATGCGCGCCAGGTAGCTCGAGCCGAAGCCCCCGTCGAAGCTGCCGACCTTGGGTCCCGTCTGTCCGAAGCGGGCGTTGTCCGCGGCGATGGTCAGATCGCACACCAGGTGCAGCACGTGGCCACCGCCGATGGCGTATCCCGCCACCATCGCGATCACCGGCTTGGGCAAGGTGCGGATCTGCCGCTGCAGATCCAGCACGTTGAGGCGTGCCACGCCGTCGGCGCCCACGTAACCCGCGTCGCCGCGCACCCGCTGGTCGCCGCCGGAGCAGAACGCCTTGCCGCCGGCGCCGGTCAGGATCGCGACGCCAATGGAGGGGTCGTCACGCACGTCGGCGAAGGCGCGGCTCATCTCCATCACCGTTTGTGGCCGGAAGGCGTTGTGCACCTCCGGACGGTTGATCGTGATCTTGGCGATGCCCTCCTTGGACTTTTCGTAGATCACGTCCTCGTAGCCTTGGACTTTGTCGAACTGCACTTCGCTCATCGGTCTTCTCCTCCGCCCAACGCCTGCGCCAGACGCCGAGGCTGCTCCAATACGGGGTTGTGGCCGGCGCCCTCGATCACCACTGCGGTGTCGCCGGCCAGGGTTCGGAATTTGTCGTCGTGCTCGCCGACGACGAGAGTGACGGGCACGTCGCTGACCTCGTAGCGGGGCATGACGCCGAGCCCCAACACCTCGAGCGACAGCGCCAGACCCCGCGGGTCGTGCTCGAGGCGAGCGCGGCGCTGGGCCGCGCGGAGCTCTTCGCTCTGGCTGGCGAACAGCGGCAGCGCTTCCCAGCGCTCCACGAAGGCGGCGATGCCTTCGCCTTCCAAGAGCTCGCGCCAGCGGGCGTCGGCGGCGCGCCGGGTCCGACGCTCGCCGTCGTCGACGAGGCCGGGGTGCGCGCTCACCAGGCTGACTCGGGCCAGGAGATCGGGGTGGCGTGCCGCGATGCCGCGGGCGACCCGGCCGCCGAGGGAGTAACCGACGAGATGCGCCGGGGCCGCGAGCGGGCGCATCAGCTCTGCGATGCGATCCACCTCGTCGTCGAAGGTCTCGACGCCGTGCCGGCGTGCCGTGCCGTCGTGGCCGAGGAGCGCCGGCGCGAAGACGACCTCGGGTGACAGCTCCGCGATCAGCTCGCGGAAGGAGCACGCGCTCTGGGTGAAGCCGTGGAGCAGGACCAGCGGTGTCACAGGCGCTCCAGCACCTTCTGCCACGACAGCGGAGTGACGCGCGCTTCGATCAGCGTCGCTCTCGGCGTGCCCAGGGCGTCGTCGACGGCCGCGGCCAGGGCATCGGGGCTCTCGGGCCGCGCGAAGCGGTGCCCGTAGAGCGCCGCGGCGTGGGACAGATCGAGATCGTGGGGCGTGGTCCAGAAACGGAGATCCACTCCGCTGGTGGCCACGGGCAGCTCCTCGAAGATGCGTCCGCCGCCATTGTTCAGCACCACGATGGCGAGCGGCGTTTGCACTTCTTTCGCCGTGAGCAGACCGCCCACGTCGTGCAAGAAGCTCACGTCTCCCAGCAACAGCAGCGTGGGCGCGCCGCTGGCCGCGGCGGCGCCGGCCGCGCCGCTGATGAGCCCATCGATGCCCGACAGCCCGCGCTGCGCCACCACCCGGGGACCGCGCTCTCGGGCCCGCGCGTGAAGGTTCGCTTCCCGCGGCGCCAGGCTGTTGCCGAGAAACAGCACGGAGTCCTCGGGCATGCGCTCGATGGCGACGCGCACGGCGTCCGCCTCGCAGAAGCCGCGGCTGGGCGTGGTCTCGAGGGCGCGGTTCACGGCATCCTGGCCCTGCTGCCACTCGCTGCGATAGCTCGAGGCGGAGGCTGCTTCGGGAAGCGCGTCGGCGAGGGCACGAAGCATCGCATCGAGCGGTCCCAGGCTGACGCTGGCCGCCGTGCTGGTCGGATTCGGGTGACCCTGCGGCGCCACCACGTGAAGCTCCGCTTCCTCGAGCACGCTTTCCCACGCCGTCGCGAGCGGCGCCGAGCCGACCAGCAGCACGAGATCCGGCATCAAGGTCCGACGCCAGGTCGGACTCATCACGAGCCAGTCCGCCTTGTCGCAGATGATGTTGGTGCCAGCGCGGAACCTCGCGGGTCCCGTGGCGTCGGCGACCACGACCGCACCGGCGCGGTCCGCGACGCGGCCCAGCAGAGCGACGTCGAAAGGCAGCGCGGGCGCCACGGTGCCGCACAGGATCAGCGGGCGCTCGGCGCGGCGGAGGCGCTCGGCGAGGTGACGGACGGCCGCGGCATCGACGCCCCGCTCGGGCGCGCTGAGGCGCGGCGGTTCCGGCAGGGCGACGTCGATGGCCACCGGTTCCAACGGCTTGTGCACGGGCGCATTGAGATGCACCGGACCGCCGCGGGCCCGCAGTACGGCCTGGGCCACGCGGCGGGCGAGGGCAGGCAAGCCGCGCGGATCCGGCGCGCCGAGATCCACGGCGCGCTCGGCGAACAGCCACGACTGATCCATCGTCTGGTTGGCGCCGGCGTCGTGCAGCTCCGGCGGCCGATCCGCCGTCAGCACCAAGAGCGGCGTGTGCGTCGCGGCGGCCTCGGCGACGGCGGGGGCGTAGTGCGTGGCGGCGCTGCCGCTGGTCGCGATCAAGAGGCTCGGGCGGCCGGTGATCTTCGCTTGCCCCACGGCGAAGAACGCCGCGCTGCGCTCGTCCACGACGGCGCGCACCGCGAGGCCGCTCTCCGCCAGGGCCGCCGCGACGAAGGGCGTCGAGCGGGAGCCAGGGCTGGCGATCACGTCCCGCACGCCCGAGACGCGCGCGGCGTGCAGCAGCGTGCGCGCCCACAGCGTCGTGAGCTCGGCGCTCATGCCTCCACTCCGAGGGCGCGAGCGAGCGCCTCGAGCTTGAGCCGCGTCTCGGCGAGCTCGCCCTCGGGCGTCGAGCCTTGGACGATCCCGGCGCCCGCGAACAGGTGGGCGCGCGGACCGTCGAGCACCGCCGAGCGCAGCGCGACGGCGAGCTCGCCGTCGCCGGCGGCGTCGAACCAACCGACGGGGCTCGCGTACCACCCCCGGGCGAAGGGCTCGTTCTTCGCCAGCCACTCCAGAGCCGCGGCGCGCGGGACGCCACCGACCGCGGGCGTCGGGTGCAGCTGGGCCAACACTTCGAGCACGTGACGGTCCGCCGAGAGCTGGGCGACGATCGGCGTCCGCAGATGGACGACGTGGGACAGGGCCCGGAGCTCGGGCTCGCTGGCGACCTCGACGCGGGCGCCGAGGGCTTCGAGGCGCGCGCGGATCTCGTCCACCACGTGACGGTGCTCCGCGCGGTCCTTGGCGCTGGCCAGCAAGGCGGCGTCGGCGCCCCGGGGCGCCGAGCCGGCCAGCGCTTCGGTGCGGATCTCGCGGCCGCGCTTCTCGACCAGGCGCTCCGGCGTGGCGCCCAAGAACCAGCGCCCGCTGCGGCGGAACGCAAAGCGCGTGCAGGCGGGCGCGATGCTCGCGAGGCGCTGGAGGACTCGCGGCGGATCCACCGACGGCGACAGCTCGAGGTCCACGCGCCGCGCCACCACGACCTTGTCGAAGGCGCCGGACGCGATGCCGTCGCCGATGGCGCGCACCGCGGCGATGTACTCCGCGTCGGAATGATCCCGGCGCTGCACGTTCGGCGGCGCCAGGGACGCGGGCCGAAGGCGGGGCGTGGGGAGCGGGAGCTCGCCCCCGACGGTGCTCAGCGTCGCGCGGCCTTGATGCAACACGTAGTTGATGCGGGGCAGCACCGCCTCGGCCTCGGCGAAGCCGCGCCACACGTCGTCGTCGCTCGCCCCCGGCGCGAAGGCGAAGCCCGCGAAGGCCCGGAGCTCGGGCGCTTCGGCCAGCACCGCCCGAGCGGCCTCCGTGATGCGCTCGAAGCGGTCGGGACCCGACGCGCGGAAGCGCGCTGCCACCCCGAGCCCGAGCCACAGGGGGCCCCCGGGCGGGTGCCACAGCACGGCGTCGTCGTCGCTGGCGGCGAGCAGGCCTTCGACGGAGAGCACCGGCGCCGGCCGCGTGACGACTGCCAGGTCGTCGGTCGCGAGCCGCGCCGCATCCGTCACTTCACCCTCGGACGCGCGATGTACAGGTGGCAGACGCCGAAGGACAGGCGGCGCGCTTCGAGCACCTCCAGGCCCGAAGCGTCCATCGTGGCCGCGAACTCCTCCGCTGGTGGAAAGGCGGCGATGGAGCGCTGCAGATAGCGGTACTCGCGGTGTCCCGACAACAAGGACCCGAGGAAGGGGACGACGGTGTGCACGTGGAAACGCGCGAAGGGTGCCATCAGCCCGTCCCGCGGCTCGGAGAGCTCCAAGATGGCGACGCGCCCCGAATCGCGGGTGACCCGTGCCATCTCCCGCAAGGCGGCGGGGCGATCGACGACGTTGCGGATCCCGAAGGCGATGGTGACGCCGTCGAAGGTGTCGTCCTCGAAAGGCAGCGCTTGGGCATCGCCGGCCACGAGCTCGACCCGTTCTCCCAGATCGCCGAGCTTGTCGCGGCCGACGGCCAACATGTTCTCGGAAGGGTCCAGGCCGACGACGTGGCAGGTCGGATGGGTGCGGGCGATCTGGATGGCGAGATCGCCGGTGCCGGTGGCCAGATCCAGCACTCGGGCGTCGTCCGCCAGCTCCAGCGCTGCCACCGCTTGGCGTCGCCAGGATTGGTCGATGCCCAGCGACAAGAGCCGGTTCATCAAGTCGTAGCGCGGGGCGATGGCATCGAACATCTCGCCGGAGCCGCCGCGGGGTTCGGTCTCGGTCATCGTGCGGTCCTCATCAGGTCGCCCAGGCGCGCCACGTCGGACAGCGGCAGCGCCTGGGCGCCGTCGCTCTGGGCGGAGCCCGGATCGAAGTGTGTTTCCACCATCACGCCGGCGGCCCCCACGGCGATTGCGGCGCGAGCGAGGGGCAGCACCAGATCGCGGCGGCCGGCGCCGTGGGAGGGATCCACCACGACGGGTAGGCCGTGCACGTGGCTGAGCAGCGCGACGGCGCCCAGGTCGAGGAGATTGCGCGTGCTGTGATCCCAGCTGCGAATGCCGCGCTCACACAGCACCACCGCCGGGGCGCCGTGGGCCAGGCAGTGCTCCGCCGCGAGCAGCCACTCTTCCACCGTGGCGGCCAGGCCGCGCTTGAGCAGGATCGGCTTCTGCTCTGCCGCGGCGGCGCGCAGCAGCGCGAAGTTCTGCATGTTGCGCGAGCCGATCTGCAGCATGTCGGCGGTGCGCGCGACCAGCGACGCGTCGCTGGGGCTCAGCACCTCCGTGACGACGCCGAGGTCGGCGGCGTCGGCGGCGTCGCGCATCCAGCCGAGCGCCACGGCGCCGTGGCCGGCGAAGGCATAGGGCGAGGTGCGCGGCTTGTAGGCGCCGCCGCGGAGGAGCTTTGCTCCATGGCGAGCGACCTCCCGCGCGATGCGATGGATCTGCTCCTCACTCTCGACGCTGCAGGGGCCCGCGATGAGCACCGGGGGACGCTCCGCCTCGAAGTTGGCGGCGCCGACTCGCACGCTCCGGGCCGCACGGTCGAGCTTGGGGTGAGGGGAGGCCGGACGGACCACGTCGAGGACCCCCTCGATGTCGAGCAAGCTGGCGGCCTCCACGGCAGCGGAGCACGGCTCGATGGCGAACTGGGTCTGACGAGAACCATCGAGTCGCTGCACCCAAAGCCCCCGCGCCACCAGCGCTCGCTGGACGCTTTCGGGCTCGGCGTCGGGTCGGAGGATGACGATCATGTCCGCTTTTGGCGCAAATATGCGCCTTTCTATTTTTGAGGTTTCAAAAACTATTGAACGCTTAATATTACCCTACGGGAGGGTCAAGCCGGGCCAGGCCCTTCGACTCATGGCAAGCTCCCTCCACCTCGACATGTCCCGAAAACTCCCGCGTGCTCTGGCGTTGGCCCTGGCCATCGCCGCTCTACTGCTCCCCGCCGCTGCCTTCGGACAGGACGATCCAGAGGCGCCCCCCGCGCCGTCCGCCGCCGCCCCCGAGGGCTACGTCGAGGGAGCCGAGGCCCTGGAAGGCCGCTTGCTCGCGCCCTGCTGCTGGACGCAGACGATCGACATTCACGGCTCCGAGATCGCCAACGACCTACGTCGCGAGATCCGCCGTCGCTTGAAGGCCGGAGAATCCGCGGACGCCATCGAGGCGGACATCGTCTCCCGTTACGGCGAGCGCATCCGCGCCGTTCCGCCGGACAGCCCGCTCAAGAGCCTGGCGGTGTGGCTCACGGTGTTGATGGGCGCCGCTGGCGTGGGCGCTGCCTTCATGCTCGTCCGCTGGAAGCGGCGTCAGAAGGAGTCCGAGAAGAAGCCGCCGAAGAAGTCCGCGAAGTCCAAGCGCGATCGCCTGGACGACGAAATCGACGCCGAGCTCGAACAACTCTGATTCAGCAGTCCGAGCCGTCCACGGTGAGCGTCCAGGAATCGCAGGAGCTGCCGGAGACGTAGCGAACCTCGATGGTGTAGTCGAAGCTGTCGTCACTGCCGAAGCAGTCGTCCCCCGTGAAGGTGGTGAGGGCTTCGCTCTGCCCGGCGGGCTGGGTGGACGCGTCGATCATCGCGCCGCAGGAGCTCCACAGATAGAGGTCGTAGTTGATGCCCGGGGGCACATCGAGATGGATGCGGGCTTCCACGTCGGCGCAGCAGTTCGAGCACTCGTCGGAGTGGGCCACGAACCACTTGCTGGTGTTGCCCTGGGCGGACTTGAAGGCACTCCAGTTGGTGGGGCTGCAGGAGAGCACGTTGCACGCGACGTCGCCGCAGTGGGAGCCCAGCTTCTGGGCCGAAGCGCAGCTGTTGGCGCTGGCCGAGTGGTCCAGCTCGCAGCCGGGCGTGCCGTCGCAATCATCCATCGGGTCCGCGCAGCCCGGGGGCAGGCCGCCGCTGCCGCCGCTGCCAGCAAGGCCTCCCGTGCCGCCGCCGCCAAAGCCGCCGCTCGCCCCTGCGCCCGCCGCGCCGCCGCTGCTACCCCCCGTACCGCCGCTCTGCCCACCGCCGGACCCACCGGAGGTTCCGCCTCCGACGTAGCCTTCCTCGGCCAAGTCGGAGCTGGTGGCGCAGCCCGCGAGCACGATGGCGCTCACGAGAAGGATGCCGCCGGCCCCGAGCTTGCCCATCCTCCGAGGCTAGCGCGGCCACGCGCGCTCGGGCAGGGACAATCCGCCGCAGCTTGTCTTGTGCCGGCATTTTGAGGCACCGTGCCGCGGGTGAGCGGAAAGCGAGTACGGTCGTGAACGTTGCCATGTGGGGCCGGGCGCTGCGCGTGATTCCGCGCGTCAGCAAGCAGGAATGGGACGAGCTCGACGTCGTCTCCCGCTGGCTGATCGCGACCCGCTCCGCGGTGCTCGTGATGACGGTGATCTCCGCGGTGATCGCCGGCCTGCTGGCGTATCGCGACGGCCGTTTCGACGCCGTGCTGTTCGCCATGACCACGCTGGGGCTCACCCTGGCGCATGCCACGAACAACCTGGTGAACGACCTCACCGATCACGCCAAGGGCGTGGACAAGGGCAACTACTTCCGGAGCCAATACGGACCCCAGCCGCTGGAGCACGGGCTGATGACGCCGCGGCAGCTGATCCGCTACGCGGTGGTCACCGGCGGTCTGGCCCTCGCCGCGGGCGGCTACCTCGTCTGGCAGCGGGGCAACGCTACCCTCACGCTGCTCGCCATCGGCGCCTTCTTCGTCTTGTTCTACACCTGGCCGCTGAAATACATCGGCATGGGAGAGCCGGCGGTGCTCCTGGTGTGGGGCCCCTTGATGGTGGGCGGCAGCTACTACGTGATCACCGGTCGCTTCGACTGGAACGTGGCCCTCGCCAGCTTTCCGTTTGCCCTCGGCTCCACGGCGGTGCTGTTCGGAAAGCACATCGACAAGCTGGAAGCCGACAGCGGCAAGAAGATCCGCACGCTGCCGGTGCTGCTCGGCGAGAAGACCTCGCGGTGGGTCACCCTCGGCATGTTCGTGGGGCAGTACCTGTTCGTCGTCGCCCTGATCGCGAGCGGCTACTTCTCGCCGGTGCTGTTGGTCGTCTTCGGCGCGGTTCCGCTGTTGCACCTTTCGTTCAAGGCCTACCGCCACCCGCGGCCCGCGAAGCCGCCGCCGGAGCTGCCGAAGGGCGTGTGGCCGCTGTGGTTCGTGGCCTTCGCCTTCATCCACACGCGGCGCTTCGGGCTGCTCTACGTCGTGGGCATCGTCATCGACGTCGTGATCCGCCGCATGGGCCTCATCGGCTGAGCTCCAGCAGCGAGCCGCCGCGGGGTGAGCGGAGAGCCGCGAGGCGCTCGAACAGCTCTCGCGACAGCACGGTTGGTCCGTGTCGGAGGCGATCCGTCGCGCCGTGGTGCAGCTTCGCGATCGCTCGACCGGCGTTCCCGAGGCCCGTCGCAAGCAGCGGGTCGAGGCGCTTCAGAAGCTCATCGAGCTAACCGAGGGAAACGATGCGGAGTTGGGATGAGCGCGGTCGCTTGGTACGAGTATGCCCGCGGGCCGCGGAACCCCGAGCAACTCGCGCTGGCGCGCTTCATCATGGACGAAGACGGCATCGTTCCGCTGGACGATGAGCTCGCGACGCGGGCAGCGGAAACGTTCCGGCGAGCCGGCTCACCTCGCCAGCGGGCGAACGACATCGCCATTGGAGTCACCGCCCTTGCCCGGAACGCGACGTTGCTGACCCGCAATGCATCGGACTTCGCCAACATCGAGGGGCTGGAAGTGGAAACGCCCTAAGCTACGCCCTCGGCAGCGGCGACGCTTCGGATCGAATCGATCCCGCACGGGTGACGTCATCGTCTCAGCGCCGGCAGCTGCCAGGGCGAGGCAAGGGCGGCGTACTCGCTGTCGGGCAGCGCGACGAGGAGCGCGCCTTCTGGCTCGAGCCAACGCACGAGCTCGGTCACGCGTTCCAGCGGCATCGCGGTGCAGCCGCTGGTGGTGCTGTCCGGGCGGCTCCAGACGTGCAGGAAGATACAGCTGCCCGCGCCGGGCCTCTCGGCGGTGTTGTGCTGCACCACCACCAGCAACCGATACAGATCGTCGTCGCGCCGCATGTGCTCGGCGCTGCGCCAGTCCCTCTGGGAGGCGTCGACGATCTTCGCGTAGTGCGCGGAGCTCGCGTCGTCCACGCAGCGGAGGCTCGCCGAGCTCTGGACGTAGCGCATGCGCGCGCCCGCGGGCGGCTTGGAAGCGTAGCCGTAGGCCGGACCCAGGGCGAACACGCCGGCCACCGCGCGCCCGTCGCCCTCCGCCTTGACCGGGCCGGGACGCCCCCGCGGCGCGCCGTCGCCGTGCAGGCCGCGGCCCCAAGCGAGCCCGGACCGCCCCGTCACCGCGGCGAAGCTCTCGCCCACCGCCTGCCATTCGCCGCCCGTGCGCGCGAAGCGAAAGAGCGTCGCCGAGCTGTCGTCCCAGCCGTCCGTCAGCGCGACCACGAGCTGCCGCGCAGCTTGGGGAATGGGCGAGGCTTCTTGATGTTGGTGCGCCGCGGAAACGGCGCTGCGCACTGGCGCCGGCGGGGTCGCGTCGCCGCGCGCCGGCGCGACGCTGTGCGGCGCTTCGGGCGCGGCCTTCTCCGTCGATTTCTCGCACCCGGCGGCGAGCAGCGTGGTGGCCGCGGCGCACCAACAAGAGAAGACGGCCCTCATTTGCGGGCCAGGCGCAGGCCGACGAGCACGACCAGGCACACGCCAGCGGCGATCATCAAGGCCGTGGGAATGCCGTACTTGATCGGCAGCGCGGCGCTGACGACCCAGCGGCGGGTGGTGGCGAGGCTCGCGAGATTGAACGCCATGTGCAGCGCAATGGGCGCCCACAGCGCACCGGAGCGCATGCGCACGAGCCCCGTGCCGATGCCGAGGCCGAAGGCGCTCATCACACGCACGATGCCGAGGCCGCCGGGCGTGTCGGCGTGCATGGCGGCGAACACCGCGGCGCTCACCAGCGTGGCGGCGCCACCCTGGACCAAGAAGCCGCGCGTGGCCTTCAGCGCGGCCAGCGTCGGGCTCTGGGTGATGACGCCGCTGGGCAACGCGGCGGAGCTGGGCTCGCCGTCGAGCCGCGCGAAGCGCTCGGCACCCCGCTGGAACAGCGACCACAGCGCACCGCGGAACAAGAGCTCTTCTGCGATGGGGGAGAGCACGACGCCCCAACCGACGGCGACCAGCACCGGGGCCTGGGCGACGGAACGACCGAACTCCCCCGTCTGCTGCTGCACCGCTTGGCGACCGGCGTGTGCCAGCTCGTCGAGCAGGGTGGGCAAGGCCACGGCGATGGCGACGCCGCTCGCGATCACGAACACCGGCGTGGCCCACAACAGCGCGCGCCCGAGATCCGAGGCTCGCCAGCTACCGAGGCCGAGCACGCGGCGGGGCTCGTCCACCGCCAAGAAGCAGGCGCCCACGCCTGCGGCGGTGACGACGACGGCGACGAGGGCGAGGTACTCCGGCAGCGTGAGGTGGCGCGCGACGGACAGCGGCAATAGGTGCACGCCGTAGTCCGCGACTAGCCGATAGCTGAGGAGCCAGGCCAGGGCGACGAAGGCGTGGCGCAGCGCGCTCACCCCGCCGCTCGCGAGGCTGCGCGGCGGCGCTTCGGCTTCTTCTTCTCTTGCTCGGCGCGCTCCGCGGCTTCGGCTTCTTCGCGGAAGTGCTTCTCGGAAGCTTCGGCGGCGTGTCGAGCGCGCTCGGTGTCGCCGCGCATTTCCATCAGGAAACGGCTCGGGATCTGCGGGCGGAGCTTGCCCCACTTCATGCGCGCCTTGCACAGCGTGAGGGTGAGCGAGTCCTGCGCGCGGGTGACGCCCACGTAGCAGAGGCGACGTTCTTCGTCGATGTGGCGCGAGCCGTCCGTCACGGAGCGCTTGTGCGGCAGGAGGCCCTCTTCCATGCCGACCATGTACACGTGCGGGAACTCGAGGCCCTTGGCGCTGTGCAGCGTCATCAGGGTGATGGCGTGCAGCTGACGCTTGTCCTTCTCTGCGTCCCGCTGATCGTCCCGACCCCCGAGGGTGGATTCCTCCAGAAAACCCAGGAGCGAGGGCATTTCCGTGCGCTGCTCGTACAGGGCCACGGCGTTCACCAGCTCTTCGATGGACGCCCAGCGTGACTCCACGTCCCCCGGGTTCTTGTACGCGCGCTCGAGCTCGGATTTGTAGTCGATGGTCTGGATCAGGTCGCGCACGATGTCCGCCAAGGGTTCCTCGCCGAGGCGAGCGCGGTAGCCATCGATGAGGGCCCGGAAGGTGTCGATGCGCGTCGCCACGTGGTCCGCGATGCTGCCGTCGGAGAGCGCGTCCGGCAGCACGTTCCACAGCGGCTCCCCCCGAGAGACGGCCACGTCCAGCACTGCCTGCACGCTGCTGGCACCGATGCCCCGCGGCGGCGTGTTGATGATGCGCAGCAGGCTGACCTCGTCCGACGGGTTCGCCAGCACGCGCAGGTAGCTCAAGATGTCGCGGATCTCCTTGCGGTCGTAGAAGCTCTGGCCCCCCACCAGCTGGTAGGGCACGCCCTCCCGCCGGAGCTCCATCTCGAACGCGCGGGGCTGCTCGTTGGTGCGGAACAAGATGGCGATGTCGCTGGGCGAGACTCGCTCTGGGTTGTCACTGTCGATGCGCTGCTTGATCTCGCGGACGATGGACTCGGCTTCCTTGGTCTCGTCCTCGAAGCGCACGAAGCGCGGCGGCTCGCCGTCCCCCCGATACGCCCGCAAGCTCTTGTCGTGGCGCTGGGCGTTGTGGACGATGAGCGTGTTGGCGAGCTCGATGATGGGGGAGCGGGAGCGGTAGTTGTCCTCCAAACGGACCACCTTCGCGTCCGGCCAGTCCCGCGAGAAGCTCAGGATGTGGGTCACCTCGGCGCCACGCCAGCCGTAGATGGACTGATCGTCGTCGCCCACCACGCACAGGTTCCGGTGGCGCTCCGCTAGCGCCTTGACGATGCGGTACTGTAGGCCGTTGGTGTCCTGGTACTCGTCGATGAGCAGGTGATCGAAGCGGGTGGCCTCGGCGAAGCGCACCTCCGGGAAGCGATCGAAGAGCTCCTCGGTCTTGAGCAGCAGGTCGTCGAAGTCCATGGCGCCACAGGCGCGCACGGCGGCGTCGTATTTCTCGTAGGCCAGGGCTGCGAGCTGCTCCTTGTCCGTCTTGGCCAGCTCGAGGGCTTCCGGCGGTCGGATGGACTGGCTCTTCCAGCCCCCCACCAGGTGCAGCATGTCCCCCGGGCGGAGCTTCTCGTGGCCCACGCGGATGTCCCGCAGGGCTTGGCGCGCGATGCTTTCCTGATCCGAGCGATCGTAGATGGAGAACTGCGGCGGGTAGCCGAGCTCCGTGGCGTGGCGCCGCAAGATCCGCACGCACAGCGAGTGGAACGTGGAAATCTCCGGAGTGGGCTGCTTCTTGCCACGCCGCTTGCCGAGCAACGTCAGAGCGCGTTCCTTCATCTCGCGAGCGGCCTTGTTGGTGAAGGTCACCGCCAAGATGCGGTCCGCTCGCACGCGATTCCGGATCAGCTCCGCGATGCGGTAGGTGATCACGCGGGTCTTGCCCGTGCCCGCGCCCGCCAGCACCAGAAGCGGGCCCGACAGCGTTTTCACGGCTTCGTGCTGTGCGCGATTCAGGCCGGTCTCTGCCATCGTGGAGGGCAGGGAATAGGAACTACGGCGAGTGCGGTCAAGAGCCTCGACCACGGCGCCCGCCTTGGCTACCGTCGCACGGCGAAAATGATTGCGGAAACCGGATTCGAGATTCAGACCATTCCCCGGGCCACCTTCGGAGCTGGCGCTGTCGGCAAGCTCGGCCGCCGAGTCAAGAGCCTGGGCTTCGAGAGAGCCCTGCTGGTGACCGACGCGGGGCTCGAGAAGGCCGGCATCGTGGAGCGGGTCCGCGGCGCTCTGGAAGCGGGCGGGGTGAGCGCGGACGTGTTCGCCAAGGTCGAGCCCAATCCCCGGGCGCCAACGGTGGAGGAGGGGGCTCGGGCGCTGCGCAAGCTCGAGGGCGCTGCCGTGATCTCGCTGGGCGGAGGCTCGTGCATCGACGCAGCCAAGGCCATCGCGCTCCTGGGTCCCAACGAAGGCACGGTGCGGGACTTCCCCTTCGGCTGCAAACCGGAACAGCCGGGGGCCACGGTCATCTGCGTGCCCACCACCGCGGGCACGGGCTCCGAGACCAACATGTTCGGCGTGGTCACGGATCCGGAGATCGGTCGCAAGGTGCTGGTGGCGCATCAGAGCGTGCTTCCGGCCCTGGTGGTGCTCGACCCCGAGCTCACCCTCGGCTTGCCCAAGAGCGTGACCGCCCAGAGCGGCATGGATGCGCTGGTGCACGCCATCGAGGCGTTCACCAGCAGTCGCAGCAATCCCTTTTCCGAAGGGATCGCGCTCAGGGCCATCGCGATGGTGGCGTCGTACCTGCCGGTGGCCGTGGACGCCGGCAAGGATCTCGAGGCGCGCTCGCAGATGCTGGTGGCCGCGCACCTGGCGGGGATCGCGTTTTCCAGCGCCGGCCTCGGCATCTGTCACGCCATGGGTCACCCGATCTCCGCGCGGCTGGACGCCGCTCACGGCCAGACGCTCGCGGCGCTATTGCCCCACGTGATGCGCTTCAACCGCGACGTGTGCGAGCGAAAGTACGCCGAGGTGGCCATCGCTCTGGGGGCGGCGGAGCTCGGCAAGAGCGACGCAGACAACGCCGGCCGGGCCATCGACGCTGTCCAGGCGCTGAGCGCGCAGGTGGGTACCGACAAGTCCGTGGCGGAATTGGGCGTCACCCGAGAGCTGCTGCCCACGCTGGTCGACGACGCCCTCGCGGATCTGCTGATGACCACCACGCCGAAGTACCCGAGCGCCGAGCAGGTGAAGGAGCTGTACGAGGCCGCTCTGTGAAGCTCCACGTGGAGCGCTACGGAGACAGCGGCCCCAGCGTCGTTCTGTGCCACGGCTTCGGGGGTAGTGCGCGCAACTGGCGGCTCTCCGCCCGGGACCTCAAGGGTGCGGCGCAGGTGGTCGCCTTCGATGCGCGCGGTCATGCCCGGAGCGAAGCGCCCGTCGAGCCCGAGGCCTATGAGCTCGAGCGCTTCGTGGAGGACGTCGCCAGCGTCGTCGACGGCTGCTCCGATCCCGTCGTCCTCGGTGGGCTCAGCATGGGCTCCGCGGTGGCGCTCTCGTACGCGCTCTCGCATCCCGGACGCCTCGCCGGGCTGCTGCTGGCGGCGTGCCCCCGCTCCCATCGCGATCCCGTGCAGGTCGAGTGGGCCCTGGGTTTCGCCGAGACCATCGAGTCGGAAGGCCTCGAGGTCGCCGGGGATCGCTACGCCTGGGGGCAGGCGGCGCGCTTCAACCCGACGCAGGGGGCGCTCATTCGCCAGGGCTTCCTGGAGCACGCGCCCCACGCCCTGTCCGCGATCCTGCGGCGGGTCATCGCCAAGCTTCCGGCTCCCGAGGAGCTCGATCTCGGCTCCCTGGCGCTGCCCACGCGGGTGGTCGTGGGCGGGGCCGACAGCGCCTCTCTCGCGCCGTCCCGGGCGCTGGCCAGCCGCATTCCGGGGGCCCAGTTGACGGAAATCCAAGGCGGAGGCCACGTCGTGAACCTGACCCATCCGGCGGAATTCAACGCCGTGCTCCGGGAGCTCTTGGCGCATGTGGCTGCCTCGTCCCGCTAGCGGTACGATGGACGCGCATGATTCGGCGTTGGGTGCTGCTGGTGGCTGCGGTGGGAGTGTTCGGGCCCACCTGCGTGCCGACCGTTGCCCGGGCGGCGGACGCGGAGATCGACGCCGCCACCAAGAAGGCCGCGGCCAAGAAGTTCAAGGAAGGTGAGAAGGCCTTTCGCGCCCACGACTACGAGAAAGCGGCGCAAGCGTTCGAGGAAGCCAATTCCATCGCGCCGCATCCAGCACCCCTGTTCAACGCGGCCCAGGCTCACGAGAAGGCCGGCAATCTGGTGCGCGCCGCGAATCTGTGCGCGCGCTACCTGCGGGATGCTCCGGCCAAGGACAAGCGCCGCTCGAAGGCGAACGCGCTGCTCGCGGATCTCCGGCCCAAGCTCGGGCGCATCACCGTCGAGTCGGTGGATGGAGACCAGCTCGAGATCGACGGCAAGGCGGTGGAGCTCGACGAGACCTTCGTGAATCCCGGGGATCACGTGGTGACCGGGAATTTCGACGGCGAGACCGTGCGGCGCGAGATCAACGTGGTGGCGGGGAGCCTCGGCCGTGTGGTGCTCGAGAAGCCGAAGCCGAAGGCAGCAGAGCCCGCTGTCATCGAGGCCGAGCCCGCGACGGAAGATCCGGGCCGTGACACCGGTCCCAAGACCAAGGAAAAGCCGCTGCCGCCGGGTTGGTTCTACGCCGGGATCGCGACCACCGCGGTGCTCGGGGGCATCACCGTGTGGAGCGGTCTCGACACCAACAAGGCCCGCAGCGACTACGACGCAAACCCCACCCAGGCCGGCCTGGACGACGGCCGCGCCAAGCAGAGCCGCACCAACGTGCTGTTGGGCGCGACGGCCGTGGTGGGTGTGGCCACCGGGGCGGTGGGCGTGTTCTTCACCCGCTTCGGAGAGCACAAGAAGAAGGACACCGACCTCGCCGTGGGCGTGGGCCCGGGCTTTGCCACGCTGCAGGGGCGGTTCTGAGGTGACGCGGGACGATCGCTTCCTGGACGAGGTGAGCCTCTCGGACATCGAGCTCACCCGCGCGCAGGATCCGAGCTCGTCCCCCACGGCGGTGGAGTCGCCCTTCGCCCTGGGCGCGGTGGAAGAGCGACCGCCGCCGAGCGCCGAACAGATCGGCCGCTACGAGCTCCTGCTGGAGCTGGCCTCCGGCGGCATGGCCACGGTGTACATCGGTCGGCAGCGCGGCGCCGCGGGCTTTCAGCGCCTGGTGGCCATCAAGCGCATGCACCCCCACGTGGGCAAGGTGCCCGAGCTGGCGGCGTCCTTCATGGACGAGGCGCGCATCGCGTCGCTGATTCGCCACCCCAACGTCGTGAACGTGCACGACGTCCACGAGGCCGACGGCGAGCACCTGCTGGTGATGGATTACGTGGAGGGCGCGAGCCTGGCCGCAGTGATGCGCGGAGCGCGCAAGCGTCGCGAGCGCATCGGCCGACCCGCGGCGCTCCGCATCTTGGTGGACGCCTTGTCGGGCCTGCACGCCGCCCACGAGCAGACCAACCTCGACGGTCGGCCCCTCGGCGTCGTGCACCGCGACGCCACGCCGCACAACATCCTCTTGGGCGTGGATGGCTCCGTGCGCCTCACGGACTTCGGCATCGCCAAGGCCGCCGAACGCACGGTGAACACGGCCACGGGCCTCGCCAAAGGCAAGTTCCGTTACATGGCGCCGGAGCAGGCCCGCGGTGGAGCGTTGGATCGTCGCGTGGACGTGTTCGCCATGGGCATCGTGGCCTGGGAGATCTTGACCGGCGCCCGGCTGTTCGACGCGGACAGCGACGGTCAGGTGCTGCTCGCCATCACCGAAGGCAACTACCGAAAGCCCTCCAGCGAGGACCCCAGTATTCCGCCGGAGCTCGAGGCGATCGTGATGCGCGCCTTGGAAGTGAACCCCGATCGCCGCTGGCCCACGGCGCTGGCCTTCGCGGAGGCCATTCGCATGTGGGGGCAGGCCGCGGGGGAGATCGCGTCACCCACCGAGGTGAGCCGTCTGGTCCACGAGTTCTGCGGCCAAGAAGTGCAGGCGCGCCGCGGGGCGCTCTCGGAGGTGCTGTCCGGCGCACGCGCCGGGCCGGGTCTGGGCAAGGCCGCCGGGCGCCAGAGTCTCACGGGTACCGGCTCCACCGCCGGCACCAGCGCGCCGCTCACGCTGGACAGCGTGAAGGTAGTGCCCGCCCTCAGCGAGCAGGACATCCGCGCCTACCGCGCGCGCCGCCGCATGCTCATCGGCGTCGCTGCCGTGGGCGGCTTGGTGGTGGCCGGGCTCACCGTCGCCATCGCCGTCGTGCTCTCGACCGACAAGCCGAAGCCCATCGTCGCCGTGGAGACGCCGACGTCGAGCGCGCCCCGGGGCAGCGCGCCGGTGGCGCCCCCGGACAAGCCGAGCCGCGTGCGCGTGGAAGTGCGCTCGGATCGCGACATCGCCGAGATCCGCGGCCCCGGCGTCAGCGACATTCAGTTCTCCAAGGACGGCGTCACGCTGGAGCTGCCGCGCTCCGAGCAGAAGGTGAAGCTCGTCGTGAGCATGGCGGACGGCTCGGAGATCGAAGAAGAGGTCGTTCCCAAGGAGAACATGGCCATCTTCGTGCGCAGCGTTCAGGCCGCCGGCAAGAAGCCCGAGCCGAAGCCGACCGTGCCGCGGCCTGCCGTCACTGGAGCCGCCAAGCCGCCGCCGACCCCCGGCGGCCTCGAGTCGAACCCCTACGAGTAGCGCTGCGGGGCGCGACGGGTATCGCGCCGCCCCGACATGCTCTCGCAGCAGCTGGTTCGTCTTCCTTTTGTTGGTCCGCCGCGGAAACGTCACACCTTGGTGCACGTCGCGCGGTTGTTGCTACAGCACGTGCCGCAGCTCGAGCTGTAGCTGAAGCCCGTGGCGGTGTAGCCGCTGGGGCACGAGAGCCCACACTGCGTGAAGCTCGAGCCGGTGTTCTCGGCGCAGGTGGAGCGGTTGTCGTTGCAGCAGGTTCCGCAGCTCGAGCTGTAGCTGTAGCCCGTGGGGTGGTAGCCGCTGGGGCACGAGAGCCCGCAACTGGTGAAGCTCGATCCAGTGTTCTTGGCACAGGTGGAGCGGTTATCGTTGCAGCAGGTTCCGCAGCTCGAGCTGTAGCTGTAGCCCGTGGGGTGATAGCCGCCGGGGCAGGAGAGGCCACAGCTGGTGAAGCTCGCGCCGCAGTTGTAGGCGCAGGTGGCGTGGTTGTTGTTGCAGCAGGAGCCGCAGCTCGAGCTGTAGTTGTAGCCGGTGGGGTGGTAGCTGGCGGGACAGGACAATCCGCACTGGCTCACGTTGGGGACGGAGGTGTGCTTTACGCCGGTGGCCGGATCGCAGCTGTCCACCGTGCAGTCGTTGCCGTCGTCGGTGTTTACCGGCGTGTGGGTGATGGCGCCCGTGGCGGTGTTGCACGCGTCCGTGGTGCAGGCGTCGTTGTCGTTCACCGGCACGGCCACGTGCTTGACACCGGTAACGGGATCGCAGCTATCCACGGTGCACGCGTTGCCGTCGTTCACCTGTGGCGGCGTGCCGCTCTTGCAGTTGCCGTTGCCGTCACAGGTCTCCACGCCGTCGCACACGGTGTTGTTGCCGCAATCCGTGCCGTTGGGCTCGAAGGTGTTCTGGCACGAGCCGCTGGTGCACACGTTCTGGGTGCAGGGGTTGCCGTCGGCGCAGTCCGCGGGACCGTTGCACTCCGGGGGGACGCCGCCGGTGTTGCCGCTGCCGCCCGTGTTGCCGGCGTTACCGGTGCCGGCGGTGCCGCCGGTGTTGCCCGTGCCGCCGGTGTTGCCGCTGCCGCCCGCGTTGCCCGTGCCGGCGGTGCCGCCGGTGTTGCCGCTGCCGCCCGTGTTGCCGCTGCCAGCGGTGCCAGCGGTGCCGCTGGTGTTGCCCGTGCCTCCGCTCGGAAAGCCGGAGCCTCCGCTGATGCCGCCGTCACTCGCGGCGCTGCCCCCCGCTTCGATGCCGGCGTCGGACTTCGGCAGCAGGTCCTCCGCGTTGTCGAAGGCCGTGCACGCCGGCCACAGGACCAACGACGCGAGGCCGGAGGCGAGAAGGAAGCGGAGCCCGCGCATCTCGCCAACTATAGCGCGCCGAGCGGCGCGATTTCACCTTTGGCTCAAGCTGGCCCGCACTGGGCCACGACCTTCTTGCTCTCGTTGTTGTCGTCCCGGCACTCGTTGAAGGTCTTGTTGGCGGGATCGATGATCACGCGGGCGAAGTAGGGATCTGTAGGTGCGGCGCTTCCGGCCGGGACGGAGAACGAGAGCACCTCGGTCTGACCCGGGAGCAGCGCCTTGGTGGTGGCGACAATTCCGAGCTGCTGCTCCACCCCAGCGACCATGGCGAAGACGCCGACGTTCACGCCGGCGGGCAGCCCCGCCAAGCCGATGTTCCGTACCGACACTTGCACCTTCACCGGAGTGCTGCACTGGACCGCCACGCTCACGGTCACGTCGGGGGCGTCGAAGATGCCCTTGTCTTGCACGTTCTGGCGGAAGTTGTTCAGCCAGTTGAGCTTCCAGTTCTGCTTCATGCTCGCCGGGATGGAGCCGTACAGGTTGGGCGGGTCGCAGGCGCTGTCACGGGAGTCACACACGTTGGTCACGCTGTAGGCGTGTTGGTTCCAGATGGTGCGGGTGCCGACCCAGGAGTTTTGCTTGTCCCCGAACACGGTGATGCCGCGGTACGCGGGAGCGCCCGTCGGGGGAACCCAAGCCGGTCGATTGTTGGCGGCGTCCGGTTGATTCCAGGGGGCGACGTTGCAGCCCCAGCCGCTTCCGCTGGGATCGGCGCCATTGGAGACCATCACGATCTCCGAATGGCCGTCACCGTCGACATCCGCTACGAGCGACGCTTCGGTCGCCGTGAAGGACGTGGTCAGGAGTGCAAGGCGCACGGCGCCGGTTTGGCCGTCGTACACCCACAGGAAGCACTCGTCGTTGTAGACGACCTCGGCCTTACCATCGCCTTCGAAGTCGAACACGCTGGAGCCCGTGACGGACGACGAGAGATCGTGATTGGGCGCGGACCACACGACCTTCAAAGTGGAGCCGACATAGTCCGGCTTGAGCATCGAGTACTTCGACTGACCCGCGACGCCGATCTCGGGCTTTCCGTCGCCGTCGAAGTCGGCGACCGTGGGCGGGCCGCCGTTGCCGCCGCCGGGCAGCGCCACCGGGCCGAGCTCCACCGAGCCATCCGCACCCTTGAGGATCCAAACCTGAGCGTTGGCCACCAGCACCACGTCGGGCTTTCCGTCGCCGTCGAAGTCGGCAACGGCGTTGTAGCCCTGAGGCAGCCCCGTCTTGTTCCACAGCATCGAGCCGTCCATCTCGTACACGGTGCGTCCGGCCACGAGCTCGAGCTTGCCGTCGTCGTCCACGTCGGCGAAAAACGACAGCTCCCGGCCGCCGCCGCCGCCGTTGTCGCCGGCACCGACGAACAGCCGCGTGATGTTGCCGCCCTTGGTGGAAAATACGTTCCGACCGTAGGCGATCTCCGGTGAGCCGTCGCCGTCCATGTCGCCGAGGGCGATGCCGCCACCCCAACCAAAAGTTCCGGCGGTCACGGTGTCGATGGGCTGGTCGCTCACCCCGATGACCTTGCCATCGGCGTCGATGGCCGCGATGTAGCCGTCGCCCGTCGCGGCGACGATGTCCACGCGCTGGTCACCATCGATATCACCGAGCGCCACGGAGAGGCCGGCGAAGCCGAGGTTTCCGGTCTTTGCCGCAGCCAAGGACCAGAGCTCCTTGCCGCTCGCGCCGTCGAGCACCCGCAGCTTGCCCGTCTTGCACGTGGATGGGGTAAAACCCCCGCAGGAGCAGCACGTCTTCTTGGCGTCGCCGGAGACGAAGATGACGTTCGGGGGATCGCTCAGGTCGACCTTCCCGTCGCAGTTCGCATCGACCACCCGGCCCACCGTGGGGGTCGCCCACACGTCGGCGAAATCGGGGAAGTCCTTGGGCGGGTTTTCGAGTCCCCATTGCCACTTGGGCTTCGCTTCCAAGGTGCCGACGGGCGGATGGTACTCGCAGTTCTCGATGCAGCTGCCGCCGTCCGGGGCGCCGCCATCGGCGTCGCAGATCGGCGGCAGCGGAACGCAGCGACCGCCTGCGGGGATGGGCTGCGTACAGGTCTTGCCGCCGTCTTGTGCCCCGGCATCTGCGGTGCCGCCGTCCGGTGCGGGATCGCCCAGCGCCGTTTCGCAGTACTCGCCGTCGGCGCAGTCCGCCACGGTCTGACACTTCTTTCCGGGCGTGATGCACTGCTGGAACAGGCACACGTCCCCAGAGTTGCAGCATAGCGAGCCGCACGCGCGTTCCGCGGATTCGCAACACTTGCCGGCGACACACACGCCCGTCGCGCACGGCTTCTGATCGCTGCACTCGTCGGGTATGCCGGTGTCGATCACGCTGGAGTCGGCGGCGGCGCCACCGCCGCCCCCGGTGCCGGCGCTGGCCGCCGAGCCACCGTTGCCGGCAACGCCCCCGTCGTCGCCGCCGCATGCGGAGGCGCTCGCGGCGCCACCCAGGAGAACGAAGCCCAACACCACGAACCGACTGCCGCGCATGGGCCGTAGAGTAATCCAGCGCCCCACTGATCGCACGCGGTCACAAAAAGACGCGGGGCCCCCAGAGTGGGAGCCCCGCGTATCGTTCTTCGCGCCTTCGAGCGTCAGGACATCGCGCCGGCAGCGCCGAACACGAACATCATGAGCACGTAAGCGATGATCGCGAGCGTCGTCAGCACCACGCCGACGATGGTCAGGATCTTCGCCCACTTGAGCTTGCTCTCGGCATCCGCCGTGTTGCCCTGATCCACGGCCTGGCCCGCCATGTAAGCGAGGATCGCACCGATGATTCCGAAGCAGCCGTTGCCGCAAAGGAACCAGCTGACCAGCGCGATGATCATCCAGGTCTGGGTCTGCTTCTTCAGGTCCGGGTTGCCGCCACCGGGGGCGGGCATGCCACCAGGCGGGGCCATCGGAGCACCACCAGGGGGGCCCATCGGCGCGCCAGGAGGAGCGCCGGGCATCCCACCAGGGGGTGCACCATAGCCACCGGGCGGAGGTCCGCCAGGTGCGCCGTAACCGCCCGGGGGCGGTCCATAGCCTCCACCCTGTGCTCGAATGGTGGTGAGCTGTTCCATCATGCTAGTGCTCCTCTTCCGCAGTACTGCTAGTCGTCAATCGGAGAACGGGTTTTTCGCCTCGACATCGCGCAATTCGCGCATTTCGTCCCCGCAGGCGGACGGAGGGTAAACCGAAAGCCTGAAACTTTGCCACCCTGCAGTCATGTGACGCAGCGCGCGCCGACAAGTGATGGAAATTAATGGCATTTCTGGCGAGCTGTGACGCTTGCCGAGCTCGCCAGGGTGACAGGGTAGGTCGCACTTCTCGGGGTGAGATCGATGCGCAGCCCCCGGAATGGGGGTAGCGTTTCGGCCCTGCGCGACGCGCGCGCCCGCCGCGCCGCCACCAAGGAAGACCCGTGAACGTCGTTTCGAAGCGCGTCGTCGTGTTGAGCCTCGCGCTCTGGGGTCTCGTGGGATGTCGCTGCGAACACGAGCCTGCGCAAGACCCGGATGCGGGGCGAGGCATCTCGCGTGGGGATCATGTCGTGGTCGAGCAGACGGCGGCGGAGTTCTTCGAAGGACGAGTGCTCGAAGTCGAGCCGAACGGAATGCGCGTCGAAGCTCTCGATGGCGGTGCCACTCGGCAGGTGGCGAACGGAGATGCGTACCGTGTGACTCGGGCGGACAAGCCGTCGAAGGACGATCTGGCGATCTGCAGGCTCCAGCCGTCAGCGTGGGTCGGTTGTCGAATCGACGACGTCGCCGAGAAGCTGACGGTCAGCACGGCGCGGGGTGAGCGCTACGAGCTGGGACGAGAGGACGTGATCCATCCAACGCCGGTCACGGTTCTGAACATTCGGCGAGCGTTCGAGCGCTCCCGCGAGGAGCGCGAGTTCGCGGAGGCTGCGCGCGCCGCGGGAGTCCCGCGAGCGCCCGACGGCTGGCATGCCTCGCCCCGCGAACGGGTGGTCGCCAAGAGCGGCAAGGCCTGGTTTTCGGCGCGCGTGCGCGAGATCGAAGACGACGGGATCTACGTGGAGTGGAGAGCCGACGCGCGCGTGACGAAGGTGATTCTCGCCGAAGTCGTGCCCGACCCGCCCTCGAAGCCCGGGCCGAAGAAGGGGGGCTTTGCGCTGCTACGGCCGGAGGTGGTGTCGCGGCCGTGGGAACCGGTGAAGATCGTGGGCGAGAAGGACGATCGTTTCACGGTGGCGGACGCTGACGGCGAGGAACGCACAACGGAGAACCGAGATCTGTTGCCGCTCCGCCGCTGACGCTCAGGGGCGGGGGCTGAGCATACGGGTGGCGACGAGGGCGGTGGTGCTGCCGACTCCCACGGTGATTTCGACGCGCGCCTTCAGCGTGCGTCCGCTATCCAACGCGCAGATCCTGAGTGCGGCGCTCTCCGAGCCCGCGCTCAGTTCGAGCTCGTCGGCGCTCTCGGAGTCCACCGCGCGAAGCTCGACCCCCGTCGCGCCCGGGCCCAGAGCCGCGTCCACGTCCACGCAACGTCCGATGGGCACCAATACGTCGATACCCCGTCTGTGCGCGTCGTCTACCAACATCTCTTGCGGCGCGCCCGCCTGGTTGCCGCGTCGGAGCACGCCCCGCGCAGCCATGCGGTCCAGCAAACGGCTGGCCGCGAGCGGGTGCTTGACCAGCACCGGCGCGACGGCGCCTTCTGCGCGGAGCTGCGCAGCGTAGGGGCCGGGGCGGGTGAGGGGCTCGACGTCGAGGCGTCCGCTGCCACCACCACCACAGGCGAACAGCGTGACCTGGCGGTGGTCTTCCCCGCGGGCGAGGAGTGCGCCATCGGCTGCCCACAGCCAAGCCTTGAGGCCGATGAGGGGGCGCCCGCCGACCACGTCGATCCGATTGCACCCAGCGGGCAGCGTCACGCTGCTGCTGGTGCGCTGCCCCAGGGTCAACGAGCCGGAGGCCAACGTCTTGGCCTTGCCGTAGCCTCGATTCGCCAGCGTTTCTTCGAGCTGACTCGAGGTCGCCTTCAGATCTCCGAGGGGCGACAGCTCGAGCTGCATGGCATCGGGCGGCAGCTCGCCGAGGGTGGGCGTCTTGCTGCGGGCCATCACCACGGCCGCGATGCCGCGCCCGGCCTGAGGCCGGACCTCCAAGGTGATGTTCTCCTTCGTACGCGAGCACACCACGGCGAAGCGCTCCCGGCCGGACGCCACACCGCGACCCACGATGCGCCCACTCTCGTCGAGCACGGCGATGTCCAAGTGCGACACTTCGTCGGAAGGGAGCACCAGCAGATCCAGACAGCGCTCGGCGTCCACCACGGCAGAGACGCGTGAGGGGATGCGTGCGTCCACCGGCAACGCCGTGCGCCGCACCTCCTGCCAGGTTCCGCCCAGAGCGCGTCGATGATCGGCAATGCTCTCGTCCAGCCCCGGCCACCCGGCGACGCGACCCGCGGCCTCGCCGGGACGTCCACGCGCGTCGAGAGCCTTGCCCACGGCGGCGGCGTCGCGCCGAGCGACGCGCTGTGCGCCGACGGCGACCATGCCGTGCCCCGCAGCGATGCGAGCTACGGCGAACAGACGCTTGGGGTGCGGGGGGCAAACCAAGAGCGACGGCGTCTTGTTCGGCGCTTCGTCCGAGCCGAAGGCGGTGCCGTCGTCTCCGTACACGAACAGGTCGACGTCGTCGACGGTTTGGCTGGCGCGTGCGATGAGCAGCACGCAGTCGTTCTCGGGCACGTTGACGAGACCGGAGATGCGATCCCCCGGCGCGCCGGCGTCCACGGCGACGACCTCCGAGTCCGCGGCGCCCGCCTTCTTGGCCTTGTCGGCGTCCTCCCCCAAGAAGCGCCGGCCGTCCACGCCGCCCTCCGCCTTGCCGAAGCTGCCCGGCGCCGCGGGCGCGGCGCCACCCCCGGCGCCGCCGCAGCCCGCGAGCCACAGGGAGGCCACGACCGCCAGGGCATGCTTCATTCGGCGACCTCGCCCAAGGGCAGCCGCCCGGCGGGCCACGCGGACAAGAGCCACGCCACCCCGCTACCGCGTGCTTCCACCTCGAAGGTGATGCGCCGCTCGTTCCCTGCGCAAAAGGAGACACTGGTGTCGGACTGATCGGCCGTGGAGCGATTCTGCCCGCGGGTCGTGCCGCTGCCGAGGCCGACCGCGAGACCCGCAGTCGTGCCGCGCAGCGCCGCCAGCGCCGCGATGTAACAGCGCCCCGGCTCGACCTCCAAGGGCAGCAGCGTGACGCCGGTGACGCCGAGGGAGGAGTAGACGGGCGCGCTGGCGAGATTGCGAACGTGGTTGTCTCGCAGCGTTTCCGCCATGCGTGCGCGCACGGTGGGTCCCCAGTACTCCGGCAGCGCTGCTGGCAGCGGCCAGCGTGCCGCCAGCACCACTACGGGTGCTCCTGGTGGCGATCCGATGAAGCGCAAACGCGCGGGAGCCGCCTCGCCGTTGCACAAGGCGAGGGTCGCGTCGGCACTTTCGGTGCGGTCCCGCGCGCCGATCTCGCCATTGGCGAGCCACACCAGCTCGGCGTCCACGTCCACGCCGTGCGGCGCGTGGCTGGGAGTGGAGACGCCCAGTACGTCGAAGCGGTGGCACCCGGAAGGTAGCGTCAAGAGCACTTCGCCGGTGCCGTTGCGATCGGCTTGCAGCAGGCGGCGATCCACTGCGGCGGCGCCTTGGCGCTTTTCTCGGGCTTCCGTGGCGCGCGCCCGCTCTGCCAGCGGGGGCGCCGTGGGGCGCGGGCCGGACTGGCCGAAGGGCGCGCTCGGGCCGGGGGCGCGCCCGGCCAGGGTGCGGGTGAGGGCGGCGACGGGGTGCTTCGCGCGCACCACCAGTGTTTCGAGCACGCCCCGAGGTGAGCGCATCTCCAACACCAGGCGACCCAGCATCGACTTGCGGATCCCGCAGCGAACCAGCTGCGCCGCTCCGGCGACGCTCTGCTCGGGGTTCTCGCCGTCGGCGAACTCCGGGCCCCGAGCCGTGGGCGCGAAGCGGAGCACGAAGCTGGTAGTCGGGCTACCGAGCACCACCACCGTGGTGCACCCTTCGCTGGAAGGGTCCGTCTCTTCGCCGTCGAGCAACAACGGTCGCACGTCGCCGCGCTCGTAGAGTCGCGGCGTGAGGTGGCGCACGTTCTCCGCGGCGCCGTACGCGCGGGTGAGGGCGGCCAGGTCGTCGTTCAGGTCCGCACGTGCCGCACTTCCGACGAGGGAGCAGCCCAGCGCGACCGCGGCGGCAACGAGAGCTCTCACCTTCAGCCTTCGATCACCGAGAGCGGGGCCTCCACGAACTCCCGCTTCGCGTCGTCCCAAATGAAGAGCTTGTGGGCCGTGACCTCGCCGGCGTCCACCGCGGTGACGAGATAGCTGAGGGCGTAGCTCGGGCCGCCGGCGCCCCCCATGGTCATGCTGGCGGCGTCTTCGGCGCTGAAGTACGCGCCGCAGTCGAGGTGGGAGTGAAAGAACACCTTCACCGGACGGCCGCCCTCGGCGCCTTCGCGGATTGCTCGCTCGAAGACCAAGGAGTTGATCTTGAAGTACTCCCGGCCGGTGCGTGGATGGCCTTCGGGATCCACCCGGTGGTACTTGTTTGCCAAGTTCTCCAGCTCCACCGCCCGGTCCGCGAGCAGCGGGTCGGCGTCCGGTCCGACCAGGTAGCCACAGGCCTCTTCGTCCCGCTGGTACGCCGCGCGGCCGGCCCGCTCGATCTCGTCCAACACGGACCTGGGAATTCGGATGCCTCCGCGCACCCAAGCCGGCTCGCTCACCACCGGTACCTCCGTTCCCATTTCATGGGGGCGAAGTAGCGATCCCCACGGTCGCAGGCGATGGTCACCACGCAACCGCCGCCCTGCTCTCGATGCAGGCGCTCGGCGATCTTCACCGCGGCGAAGATATTCGCGCCGCTGGAATGCCCGACGTGCAGCCCCTCTTCCGCCGCCACCCGGTCGGCCATGTCCCAGCCGTCCTCCGTGTCCACGGTGATGCGCTCGTCCGGCACACCGGAGTCGTAGATGTTCGGCACGATGCTCGACTCCATGTGCTTCAGCCCCTCGAGTCCGTGCAGCGCTTCCGCGGGTTGCATCTCCACGCAGGTGATCTTGCGCGTGTGACGATGAAGCCGCCGGGTGGTACCCATCATGGTGCCGCTGGTGCCGAGCCCGGCAACGAAGTGCGTGATGCGATCTCCCAGGGCGTCCAAGATCTCTTCGCCGGTGGTCTTCTCGTGGGCGCCGGGGTTGGACGGGTTCGAGTACTGATCCGCGTAGAAGTAGCGCTCGGGGTCTTCTGCCACCATCTTCCGCACCAGGCGAATGGCGCCGTCGGAACCTTCCATCGGATCGCTGTACACGAGCTTCGCGCCGTAGGCCTGAGTGATGTCCTTGCGCGCCTTGGTGACGTTCTTGGGCATCACCAGCTCCACCTCGATGCCGAGGGCGGCGCCCACCATGGCGTAGGCCACTCCGGTGTTGCCGCTGGTCGCGTCGATCAGCACCCTGCCGCCGGCCAGGCGCCCATCCGCGATGGCGTCCTTCATGATGTTCAGCGCCGGGCGATCCTTCACGGAGCCGCCGGGGTTCGCGAACTCGAGCTTGACGTACACCTCCACGCTGGGTGCGCTCTGGGCGACCTTCTCCAAGCGCAAGAGCGGCGTGTTGCCCACGGCGTCGAGCACCGAGGCCAAGCGCCGGGAGCGAACGAGACGGTCCATCAGGGTACCCTCAGCGTCGCGCGCAGCTTGCCCAGCGCCAGGAATGCTCCCTCGGCGACGTCGCGGCAGGCGTCGAAGCGGAACGCGCTCGCATGGACGAACGCGTTGCGCTCCTCGCCGGACTCCACCTCCGCGCCGGCTCGACGCAAGTACTCCGCCGCCACCCAGCCGGCGCTTCCCGCCGGGACCGAGAAGCGTGCGGCGGAGATGCGGGCCTGACCCGCGTCTCCGACCTCCGCCAGTCGTCGCTGCCGCGTGGTGCGTTCGTCCATCGGCATCAGCCGCCGGCGATGGCAGGCACGATGCTGATCTCCGTGCCGTCTTCCATCTTGGTATCGAGGCCGTCGAGGAAGCGAATGTCCTCGTCACCGACGTAGATGTTCACGAAGCGCCGCACGCCCTTGTCGTCGAGCAGGCGCTCCCGCATCCCGGGGTGCTTCTTCTCCATGTCCTCGATGACGTCGCGGACCGTCGCACCGTCCACCGTCACGGCTTCTTCGCCGCCGGTGAGCGTACGCAGGGGAGTGGGAATGCGAACCGTGACTGCCATGATCGTCTCCTTATGCCGCACAGATGCCTTGGATGTAGCGGGACTCGATGATGTCGAAAATCTTGGGGCTGGACCCGCACAATGGGCAGTCCCCCCGCGCCGCGACAGCGACCGAGCGCAAGCGGTCGGTCTTGCCGTCGAAGGTGTGGATGGTTCCAAAGGGGGTTTCGCCCGCCAGCAGTCGAAGGGCGAGGTCCGCCATCAGGGCACCGCACACCCCCACCACGGGACCCATCACACCGGCCTCGGCGCAGTTGGGCACCGCGGCGCCGGTGGGAACGTCCTCGAACAGGCAGCGGTAGCAGGGGGCGCCCTCGGGGGCGACGCACCAGGCCGTCGCCGTCCAGCGCACCCCGGCGCCGTGGACCACGGGGCGTCGGGCCAGATGAGCGGCGTCTGCCGCCAGGAATTTGGTGGCGAAGTTGTCCGCGCCTTCCACGATCACGTCGGCGCGCTCCACGAACGACAGCGCGTTGTCCGGCAGTAGCCGCTCGCGGACGAGCTCGATCTGCGTGCGGCCATCGCCCAGCGCTTCCAGGCTCTCCCGCGCTGCGTCGAGCTTGTCGCGCCCGAGCTGCTCGTCCCGGAACAAGATCTGTCGATGCAGGTTGGAGAGCTCCACCTCGTCGTCGTCCGCGAGCAGCAGCCGGCCCAGACCGGAGCGCACCAGGGCCAGGGCTGCAGGGCACCCGAGGCCCCCGACGCCCACCACCAGCACGGACTTGCCGGCGAGCACGGAGTCAGTCTGCGAAGTACTCATCGAGGCTGAAATAGCGTTCGCCGGTGTCGCACAGGATGGTGACGACGTTCTTGCCGGGGCCGAGCTCGCGCGCCACGTCCAGCGCGACACCGACGTTCGCCCCCGCGCTGATGCCCACCAGCAAGCCCTCCTGCGTGGATAGCGCGCGCTTGACCTGCCAAGCGCGGTCGTCGGTCACGGTGCGCACCTCGTGAGGCGCCGTCGCGTCGAAGTTCTTGGGCACGAAGCCCGCCGCCAGCCCTTGGATCTTGGTGGGGCCGCGCTCGCCGCGGGTGATGGTGGCGCAGGCCTCGGGCTCCACGGCGATGATGCGGCAGCCCGGGGCGCGCTGCCGCAGCGCGCGCCCGACGCCGCTCACGGTGCCTCCGGTGCCCACCGCCGCCACGAACGCGTCCAGGCTCTCTCCGGCCATGGCGTGGAAGATCTCCTGCGCCGTCGTCCGCGTGTGGACCTCGGGGTTCTCGGGGTTGTCGAACTGTTGCGGCATGAACGCGCCGGCGGTGGCCGCGACGATCTCCCGCGCGCGCTGGATGGCGCCTTCCATCTGCCCCGATTCCGGCGTCAGCACGACCTCGGCGCCGAAGGAGCTGAGCAACTGCCGCCGCTCCAAGCTCATGCTCTCGGGCATGGTGAGGATGCAGCGATAGCCTCGGCGCGCGCACACCAGCGCCAGGCCGATGCCGGTGTTGCCGCTGGTGGGCTCCACCACGACGCCGCCGGGGCCGAGCTTGCCCTCGCGCTCGGCGCGCTCGATCATCGCGAGACAGATGCGATCCTTCACCGAGCCGCCGGGGTTCTGGGACTCCAGCTTGCCGAAGACGCGCCCCCGGGTGGGCTCCGGCTCCAGACGGCGGATCTCCACCAAGGGTGTGTCGGCGATCAGCTCCAGCACACTGCCGTAGACAGCGGGATGGTCGGGCAACGACGGGAGGGACGTCATCTAGATCACGTAGACGTAGCGCTGGGTCTTCGCGCGCCGCACGCCGAGCTCGTCCGCCCGAGCGCAGATGTCGGCGATCGTCACGGCATCGAAGCATGCTTCGATGCGGGCCGAAAGATCACGAAACACCGTCTCCGTCACCTTGCGTGCGTCGGCTCCGGCGCGCGCTTTCTTGGCGGAGGTGGTATCCGCCCGCTCGCCGAGGAGGATGGGACCTTCGAGCGCCCGCACCACGTCTCCCAGGCGAATCTCCGTAGCCCGCCGGGCCAGGCTGTAGCCGCCTTGGGGACCGCGCTTCGAGCCCACGATGCCGGCGCGCTTGAGATCCTGGAAGATCTGCTCCAGAAACCGCGGCGGGATGCCCTCCCGCTCGGCGATGTCCTTGACCTGGGTGGGTTTGCCGTCGTTGTAGAACGCGATATCGAACAGCGCCCGCACGGCATAGCGCCCCTTGTTCGAGAGCTTCACGCCTGGGGTTCTAATTCCTGCATCGGTTTTGTCAAGAACGGAGACGCGGCATGTGCGATACGCTGGTAGCCACCGGAGAGGTCACCGCCGATGGTCGCGTGCTGTTCGCGAAGAACAGCGATCGGGAAGCGAGTGAGGCACAGCTCTTGGAAGTGGTGCCACCGCGGGTGCCCCGAGGCTCGCTGACCGCCACGTACATCGAGGTGCCCGAGAGCGAGCCCCCGCGTCGGGTGCTGCTGTCGCGGCCGCACTGGATGTGGGGCGCAGAGATGGGCGCCAATGACGCCGGCGTGGTGATCGGCAACGAGGCGGTGTTCACCCGCGTGCGTCCGGAGCGCGTGGGCCTGCTGGGTATGGACCTCTTGCGCCTCACGCTGGAGCGGTCGGCGTCCGCTGAAGGCGCGGTCGGCGTGCTCACGGCGCTGCTCGAGGAGCACGGGCAGGGCGGCCCGGCGGGACATCGCGACAAGCGCTTTCGCTACGACAACAGCTTCTTGATCGCCGACCCCGACGACGCCTGGGTGCTGGAGACCGCGGGGCGCGCGTGGGTCGCCGCGCGCGTGCGCGGCGTGCGCGCGATCTCCAATGGCCTGACGATTCGCGACGAGTGGGATCGCGCCGCAGACGGCCTCGCGGCGCGGGCGCGGGATGCCGGTCTCGAGCCGGGGCGCGGCCGCGTGGACTTCGCGCGCACCTTCGCCGATCCGTGGATCACCCGCGCCGCGGCCGCCCGCGGCCGCCGGGGCTGCAGCGAGGCCTACCTGCGAGGACGGGCAGGGGAGATCACGCCGCAGACGATGATGGCGGCCCTGCGTCAGCACGGCAGCCCCGACGATCCACGGCGCGCGAGTCGCGGCGTCGCGGGTACGGTGTGTGCCCACGCGTCGTGGTTGCCGAACCGCCGCGCCGCGCAGACCACGGCGTCTCTGGTGAGCCATCTCGCCGAAGAGCGGAGCACGCACTTCGCGACGGGCACTGCAGCGCCGTGCACCAGCGTGTTCAAGCCGCTGTGGCTCGACGCCGCGCCGGACCTCGGCCCCGCGCCGGGGGACGACTACGACGCGGACTCCCTGTGGTGGCAGCACGAGCGCGTGCACCGCCGCGCGCTCAGCGACTTGCCGCGCTTCGTCGAGCTCATCGCCGGCGAGCGGGACGCGTTCGACGCTCGCGTCGTGGCCGCCGCCGCGGAGATGGAAGCCGCCCCGGTCGAAGAGCGGCGCGCGCTGTCCGAGCGCTTCTTCGCCGAGGCCCGCGCCCTCGACGCGCGCTGGCTCGACCGCGCCGTGGCGGGCCGCCGACCGGGCCTCGGCTACGCGGCGTACTGGGACGCGGAGGATCGACGCGCCGGCCTCGAGTGACGGGGCTCGCGCCGCCCCGACACCCCAATGAAAATCGGCTTGCAGGGGCATCGCAAAGTTCCAACTTCGAAGCGCCTTTTTTCGCGTGAGGGTGTACGAAAGGCTGACGGATCGCCGTCCGGGATCCAGAATGCACGACAGCTAGGCGGAGGCGATTTTCAATGCGGCGCTTGTTCTCACTGATCTTGGCGATCACGGCGGGGTGTGCACTCACGGTCGGGTGCAGCTCCAGCGGTACCAACGGCGGCAACGCGGGCTCGGGTGGAAACCTCAACACACCGGGATGCACCGCGGCACCGGACTGCCAAGCGTGCTCCGACTGCTACTCCAAGTGCGCCTGCTCCACCGGCGACTTGCAGCAGTGCTATCCCGCCTGCGGCCTGCCCATCCCCGGCACCGGCGGCAGCGGCAACACCGGCAACACCGGGGGCTTCGGCAACACCGGCAACACCGGCGGTACCGGTAACGTCGGCAACACCGGTGGCACCGGCAACACGGGCAACACCGGCGGTGGCACCAGCACCGGGGAGCTCGCCAAGGGCATGCGCATCACCGAGGTGAGCGTGTACCAGGGCGTGAAGATCCCGATCATGCAGAACGGCGGCGAGGTCGGGCAGAAGAACGCGCCGGTGGTCGCGGGTCGTCCGGCGTTGGTGCGCATCTTCGTGACACCGGACTCGGGTTGGGTCCCGCGGGACGTGGTGGCGCGCCTCGAGCTGGCGGGCGCCCCGGCCCAGGAGATCTCGAAGTTCGTGTCCGGCCCCAGCAGCGAGACGAACTGGCAGAGCGCCTTCAACTTCGACATACCGGCGGAGCAGATGACGCCGAATCAGGCGTACTCCGTGAGCATCTACGAAGCCGGCAATCCGGGCGTGGCGGCCACGGGCTCCACGGATGGCGCGCGCTTCCCTGCCTCCGGCACCAGCCTGTTCGGCGCGCAGAGCGCGGGCGGCGCGCTGGACGTCGTGCTGGTCCCGCTGGTGGTGAACGGCTACACGCCGGACACCAGCGCCGCGCGGGTCAACGCCTACAAGGATCGCATGTTCCGCCTGTACCCGGTCGACACGGTGAACATGACGGTGCGCTCGCCGGTCAGCTTCTCCGGCAGCGTGGCGCCCACCAGCACCTCCGGTTGGAACAACATCCTCGACAAGCTCCTGTCCGTGCGCCAGCAGGACAACCCGAAGAAGGACACCTACTACTACGGCGTGCTCACGCCCACGGCGACCTTCGCTCAGTTCTGCGGCGGCGCGTGCATCGCCGGCCTCAGCCCGCAGGCGAGCGCCAACGACGTGTTCTCCCGCGGCTCCGTGGGTCTCGGTTTCTTCCCCAGCGGCAACACCCCGGGCAGCCCCGACACCATGGCACACGAGGTGGGTCACGCTCATGGTTTGCCCCACGCTCCCTGCCAAACGGGAGACGCCGGCCCGTTCCCCTACAGCGGTGGCATCATCGGCAGCTACGGCTACGACATCGTCGCCAAAGGCTTGCTCGATCCCGTCAAGTACAAGGACATGATGGGCTACTGCGATCCGGTGTGGATCAGCGACTACAACTACAACAAGCTGTTTTCGCGCATCACCTACGTGAACTCCACGGCAGACTTCATCGCCCTCGATCCGGATCGCGCCCCCGGCAAGTTCCGCTCCGCCCTCATCGACGAGACCGGCGCCATCACCTGGGGCCACGAGTACGACATGGACACCTCGCCCTTCGGCGACAAGCGCACCATCAAGGTGCTCGACGATCAGGGCAAGACCATCAAGCAGATCACCGGCTTCTACTACCCGGTGGATCACCACTCCGGTGGCATCTTGCTGGTGCGCGAGAGCACCCTCATCGGCACGCCCGCCCAGAGCGGCCTGAACGTCGGCCAGACCGCCAAGCTCGCCTTCTGAGCTCGGCTGCTGATGTCGGGGCGGCGCGGAACCTCGCGCCGCCCGCCGCGGCGGGGTGAACGGCGGGTCACGCCGGCGTCCGGGCTCGGCTGTGCGCCCGGCGCACACTCCTGCGGAAAGCGCCGACAATGACGGCTTTTCTCCGGCTTCGTCCTCGGGCACGGCACTTGCGAAGGCGGGGGGCGATGTCTCGCACGTCCCTCCTCGCCGTCGCGCTCGTGACCTCCCTCGCGGGGCCCGCCTGGGCCGGATCGGTGGACAGCGCCGCGCCCGCCACGGGCAGCCGGGACGACGGCTACTACGTGGAGCCCGGCTCCAACGTCGACGTAGAGGCAGCGACCTCCGACGACGCCGAGCGCGAGGAAGACGCCGCCGAGCGGCGTCGCCGCCGAGGCACGTTCTTCATCGGTGAGCTGACCCTCGGCGCCACGCTCTCGGGCGCCGGCAGCTCCAGCGTCGGGGGGCTCTTGGGCGTGGGCGGGAAGATCCCCGGCGTCCCGCCGCGACTCTATCTGATCGGCTCCCTGCGCCACACGCAATCGACGCTGGCCGGCGGCGGCGTGACCACGGTGGCGTACGACAACACGCTGTCCACCACGGACCTGGGCGTCGGGCTTCGCCTGTACGTTCCCGTGGTGGGCCCCTTCCGGATCATGGCGGACGGCGTGATCGGCAGCACCATGCTCTCGGCTCGCGCCGAGTGGGCCGGCGGCGCCGAGAGCGAGAAGACGTCGCTGCCGTATGCGGAGTTCGGCATCGGGCCGCAGTTCCGCTTCTTGTACCACCTGTCCCTGGGCGTCCGCGCGTCCTGGACCTTCGTGGACACCACGCGTTTCGACGGCGTGGGCCCGCTGACGGAGTGGGAGAGCCACTTCGCGAAGCGCACCACGCTGCTGGGCACGGTCACGGCGCACTTCTGAGGCCGCGCTGGGCCGCGCCACGCGTCGGCGTGTTACCGGTCGCCGAAAAACGCTGTATGGTGCGCGCCCCCATGGCCAAGTACGGCATTGCACTCGCGATAGCGCTACTGCTGAACGCTGCGGCAAACCTCATGATCAAGTTCGGCATGCGCGGCGTGGAGCTCGAGCTGGCCGGCGCGGGAATCATGGACAACGGCTTCGTCGGGTTGCTCAAGCTCTTGCTCCGACATTGGGTCGTGCTCCTCGGCGTCGCGTGTTTCGCCGCGAACGTGGTGTTCTACGGTTTCGCGTTGCAGAAGCTGCCGATCAGCACGGCCTATCCGATCATGGTCACCGGCGGCTTCGCCATCATCGTGGTGGTCGCGGGATTGATGCTCGGCGAGCGGCTGTCGGCTCCGCAGTGGGCCGGCGTCGCGGCCATCCTGCTCGGTGTGTTCCTCGTGGCTCGAGACGCCGGGCGTCAGATGGGCGGATCGCCTCCCAAGGATGCCGCAACCGAGGCACGCTGAGAAACTCGTCCCGCTACTCCAAGCTACATGCAGCTCACCATCTCGTTGTCGTCCCGCGCAGAATCGCACAGGCCGAGCATGTCGTCGCGGTAGCGGGCGCACTCCTTCTGTGCGTCGGTCACGTCCGTTGCGTGGGATAGACGTGCCGCGTGGTCGTCCATCGTGGTCCGCATGTTGGCAAGCGTGCTCATCATGGAGTCCAGTTGATTTCCCGAGCAGTGCATGCCGTGCATCTCGCCCATCGCAGCGTCTGCGCGATCGAGGATCCCGTCCATCGCTTGCTCGTGGCGCTGAAGCTCATCCGTGACCCCGGGCAGAGTTGCCGTCCTAGCGCAAGCTTCGGCGTGTTGCGAGATCTCGCCCCCGGCGCTGACGAGCGCTCGGCGCATTTGTTCATTGCCGTCTTCCATGGGACTGGTCATGCAGGCGATCGCCAATAGCGCGACCAGGGCGAGCAGCACCGCTGCACCAAGCCGGGGCCACGGGGCGCGCGACGGAATGGCGGCAAGCTGCTCGGGTTTGGGGAGGCGAAGCTCCTTGGACACGTCGGATTACTCCCTGATTGCCGCGGGCCGGTCGTTCGAGCGCGGCGCGTCGGAGTGAGTGAGGGCCCCGGACGGCACGTGCGTGCGCGTGCGGATCTGTTGCACTGTCGCCGGATCGTCACTTGTGATCGTGACAAAGTGCCCGCCCTCACTGACGTCGATGTCGACGTCCTTCAGGTACAGGGGGCAACCGAGCATGCCTTCGAAGGCGTGCGCTCTCCCGAACGAGTGATGACAGCGCATGTGTGCGGCCAGCGCGCTGGCCGACATCTCCGGCGCGAGCATGAGCTTCGCGCCGCCGGGCACGTCCTGCTCCCGCACCACGCCGTGCATCAGCGGACAGCTTCTCCGGTCGTCGGCTGGTATCGGGCCGCATTGCCGATTCTCGGACTGCTCCAAGACGTGCGCCGCCGCTTCGTGTTTGCGAGCGATAGAACGTTCCTCCTTGGATTCGTCCAGGAACTTGCTGGTAGGGTTGTACCGCCGCCCGCTGTCGTCGAAATCCGTACTGTGGGATCCTGACACCTTCGTTCTCCAAGCTGAAGGATCGAAGCGAGCTTGGAGCTCCGCAGCCCGCTGGCGATGCATCGTTGCCGCGCGGTGGTGATCGAAGGCGCTCATGTCGTCGGGGCGAGTGCCCGGCGGCTGGCTGGCGCAGCCCGCGAGCGCAAGCGCCGCCACCAGGGGGTATTGGCTCAAGTGCATTTGATGGTCTCCTTTCCAGTTGGTGTGCGAATTCAGCTCCCGCAGCCTCCAGGCTGGTTGGCTGGGTTACCGCGGCAACCGCATCCGCCGGCAACCTGCTTGCAAGTCGCAGCGCCGCAGCAAGCTGCAGCGCCGGAGTCGCTCTGCAGTGCCGGCGCCGATGGCATGCGTGAATGGGGACGGAGCCTCAAAACCGTCGGTGCCGGCTCGATCGGCTCCGGGTCCGGTTCGGTCAGGCCGCTGCACGCCGTCGCGAGGAGCAGGATGGCGCCGAAGCGGAACAATGGCAAGCGTGTCATTGGACGACGACCGAGCTCTTGTACATCCCCATTCCACACTGGAACCCCAGCGTGCGGGCTGCTTCTGTCGGGATCGAAATCCGCACCGCGCGTCGGAGCGGAAGGGCCTCCGTGATCCCGAGATCGGGGAACGCAACCTTCTTGACGCAGGTCTCGTCGCTCTTGCGAACGAAGACGAGCGTCAGCTTCTCGCCCGTCTTCGCCGTTACTCGCGATGGGTGGAAGCCGTTGGCGTCCACGCTGACGGAAACGCTTCGGGAGGGGGGTGCGCCACTTGCGGAGGGCGCCAAGGATGCGGAAGTGAGGAGCGCCAGCAGGCCGAGGAGCTTGTTCATGCGAAGCAGCGCTGCAAGGACCACGCCACAGGACCTGGACGGCTTTCCCAGGAACATGCGCCAGCGATGCATCACGCGGCGCGCCGCGTTCGGAGAATTGTCCGACGTTCGTTCACAATATTGCGAACCGACGCGCGACTCAGCGCGCCGAGCCCAGCGTGGTCGCCTGCGAACACGGGTCGCTGTTCACGATGTCGGCATTCCGGCCTGGCGACGGCCTTCTTGCGAGCCGACTACCTTCGATTGATCCGCTCGGCGGGGACGCTCGACGGATCCTCAGAATGCGCCAGAGCGCACTGCCCGCCACCTTCCCGACACGATCGCAGGCCGCGAGCCTCGCACGACCCGTCACCACGGCAGGCCCGAGGGCGCTGCCCGCTCATCTGCTGAGCCGCTACCCACACGGCGCACGCAACGGCCAGCGCGAGTGCTGCAATGAGGTATTCCATCTTGCAGCCTCATACCTCGGTCGAGCGAAGTCGGAGCGCGTTGCTGATCACCGACACGGAGCTGAAGCTCATGGCGGCAGCGGCGATGACCGGGCTCAACAACACGCCAAAGAACGGATAGAGCACGCCGGCGGCGATGGGGATGCCGGCGGAGTTGTAGGCGAAGGCGAAGAACAGGTTCTGCTTGATGTTCGCCATGGTTTTGCGACTGAGGGTTCGGGCGCGGGCGATGCCATTGAGGTCGCCCTTGACCAGCGTGACCCCTGCGCTCTCCATCGCAACGTCGGTTCCGGTGCCCATGGCGATGCCGACTTGCGCCTGAGCGAGGGCCGGTGCGTCGTTCACGCCATCCCCGGCCATGGCCACGATGCGGCCTTCTCTCTGTAGGCGCTTGACCACGTCGGCTTTCTGGTCCGGCAGGACTCCGGCGATGATCTCGTCGATGCCGAGCTTGCCGCCGACCGCCTGCGCCGTGGTCTCGTTGTCACCGGTCAACATCACGAGCCGCACCCCGTCGCCGTGCAGGGCGCGGATCGCGTCGGGAGTGCTTTCCTTGATGGGATCAGCTACGCCGAGCAGCCCCGATGCCCGGCCATCGAGGGCCACGAACATCACCGTTTGGCCGTCGCCGCGCAGCTCCTCGGCGCGCTCGGCCAGCCCCGACGCATCGATACCCAAGCTGTCCATCAGCGCCTGATTGCCGAGGGCGACGTCGCGCTCGCTGACCCGACCCCGGACGCCCTGGCCGGTGATCGATTCGAAGTCCGAAGATGCGCCGAGCTGAACGCCGCGGGCCTCGGCGCCCTGCACGATAGCCGCGGCCAGCGGGTGCTCGCTGCCGCGCTCGAGACTTGCCGCCAGGCGGAGCAGCTCCGTTTCTTGGACGTTTTCCCCGGCGACCACGCTCACCAGCTTCGGCTTGCCTTCGGTCAGGGTGCCAGTCTTGTCGACCACGAGCGTGTCCACCTGGCGCATCACCTCGATGGCTTCGGCATTCTTGAACAAGACGCCGATCGACGCACCCTTGCCGGTGGCCACCATGATCGACATCGGCGTGGCCAGCCCCAATGCGCAAGGGCAGGCGATGATCAGCACGGCCACCGCGTTGATGATGGCGTGGGTCATGCGCGGATCGGGCCCGACGACCGCCCACACCACGAACGTGACGACGGCGATCAGCACCACCGCCGGCACGAAGTAGCCGGCCACGACGTCGGCGAGCTTCTGGATGGGGGCACGGCTGCGTTGCGCCTCGGCCACCATGGTCACGATGCGCGCCAGCAGCGTGTCGGCGCCGACCTTTTCGGCGCGCATTACCAGCGAACCGGTGCCGTTGACGGTCGAGCCCACCACGCGGTCCCCCTCGTTCTTCTCGGCGGGGATGGGCTCGCCGCTGACCATCGACTCGTCGACGGAGCTCTTGCCTTCGAGCACCACGCCGTCCACGGGGATCTTTTCCCCGGGGCGGACCCGCAGCCGGTCGCCGACCTGGACGGACTCCAGGGGCACGTCGTCCTCGCTTCCGTCGTCCCCGATGCGCCGAGCCGTCTTGGCTTGCATGCCGAGCAGCTTCTGGATGGCCTGGCTGGTCTGACTGCGCGCCTTGAGCTCGAGCACCTGTCCGATCAGGATCAGCGCCACGATGAACGCGGCCGCTTCGAAATAGACCCCCACCTGGCCGGATTCGTCGCGGAAGCTCGCCGGGAACAGGCCCGGGAACAGCGCGGCGATGAGCGAGTATACGTACGCCACGCTCACGCCGAGCCCGATCAGCGTGAACATGTTGAGGTTCATGGTGCGGAGCGAGCGAGCTGCCCGCACGAAGAAGGGCCAGCCACAATACAGGACCACCGGAGTCGCCAGGGCAAGCTCCGTCAGCACGCGCACCTGCTCCGACAGCAGCGCCGAGACGGGAGAGCCCGGCAGCATGTCTCCCATCGACACGACGACCAGCGGCACGGTCAGCGCTGCGGCGACCCAGAGCCGACGCTTCATGTCACGGAGCTCTTCGCTCTCGCCTTCTTCGACGGTCACCGTCCGCGGCTCCAGGGCCATGCCGCACTTGGGGCAGCTCCCCGGCTCGTCGCGCACGATTTCGGGATGCATCGGACACGTCCACTCGGTGCGCGACGCCGCGCGGGCTGGCTCGGAGCGCTCGAGGGCCATGCCGCACTCGGGGCAGCTCCCGGGCCCGGCCTCGTGCACCTCGGGGTGCATCGGGCAGGTGTAGTCGCCGCTTTGCGCTTGCGGGCTCACGCGCAGGTGAGGGTGATGATGGGCGTGGGTGTGGTCAGTCATGGCGTCATTTCTTCGAAGCGCGAGCGCCTGGGAATCAGCGCACGCCCACCGGCACGCAACAAGCGTGCCCGCGGAGCGAAGGGCACGCTTCGAGAGCGGGCAGCCAGTGTCCCGGAGCGCGGCTCGAGTCATTTGAGACAGGGGCGCAGACTATTGTCGAATCCGCGCCGCACCGGCCAACCGCGTGAGCCGTGTGGCCAATCGTAGAGGATTGTCACGCCGGCGCAGGGTGAGGAGGCTGTACGCTTCCGCGCCGTACCAACAAATCTCAGTACGCGAGTCGGACTTCTGGTCCGACGGTTACGTCGACGTCGACGTACAAGATTCCGTCACAACTCAGAGTCAGCGCCATTGGGCGCAGATCGCTACCCGCGGGTCCGCTGAGCACATGGCCGTACTGATCGAAGTTGCTGCCGTGACACGGGCAAACGACGCCTGGAGGGACGATCGCGTCCGGCACCGCCAGGTTGCATCCCATGTGCGTGCAGACGGCCGAACGAGCGTACCAGCCGTCAACATCCCGACCGATGAGGGCGGACTGAAACACGTCGTCGTGCGGAGCCGCTTGCAGGCGAAACCCCGAAAAATCGCAGGGGCGGCCCACCGCGCGCCCTGACGGTTGAGGTTCGCAGCCGGGCGGGTTCGGCGCAGGCTCGGCGCAGGGTTCCGGCGCGTCCTGCCCCGCCTCGGCCTCGGCTCCAGCTTCGCTCTCCGCGGCGCCGCCCGTCGAGCCATCGGCGGGGCTCGCGTCCGGCGCGCCGCCCTGACCGGACGGGCCGTGCCCGTCGGCGTCTTGCTGCGGGGACATGCACGCTGGCGGACCCATGAACGCGGCCGCAGCGCCGCTCAAGACGCGCAAGAATCTGCGGCGGTCGTGCTTGCTGGCAGGGAGTCGCGAGCTCATGGTCCGTATGAAGCGCGGGCGGCCGGGCGCACATCGTCGCGGAGGGACGGCGCAGTGTAGGTTGCAGCGCGCGCACCCGCAACCAGCGCGAGATGGACTACCGTCTGGTGGCTTCGAGGTCCGTTCGACGCGCAGCGGTCATTGGCGGGCGCCACGTCCACTGCCGGGAGCCCGGCGCGACCACGCCCGGCCAGCCGTCCACGTATTTGGCTTTCTCGCCCGGCCCGGACGCGTCCACCCACATCGCGTGGCCGGTTCCCGCCGGGCGAACATCGACGTGCACGAAAGTGCTGTTGGGATAGTAGCCACAACCGACGTCCGGCAGGGTCCTGCAGAAGCGGAACAGATCGACGTTGTCGACGCCCGATACCGTCAAGTCGAGAGCGCGACCCTTTCCGTGGGCGCCCTGGCCCGGTCGGTAGCCGCTGACAATCCTGAGCGCACGACCTGGAAATCGATCGGCGATGTGCTGCACGAGCCAGAAGACGCGCGGATGCAGCAGCCGGACTCCGGGGACCCATTCGCCGGCGCCAGCCGCCGGAGTCGGTGTCGAGGGCAGTGGGACCTCGGGGCGGGAGACCTTCCAGGGGCGCGCCAGAACACTCAGCCGATCGAGCGCACCGGGGGCGACGGATCCATCGCAATCGAGCACCCGGAAAGCGTCACTCTCATGGTGACCCCGGAAGGTGATCGCGTTTGGCGCTGGGCATTCGTCCCGCGACAGCATCAGCGGCACTTCCCCCCATCCCAGGCGTTCCGCAGCGAGGGTCGGCAAGCTCTGCCAAGGGTCGGGCGAGCTGCGCCCTAGCGCAGGGTGCCGATAAGCCCACAACCAATCGACGGGCGGAGCCGACGACCTGCCAAGGCGCGGAAGCGCGGCGGTGTTCGTCGGCCAGGCAGTGGGCGTGTTGACGGCAAACCCGGAGGCAACCACGGAATTCGAGGCACGGGCGAGCTGGGGCGTGGCGGCATGCCCCGCGCACGGCAGGAGGAGCGCGACGTTCACCGAGAAGAGCGCCGTAAGGAGTCGAATCGCGACCATGGCTCGGCTCTGTGCAAGGTTCGTGCGCAGCGCCCTTGCGCCGTGCAGTCACGAGCTCGGGCGGGTAGCCGACCAACACATGTCGCAAACGGAATCGCCACGAGACAGCGTATGGGGTCGGAGATAGTGCCCGTGCTCGCCGGCACGGCCGCCGGCCAGGATGTCCGCTGCAGGCCAGTCGTACAAGCACCAGGATTCGTAGAAGGCGTCGAGCTCACCCCGATCGCCGTGACGTGCGACGTATCGCCTCACGAAGCCCAGCGGGGCACAGTGGCTCCAGTGGGTGAGAAAGCGCCCACGCTCGGACCACGCGCTCACTTCGTAGCCAGGTGCGCCAGGCGCGCTGAAGGGAAAGCGCAACAGCGCCTCGAGGGCGAAGCTCATGCGGCGTTGAGGGTCGCGACCCCGCACCTTGCTGATGAAATACGGGAGCTTCAGCATGCGCTCGTAGACCTTCCAGCCGACGTCGGCGAACAACGCCATCGCGTGGCGTCGGTCGATCCCGCGGTCGATGAGCGCGTGGTACGCCGCAATCGTCACGGCGCAGAGAAAAACGTTGAGCTGGTTGCCGATATTCTGAATTCGCTCGAACTCCTCGTCCTCTCTCAGCAACTCGGGAACGCGCCGCCAGATATCATCCAGAATCGCATTCACGTCGGAGCGCAGAAACCGTCCGCGTTGTGCTGCGGAGGGGGCAGTGCGGCGCCCTTGGAGTGCTGCTCGCGCCGCACTCCGCACGACAGGACGCAACGCTCGAGTCGAAAGTGAAACGACCAGCCGAGAGCGAACAGGTCGCGGAACCGGAGCTGTATGGTCCATGATCACCTCCCGACGACCTAGCTCACTCGGGACTTGGTCCGGATTCGGATCAAGTCCTGGACCGGTTGTACCGCGATGATTCCGTCTCCGGCAGCACCGGTGCTGGCGGCACTTTCGATCGTGGTGACGATGTCGCCGGCGGCACGCTCGGGGATGAAGATCTCGATCTTGGCGTGAGAACACTGCCAATCGTGACGATACAGATTCGTGTACTCGCCAAAGCCAACGACGTGAGTCACCGAGATGCCCGGGACTCCGGCTTCCTGAAGGGCCGTTTCGACCTTGGCCAGCAGGTCCGAGCGAACGATGGCCGTCAGTTTGAGGAAATCCATGGGGCGCCCTCCTTGCAACGCGCAACGAGTCGAGCGATCGACTCGTCTGCTTGTGAAGCAATCCGCGTACCAACTCCGGCGTCTCGAGTCGGGGGTACGCAGTAGGTCACGGAACGACGTAGACCACTCCGCACATTCCCTCCGGAGAGGGTCCGTCATTCGCGTGATTGGGGCAGTAGTAGGGGAAGACTCCGGGCACCGGAAAGTCGATCTCGAGTGAAGTCTGGCTGACGTCGCTCACGTCGTGTATCGGGTTTTGAGCGACGTCGCCGGAGCAGGCGCTCGGCCATAGCGGATGCGCCAGAAAGTTTCCCTGCCACGTGATCGTCGTGCCGGCAGGCACGACCACGCAACGCGGCGTGTACTTGTAGGTGAACTCGATGACGAGGTTACCCGTGCTGGCGAGGTCTACTGCGTCCGGCAGCGTACAGTCGCAAATTGGTGTGTCCGAGGTCGCATCCGGTCCACCGGTGTCTCCACAGGGGTCGAAACCCGAATCCGGCGGGCCGCTCTCGGCAAAGCCGGCGTCGGAGGCGGGGGCGGCGTCGGTGGTACTTGCCACATCGGGCGGATCGGCGTCGGACCTACCATCTGGCTGGCTCGCTGCTTGGGTGCACGCCTGCAGCAGCAGGAAGAGGAACGGTGACCGACGCACGACGACCATTGTGGTACGAGGATGATTCCAGAAACACCCTCGGCCGCAGCAACTGGCGTACCAAACTCTTCGGGAGCCGGCCTTCCCGAGACTTCGACTGAACGCTTGTCAGGACCTCGAGCTCGGATTCGGCGCTTCGCCTGAGTCATTTCGTGAGTTCTTTGAGAATTGTCTAAAGGACCAGCAAATCCTCCGAGGCGTTGGCGCGACGCGGAAAGCGCCATCCGCGGCTGCTTCTTCCTTGGTGCACGGATGGTACGGAACCTGCATCGCGTGACGTCCGACATGAATCGACGCCAGCACGGGGGACCTTGGACAAAGTCTCCGCGCGCTCGGTACGCCGGCCGGAAGCGCCCAGCGCGGCGAAACCTTCATCCGCGGTGAGGCCGCGGCGCTCGAACCGCTCATCGGTGTAGTCTCCGCCCCAATTTCGGTCGCTGCGGCAGGCGGTGCCTTGCCCGCGGCGTCCCCAAACACGTTCCACCACGACCAGGAAGCACCCATGCAGACCCAGCTGACACTGACCAGGCACATCTGTGCGCTCGCCGTAGCCGCCGCTCTCTTGTCGATGTCGGCCCCGAGCAGCGCCCAGACCGCCGCCTACGGGCCGGACATTGCGGACGAGCTGGGCGACAAGGCCGTAAAGGCGAACAAGGGCATCGACGCCGTCGAGCAACGCGTGAGTGCGTTGAACGAGAGCGTAACGACGGCCGGTGCCTGGATGAACCCGGTGTTTTCCGCCGAGTACAGCAACGTGCCGGTCGACTCCTTCGCCTTGGGTGATCACCCCATGAGCGGAGTGCAGCTCAAGCTGAGCCAGACGTTCCTTTGGCCCGGCAAGCTCGATGCCCGCGAAGACGAAGCCCGGGCTCGGGTGCGGCAGGCACAGCTCAGCCTCGACGAAAAGAAGGTCCAGCTCAGAACCAGCGTCATGCGCGCCTACTACCGCCTGGCGCTGACTCGGCAGCTTCGCAGCGTCACCCGAGAGCACGTGAAGCTCGTGAAAGATTTTTTGGAGATCGTTCGCGTGAAGAACGAAGCGGGCCTCGTGGCTCAGCACGAGTTGCTCCGGCTCCATGTGCTCTCGGACGAGCTTCAAGACGATCTCAAGAACTTCGACCAAGACGAACGGTCCCTGACGGCAACCATCAACGCCGCGCTCCGCCGTCCTATCAAAACCGTGGTGCGAACGCCCAAGCAGACGAAGGTCCCGGACCCCGACGCCAGCGCGGCCGAGCTGATTCGGCGCGCACGCGAGAAGCGCCCGTTGCTCAAGCGCTACAGTGCGGAAGCCGAAACCTACCGGGCCGCGGCCCGGCGCGCGGCGCGCGATGGCTACCCCGACATTACCGTCTGGGCGGGCTATCGGTTTCGGGTACCTGCGGGCACGGACCCCGGGACCGACTTCGCATCCATCGGCTTGTCGCTGCCGCTGCCGCTCTTCTACAGTCAGCGATCGAGTAGCGAACGGCGCATGAACGAGAAGCTGGCGGCGGAAGCCATGGACAACCGTGCCGCGGCGCTGGATGACATTCGAGGTGACCTCGGCCGCGTGGTCGCAAACTGGAAACGATCCGCACAGAAAGCCCGGACCTATCGCAAAGACCTGACGCCGGCAGCACGCTTGACCCTCGACGCGACTTTCGCCTCCTATCAGGTCGATCGCGCCGATTTCGCGTCGCTATTCCAGGCCGAGGTGCAGTTACTCAACTTCGAGCGTGCCACTCGCATGGCGGAAGCAGCGGCCGCCGAGGCGCGCGTCGACGCTGAAGCGATCGTGGGAGCCAAATGACAACCGATCCCAAACAAGAAGCAGACCGAATCGAGCAACAGGCCGAGGAGTTCGCCGCTGGCGACCCCCCGCACGCGCCGGATTCGACCGACGCGAGCCCGGAGCCGGAGGCTCCGCCTATGTCCGAAGCACCCGCGCCGCCCGACGCGACCGAGCCACCCGAGGTGCCCGTGCCGCCTGAGGACGGGCCCGCATCGGCGCCCCCGATCCCGCGCTCGATCAGCACGAAACGGCTGCTCGTGATCCTCGCCGGTGCGCTGATGGTGATGTACGTGGGCGCGTTGATCGGGCCCACCCTCGGGAAGGATCTGCACGCGGCGTGGTCGAAGGTCACCGGTTCGAAGGAAGAGGCCGAAGGGCCGGGAGGCCAGCACTACTACACGTGCGGAATGCACCCCTGGGTCATCGTCCCCAAGCCTGGCGATTGCCCGATCTGCGGCATGAAGCTCGTTCCGCTGGATCCCGCGAAGTTCTCCGGTGAGGTCAGCATCGATCCGGTGGTCTCGCAGAACATTGGCGTGCGCGTCGAGAAGGTCTCCGAGGGCTCGGAGAGTGGATCCATTCGCACCGTCGGCACGGTCACCTACGACGAGAAGCTGCTGGGCGATGTCAACGTCAAGGTCGGCGGCTGGATCGAGAAGCTCTACGTGGACTACCAGGGCAAACCCGTGAAGCGCGGGCAAGCGCTGTTCTCGCTCTACTCGCCGGAGCTCTACGCTGCTCAAGGCGAGTACCTGCTCGCCTACAAGGCGACCAAGCGGCTTCCCAGCGGCGAGGACAGCAAGGTGGGGGGAGGGCTCGCCAGCCAGTTGCTCGGGCCCGCTCGCACGAAGCTGTCCCTCTTCGACATCGGCTCGGGTCAGATCAAGGCACTCGAGAAGCGCGGCAAGCCGTTTCGGACGATGACCATCACCAGCCCCCAAAGTGGTGTGGTCATCGAGAAACACGCCTTCGAGGGGATGAAAGTCACGCCGGGAATGACGGCGTATCGCATCGCCGACCTTTCGCGCGTGTGGGTGATGGCCACGGTCTACGAATACCAGAGCCGGCAGATCAAGGTCGGGCAGAAGGCGACCATGACGCTGACCTACCTTCCGGGCGAAACGCTCGAAGGCAAGGTCGTCTACATCTACCCGTACCTCGACGAACGCACGCGCCAGATCAACGTACGCCTCGAGTTCGATAATCCCGACCTCAAGCTCAAGCCGGGGATGTACTCCACGGTAGTGTTCCAAGGCACCGCGACAGACAAGCGCGTGCTGGTGTCTCGGTCCGCGGTGATCGACACCGGGGAGCGCCAGGTGGCCTTCGTGGCAAAGGGGGAGGGGCGCTTCGAGCCGCGCCAAGTCAAGATGGGCGCCGAGACGGCGGACGGGAAGGTCGAGATCTTGGAAGGTCTCAAGCCCGGCGAGCTGGTCGTCGTCAGCGGTCAGTTCTTGATCGACAGCGAGGCCAGAATGCGCGAGGCGCTGGCCAAGATGATGAAGGGCACGCCCGTCGCCGAGGCCACCGCTCCGAAGGCGCCAGAAGTAGAGACCTCGACGTTGGTTCTGCCCGACGCGGCGAACAAGGCCCTCGGCACTGCGCTCGATGGATATCTGGCCGTGGGTCACGCGCTGGCGGGAGACACGACCACCGACATCGGCGTTTCCGCGCGCAACCTCGCTGGCGCCATGGACGCGCTCATGGCGATGAAGATTCCGGACCACCCGCACTTCTGGCACGAGCATCCCGAGGCGGCCGACGTGAAGAAGCAGGCCGAGGAGCTCGCCAAGATCAAGAGCCTCGACGAAGCTCGCCGAAAGTTCGCGGTCCTCAGCAGCCAGCTCGCCAAGCTACTTCACGCCACTGGCGTTCCGAAGGCCTACGGCAAGAAGCTGGGAGAGGCCCACTGCCCGATGTACCCCGAGGGCGAGAAGGGCGGATCCGTCTGGATCCAGGCTGAAGGGACGGTCAAGAACCCGTTCTTCGGCAAGGCGATGCTGACCTGTGCGGATTGGCAGCGCCCGCTGAAGGTCGCGAAATGATCGCCCGCGTGATTCGCTGGTGCTCGTTCAACCGAGCGCTGGTCATCCTGCTGACGGCGTTTCTGACGTTTGGCGGCATCTGGGCCACCTATCACGCAACAGTAGATGCCATTCCGGATCTGTCCGACGTGCAGGTCGTCATTCGTACCGAGTACGCGGGGCAGGCACCGCAGATCGTCGAAGATCAGGTCACCTATCCGCTCACCACCGCCATGCTCGCCGTGCCCTACGCCAAGGTGGTGCGCGGCTACAGCATGTTCGGGACCAGCTTCGTCTACATCATCTTCGAGGATGGCACGGACCTCTATTGGGCGCGCAGCCGGGTGCTCGAACAGTTGAGCTCCGTCGTCAGCAAGCTGCCAAAAGGCGCCAATCCCGAGCTTGGCCCCGACGCCACGGGCGTCGGGTGGGTCTACGAGTACGCGCTGGTGACGGGAAAATACTGCGCATCACACCCAAACGGGGCGTGGCACGACCCCGACACGGACAAGTGGTACGAGTCGCGAGACCAGGCGCCAGAGAAGGCGCGCCCACGGCTGATCCACCATCGGATCTTCGAAGACGGGCGGGTGGTCTATTTCGACGAGCTGGAAAACAAGCGCTACGACACGCCCGACGACGCGCCGCCCGAAGTGCGTCCACGCCTCGAGCGCGTCCAGATGGGCAAGTCGTACGACAAGTGCCCGCTCGATGGCACGCCGCTGGTGCGAAGCAAACAGAACCTGGCGGACCTCAGAAGCCAGCAGGACTGGTATTTGCGATATGCGCTGACCGCGGTGGACGGCGTGAGCGAGGTCGCTCCGATTGGAGGCTTCGTCAAGCAGTACCAGGTGGTTGTGGATCCGGTGAAGCTCCTGGGTCTCAACATCCCGCTCAGTAAGGTGAAGTCCGCAATCCAGCGCTCGAACATCGACGTCGGTGGACGTCTGATGGAGATGAGCGAGATGGAGTACATGCTCCGCGGCGTGGGCTATCTGGGAAGCCTCACGGACCGCGAAATCGCGCAGGCTCGCGAGGCCGGCCAGAGCGTGGAGGAGCTCCGCAACGAGAAGGTGCTAGCCGGGCTCCGAACCGTTTCCCTCGGTGCGAACGAGGAGGGCAAGCCGATCTATCTCAAGGACGTTGCCGAAGTCCGCACCGGCCCGGACATCCGGAGAGGGGTGGCGGATTGGAACGGCGGCGGGGAGACGGTGGGCGGCGTCATCATCATGCGTTTCGGCGAAAACGCTCGCCAGACCATCGACAACGTGCGCGCCAAGCTCACTGATCTCGAGCGAGGCCTACCGCCCGGGGTCGCGATCCAGCCAGCCTACGATCGTTCCGACCTGATCGGGCGCGCCGTCAATACGCTGACGCACACGCTGATTGAAGAGATGGTCGTCGTTTCCTTGGTCATCTTGCTGTTCCTGCTGCACGCGCGCAGCGCGCTCGTGGCGGTCGTCGTGCTACCGATAGGCGTGCTCGGCAGCTTCATCGCCATGAAGCTCTTCGGCATCAACGCCAACATCATGAGCCTTGGCGGGATTGCGCTCGCGATCGGAGTGATGGTGGACAGCGCCATCATCATGGTGGAGAACGCGCACAAGCACCTGGATCACGAGGCGGAGCGCCTCAAACAGGGTGGGGTGCCCAGATCGCGCGTCGAGATCATCGCCGAAGCGGCGGCGGAGACGGGGCCAACGCTCTTCTTCAGCCTGCTGATCATCACGGTCTCTTTCCTGCCCATCTTCGTGCTGGGCGAGCAGTCGGGGCGTTTGTTCAAGCCGCTGGCGTTCACCAAGACGTTCGCCGTCGGGTTTGGCGCTCTCTTGGCGGTCACCATCATCCCCGTGTTGATGGTTTATCTCATCAACGAACGCACCATTCCGGAGCGCGTGTCCCCGAGGCGGCGCTTGATGATCACGCTCGGCGGGATCTTCGGCCCGGCCTTGCTCCTGGCGCTGATACCCCTGCCAGTGCTCTCCCACTATCGCTGGGTCATGGTCATCGGCTGGATCATTCTCGCCGCCATCGTCCTGCTTCCGCAGCGCATCCATTCGGAGGAGAAGCACCCGCTCAGCCGCTACCTCCAGCGCGCCTACAATCCGGCTTTCAAGTTCGCGATGGCCCACCCGTGGTTCGTCACCGGGAGCATGGTGGCCCTGCTCGTGTCGACGGCGTGGCCGCTCAGTCACTTGGGCAGCGAGTTCATGCCCCCGCTGGAGGAGGGTGACCTGCTGTACATGCCCACGACGGACCCGGGCATCAGTGTCGACAAGGTTCGGGAGCTGTTGCAGCAAACCGACGCGATCATCAAACAGTTCCCCGAGGTCGAGAGCGTGTTCGGGAAGGCGGGGCGCGCCCAAACGGCGACGGACCCTGCGCCGCCCAGCATGCTGGAGACGACGATCGTGCTCAAGCGTGACAAGAACCTCTGGCGTCAGATCCCCGTGGCGCGCTTCTACGACCCTCTCCCCGACTTCATGAAGAAGCCGTTTCGCTGGGCGTGGCCGGATCTGAGACCCATCACGGTGGACGAGCTCATCTATGGCTACAACCTTCCGGGAGGGCCGCACGTCAAGGGCTTGAATGAAGTAATGCAGATACCCGGTCTCACCAATGCGTGGACCATGCCGATCAAGACACGCATCGACATGCTGTCGACTGGGATCAAGACTCCCGTCGGGATCAAGGTGCTCGGTCCCGATCTCGCCACGCTGTCGGACATCTCGGCACGCATATCCCAAGTCGTGCGTACGGACGAGGGCACCGGACAGTACACGGTCAGCGCGTTCCCAGAGAAGACCGTCGGGGGCAACTACCTCGACGTGCGCATCAATCGCGAGGAGATTGCGCGCTACGGCCTCAACGTGGCGGACGTGCAGGACGTGATCATGAGTGCCACCGGGGGCATGACCATTGGTGAGACCGTCGAGGCATTGCAGCGGTACCCCATCAACGTGCGGTATCCTCATGAGCTTCGCGATAGCCTCGCCGCACTGCGCCAGACTCTGGTCCCGACTCCTTCCGGTGCCCATATCCCCCTCGCGCAGCTCGCAACGCTGTCGATTCACAAGGGGCCGCCGATGATCAAGAGCGAGAATGCGGTGTTGACCAGCTGGGTCTACGTGGACATCGCGGGGATCGACGTCGGCACCTACGTCAAGAATGCGCAGCGGGCAGTGCAATCACAAGTGAAGCTCCCGCCGGGCTACAGCATCGTGTGGTCCGGGCAGTACGAATACATGGAGGCGGCGAGAAAGCGGCTCCAAGTGGCGGTACCGTTGGCGGCCATCAGCATCATCCTGCTCTTGTATCTGGGTACCCGGAGCTGGCTGCGCGTCGGTATCGTCGTTCTGGCGATTCCCTTTAGCTTGATCGGCGCGTCGTGGCTCCTGTACCTGCTCGGCTACAATCTCTCCCTCGCGGTCTGGGTCGGCGTCATCGCGCTGGCTGGGCTCGACGCGGAAACCGGTCTGGTGATGCTCTTGTATCTGGATAGCAGTGTGGAACGCTTCCGGAACCTGGGGCGAATGAGAAACGACAGCGACCTGTGGCACGCCATCCACGACGGCGCCGTGCAGCGGATCCGGCCCAAGATGATGACGGTGATGGTCGTCTTCGTCGGCTTGGTGCCGCTGCTCTGGGGAACCGGCGCCGGCGCGGACACCATGCGGAGACTCGCAGCACCGATGATCGGCGGGCTGGCGAGCAGCTTCATCATGGAGCTGGTGGTCTACCCGGTGATCTTCTATCAGGCGAAACGCCTCGGCTTGCACCGCGAGCAGCGGCGGCGGGCGAGGGGGTCGGATTTGGCAACGGCTTGAGTGGTGTCGCATGGACAGACGATCTCGGTGCTGCGCTTGGAGTCCCTCCGTGCCACAATCGTGCGCGCGCCGCGCATCATGCGCGGCCTCGCTTGGGGATGGAAAGGCGCCGGAGGATTCATGAAGCGAGTAGCAGCGGTGGAGATTGCAGCAGTTCTCAGCGGGCTTTTGATCACGGCCTGCAACAAATCGACCGAGGAGCCGAAGCCGGAGCCGGCGACTGCCGAGACCAAGACCGAGCCGGTGGCGTCCGCCAACGACAAGAGCGGTGCGGCGGTGGAGGCGAAGGAGGTGGCTCCCGCGGCGAGCGCATCCACGGGTGACAAGGGGGCCAAGAGCAAGGAGAAGAAGTGTTCGCCGAGCGGTTGCGCACCCGGTAGCTGCGGCTGATCGAGATGCCCGAAGCTCGGATCCTGTTCGTCGAAGACGACGCCGCGGGGCGCGAGCTCGGCAGCTACAATCTCCGAAAGGCCGGCTACGACGTCGACGCCGTGGCGTCGGGAGAAGAGGCGCTCGCGCGGTTCTCCCCCGACGTTCACGCCCTCGTGATCACCGACGTGCGCATGCCCGGCATCAGCGGTCTGGACGTGCTGCGCTCCGTGAAGGTGAAGGCGCCGGACGTCCCAGTGCTGGTGATCACCGCCTATGGCAGCGTGGAGACTGCCGTAGAAGCGATGAAGCAGGGGGCCGCCGACTTCGTCGGCAAGCCCTTCAACCGGGATCACCTGCTGTTGTCGGTGGAACGCGCCCTCGAAGGGCGACAGCTTCGGGACGAGGTGCGCCGCCTCCGGCGGAACGCGGCAGGGGTGGAAAGACCGCTGGTCGCCGCTTCGGAGGCGATGCGCCGCGTGCTGGAGATCGCGGATCGTGTCGCCGCCTCCGACGCCACGGTGCTCATCACCGGCGAGACGGGCACGGGCAAGGAGCTGGTCGCGCGGCGGGTGCATGCCCACAGCGGCCGTGCGGACGGTCCCTTCGTCGCCATCAACTGTGCCGCGGTCCCGGGAGATTTGCTCGAGAGCGAGCTGTTCGGTCACGAGAAGGGCGCGTTCACCGGAGCGACCCGGGCACGCGAGGGGCGCTTTCGGCAGGCCGAAGGCGGCACGCTGTTCTTGGACGAGATCGGCGAGATGCCTCCCTCGCTGCAGGGGAAGCTGTTGCGCGTGCTGCAGGAGCGCGTTGTCGACGTGGTCGGTGGCGATCGACCCGTTGTCGTCGACGTGCGACTTCTGGCGGCCACCAACCGCGACCTGGCCCACATGGCCCGCGAGGGAAGCTTCCGCGAGGATCTCCTGTATCGCATCAACGTCCTCGAGGTGCGAGTGCCGCCGCTTCGAGAGCGACCGGAGGAAATCGCGCCGCTGGCGCGGCACTTCGTGGAGCGATTCGCGCGCGGCCGCGAGCTGTCCCTGCCGGAGGACGTCATCGCAGAGCTCCGGGCGCGCCCGTGGCCGGGCAACGTGCGTCAACTGGAGAACGCTTGCGAGCGCTTGGTGATCTTGTGTGACGGTGACACCCTCCAACTGGACGATCTCCCGCCGAGGGACGACCAGCCGGAGGCCGGCACCGCGATGGAGTGGCCGGACCTTCCCCCCGACGGCCTGGGGCTCGTAGACCTGGAGAAGCGCGTCATCGAGCGGGTGTTGGCGCTGAAGCACGGCAACGTCAGCCAGGCAGCCCAGTACTTGCGGGTGCCCCGCCACGTGCTGGCCTATCGAATGGTCAAGTATGGGATCAGCCGCGACTGAGCTCGCGCCTCTGCGCACGCGGCTGCTTTCGCGCCCCATGGTGCTGTTCGTGTGGCTGCCCATCGCTTGCATTGGGGCGCTTCACTACGCAACCAGCAGCGACTTGTACTGGGTGCACGACGTCCTGCGGCGGCTGTACTACTTGCCCATCATCGTCGCGGCGTTCTTGGTCGGAACTCGCGGCGGAATTTCGGCGGCCTTGGTGGTGAGCGCCACGTACTTGCCGCATGCATTCGTACACCTCGGCCACCTCGCGCACATGGACCCCGCCGACACGGTGCACAAGGCGCTCGAGGTCGTGCTCTACAACATCGTCGGAGGCGTCGCCGGCGTGCTGGCAGACCGAGAGCGCAAGCGCCGCGTCGAGCTTGCTCGGGCGCTCGACGAGCAGCGCCGATTGCAGGACCAGCTGGTGCGAGCGGGGCGCCTCAGCGCCTTGGGGGAGGTGGTCGCGGGCGTGGCTCACGAGATCAAGAACCCGCTCCATTCGCTCAAGGGCACCGCGGAGATCATCGACCCCGTGATTGCCGAGGGCAGCGACGAGCGCCGAATGTGGGAGCTGCACGTCGCGGAGCTGGATCGATTGCACCGCATCGCCGATCGCTTCGTCTCCTTCGCCAAGCCTCAACCTCCGGATCTCCAGGAGCTCGACCTCGGAGAGGTGGTCACGCAGCTCACCGAGCTGGTCGGCGTGGATGCGCGCAAGCGGGGCATTCAGCTGAGCGCCAGCGTTCCAGAGCGACCCACCCGCGTCCGCGGCGATCGCGACCAGTTGACGCAGGTCGCTTTGAACATCGTGCTCAACGCCTTGCGCGCCGTCCAAGACGGAGGCGCCATCGAGGTGCGGGTGGAGCCCGCCGGGGACTCGGGCGACCACCATGGACTGGTGGTGGAAAACGACGGTCCGCCGATTCCGAGCAATGAGGTCGACCATCTCTTCGATCCGTTCCATGCGGGCGCCGAGGGGGGCGCGGGTCTCGGTTTGAGCATCTCCGCGAGGATCGTCGAGCAGCACGGTGGTTTCATCGAGGCCGAGAACGCGGGTCTCGGCGTGCGGTTCTCGGTGTGGCTGCCCGCTATTTGACCGCCGCCTCTATGAAGAACGCGACAAAGCAAATACCCTGACGAGAAAATGTCCAGAGAGGAGGGAAGCGCCGGGGGTGTGGTGTCTTCGGACGCCGCGCTTTCTCCTTCCTTGCTGCGCGCGATGCTCGACCAGAGCGAGCATTTCATGGCGCTCTTGGATCTGGACGGCAACGTGGTGGACGTCAACCAGACCGCCCTCGCTCTGGCAGATCTGGAAGCTGACGCCGTGCGGGGAAGGCCGTTCTGGGAGACGCCCTGGTGGGCGCATTCTACGGAGCTCGCACTGCTCGTCAGGGCGGCCACTCGCCAGGCCCTCGCGGGGGACACGGTTCGATTCATCGCCAGTCACGTGACACGCAGCGGAGACACGCGCTTCGTCGACTTCTCCGTCAAGGCGCTCATGGGTCCCGACGGGCCGATGTACCTGATGCCCGAGGGGCGGGACATCACCGAGCTGCAGGATGCAAAGCTGCGCTTGGAGGAGAGCGAGCGACGCTATCGACAGATCTTCGACACGAACACGGCAGTGAAGATCGTGATCGATCCGACGACGGCGAGCATCGTGGACGCCAACGATGCCGCGGTCCGGTTTTACGGCTTCTCCAAGCCGGAGCTCCTGAGCAAGACGATTCTGGACATCAACGTCGCGCCGCACGAGCAAATCCTGGAAGAAATGGACCGGGCCCGCAGCGAGCGGCGCTTGTTCTTCAACTTCCAGCATCGGCTCGCGAGCGGCGAGGTGCGCGACGTCGAGGTGTACTCGGGGCCGATCACGGTGGGCGGAGACAGCCTCCTGCATTCGATCGTCATCGACGTCACCGAGCGGCGCCGTCTCGAGGAGCAGTTGCGTCGCGCCCAGAGAATGGAGGCCGTCGGCCAGCTCGCCGGTGGCATCGCGCACGACTTCAACAACCTGCTGACGGTGATTCTGGGATACGTGGAGCTCGGACGGCGATCCCTCTCCGGCGACCACCCGGCCCGTGGCAGCGTGGAGGAGATCGGCGACGCCGCGCAACGGGCGGCGGAGATCACCGGGCAGCTCCTGGCGCTTGCGCGCAAGCAGGTCGCCGAACCCGAGCTCGTGGATCTCAACGGGCTGGTTCTTCGTCTGGACCGCCTGTTGCGGCGCCTCATCGGTGAAGACGTGGAGCTCGTCACCCTCTTCGGCGAAGAGCTCCCGGCGGTGCTGGTCGACCCCGGTCGCTTCGAGCAGCTGTTGGTGAATCTCGCGGTGAACGCCCGCGATGCAATGCCGGCAGGCGGTCGGTTGACGATCGCGACGGACATCCAAGACGATGAAGAAGACTGCCGTTGGGTGGTGCTGCGCGTGACCGATACGGGGATCGGCATGTCGGCAGAGGTTCGCGCGCACATCTTCGAGCCGTTCTTCACGACCAAGCGGGACGGCGGCAGCGGTCTCGGCTTGGCCACGAGCTCGAGCATCGTGGAGCAAGCGGGCGGCCGCATTGCGGTGCACAGCGAAGTGTCCAAGGGCACGACCTTCGAAATCCTACTGCCGGCTGCAGAGGGCCCCGCAGTCGAGCCCGTTGCTCGAACCGTGTCCGAACCGCCGCGCGGGGAGGGGACGCTGTTGGTCGCGGAGGACGAGCCCGCGGTCCACCGTCTCATCGTGAGCACCCTTCGAAGAGCGGGGTACACGGTGCTGGAAGCTTTCAATGGTCACGAGGCGCTCGCCAGCCTGGAGCAGCACGAAGGCCCCTTGGACCTGGTCGTCACCGACGTGGTGATGCCGCTGATGGGAGGACAAGAGCTGGCGAAGCGCCTGTGGCGGGAGCGACCCCGGTTGCCGGTGCTGTTCATTTCCGGCTATCCGCGCGACCTCGACGAGCTGGTGCTGAGTGGCGACAACGTGGCGTTCCTGGCCAAGCCGTTCGCTCCAGATGCCCTGGCCGCCAGGGTCCACGGCCTGCTCGCGCGCCGTAGCGCCACGCCGAGTTGAGCCGGCGCGCGCTATCCCTCACGGCGAAGGAGCACGGCCGCACGACGGAAATGGTCGCGCGTCGCGGCGGGGACATCCGTCCTGCGGCTGGCGTCGTAATATGCGCGGGCAATGCGTTCCTCGAGGGCGCGTGTCTTGCTCGCGTTGGGCGAGAAACGCTGGGGGCCGTAGTCGTAGACCGTCACGCTGACGACGTAGTCGCTCAGGCTGCTCTCCGGGCGGAGCGGGATGGAGGTCGGCACGACCAGCTCGTCCACGCCGTCGCCGTCTACGTCTTGGACCCAACGGATGAGCGGCGCCAGGCGCAGCGCCAGTGGGCGGGTGCCACCCACGTGGCGCCAGCCCACCGTGGACGTCGACAAGCAGAAGCCCGAACGAGCCGGCAGCGCGACCTGCGCGGTCCAGTAGTGGCCGCTGCCGCTGGGGCCGGCCACGCTGACCGTGAAGCTCCCGTTCTTCGCCGCGAGCCGCTCCACGGGGCCTTCCGTCTCGCCGTCACCGCAAGGGAAACCCCGGTCGCCGGTCACCCATCGGGCAGGGCGCGCTACCTCGAGCGCTCCGGACTCGACGCTCGTGCTCCGTTCGGCCGGGGCGTGGGTCGAGCAGGCCAGCAGGAGAAGCGCCGTCGATGGCAGGAGCGGCTTCACGGGCGCTTCCCGCGTACCAAGCAGTCGATGGCAACGCGCGGCCCGTCGTCCGTTTCCACGGGCCGCTCCACGGGGCCGGCCTTTTCGATCTGCAGCCGCCCTCCGAGCGCCGCCACCACCTGATCCGCGGTGTACAGCACGCTTGGATGCTGCGGGCCGCCGTAGCCGTGCTCGAGATTCGCGGAATCGTGGCCCACCAAGAGGAACGTGCCGCCCGGAGCCACGGCGTCCGCACCGCGGGCGATGATGGGCGCGAGCTCGTGCTGGGGGATTTGAAGATACAGGATCACGACGAGATCGAACGCTCCCGCCTCGGGCTCGTAGTTGCGAAGGTCGGAGACCGTCCGCTGTACGCGCTCCGCTACGCCGCGTGCCTCCGCAAGCTGCTTGGCCTTGTCCAGGGCGACGTCGGAGAAGTCCACGGCGACGACGCGCCAGCCCTGCTCGGCGAGCCACACCGCGTTGCGCCCTTCGCCGGCGGCGAGATCCAACGCCTTGCCGGGGGTGAGCTGCTTCGCTTCGGCGACCAGGAACCGATTGGCGTCGGCGGTCCAGATCAGCTCTTTGGCGGCGTAACGCTGGTTCCAGTCTTCGCGGTCCATGCTCGCAGCATGGTACCGCATCTGCCTCAGCGGGAGTCTGGCCCCGCGTCCGACAAGGACATCATCGCCATTCGCTTGCGGTAGCCCTGGGGCGGGAAGAACGCCCACCACAGGGCGATGGCGGATACCGTTGCCAACACGGAAACCGTGGTGATCGCCCACAGGTGATCGCGCAGCCCCGTGTGATACACGAGCCGGTGCAGGACCGGGACCACGTAGGCCAGCGCCGAGGCCAGCATGGCCAAGCCCCACAGCCCGACGCGCTGCACCACCAAGGGCTCCGCCAAGCCGATGCGAGCGCGGCGCCGGAGCTGCCGGTGGAAACGGAAGCACTCGAAGGACAGCCAAGTGGGGGCCAGGCCTCGGACGACGAGGGCGAGGGGGATCCAGGGGCCGGAAGAGAGCTGTGTGTCCGAGTAGCGGAGGTATTCGCCCGTCGAAAGCTCCGCGGCGAACACCGACGCCGCGAGCACGAAGAAGAGCGTGACGGTGGCCTTGGCCCATGCCTTCTTCTGGTGAAACACGCGCCACGCGAACAGCGCCATCGCGCTGCAGCCGATGTACTCGAAGCAAAGCCCGAGGATGGTCAACGGCGTGCGCAGCTCGGGATGTCCGACTATCAACACCTTGCCGATCGTCCCGACGGCGAACGCCAAGAATCCGGCGCACAACAGCGCCAGGGCCATGAATAGCTCTGGCGCCTTGCGGGTGCGCTTGAACAGCCACAAGAGGCGGCTGCCCACCACTAGGGACACCAGCATGAAGAGCGCGACGCCGAACAAGATCGCGTACTTCATGACTTCGACCTTCCGCCATCCAAGCGTTCGAATACGTCGTAAGCGGTTTCGCCCTGGCGCTCCTGGCTGACTGCGCCCTTGAGCTCCGCAGCGAGAGCGCGGCACAGCGCGGCCGCGTCGGCCACCTTGCGCTTCTGCAGCGCGGAAGCCATCAGCCGCTCGAGCACCACCTGCATCTGGTACACGGCCACGCTGGTGGGGTCGAGGCCGGCGTTCTTCAACACCAGGCGCACCGTCCCCCGCGCCTCGAGGCGCGACAGGTGCGTGCGCTGTTCCAGCGCAGTGGCCACCCAGTCGAACGCCTCGGATTCCGCCATGATCTTCTCGCAGCGTAGCGCAGCTGGGTAGGCTGGCGAAAAAGACGTCCCCGCCGGGCCCTCGATGGCCGGCGGGGATGTCACCTGTCAGCTCGTGGCGGGCGCCGGAACGCGCGAGGTCGGTGCTCGATCGAGCTCCGCGCGGGAGCGTCCCGCCGCCGTCCGCCAACCGCCCCGTTCGAGGCGCCACCAGAGCGCCGCGGCTCCTGCAACGATCTCGATGCACAGCCCAATCCAACCACCCAGAGCGCCGAGCCCCAGGTGGATGCCGAGGAGCCAGGTGAGGGTCGGCGTGCACAGCCAGGCGATAGTGACCGAGATCACCGCCGAGTAGCGTACGTCTCCGGTTCCTCGAAGGACCGAGCGAGCCACGCCGTTGGCTCCGTCGAACACCTGGAACACCGCGGCGACGTACAGGAGCTGTACCGTGAGCGCGATGACCCGAGCGTCCGTCGTGAAGGCTCGTGCCAAGGGGCCCGCGAACAGCACGAAGCCGAGGGCACAGCTCCCGGTGTACGCGCTGGCGAGAGCGAAGGCGCGTCGTGCGACGGGGCGCACGAGATCGTCTTCGTTGGCGCCGACGGCTTGCCCGACGAGGACCGACGCGGCCTCGCCCAGCGCCATCGCGGGCAGGAACGAGAAGTGGCACAGCTGCAGCGCGATCTGGTGCGCCGCCACGTCCACTTCTCCGACCCGCGCCAGGAGCGCGACGAGAACCGTGAAGGAGCCGACCTCCAGCACGAACTGCAGTCCCATGGGTAATCCCAGGGAGAGCAGCCGCGACACCTCGCGCAGCCGAACGGGCGCGATGCCGTCCGTCGTCCGCAGCGTGATGAACAGCATCAAGCCCGCTTCCACCACGTAGCCGGCGACCGTGGCCCAGGCCGCGCCGCGCACGCCGAGGCCGAGGCCCCAGATGAACGCCGCATCCAGCGCCACGTTGGTGACGTTGGCGGCCAGCGTCGCCACCATGGGTGAGCGCGTGTCACCCAGACCGTAGCGACTCTCCTTGAGCGCAATGGAGACGAGAGCGACGGGCGCTCCCAGGTTCCGGACCCAGAGGTAATCGGCGGCCAGCGCGCCGGCGTGGCCCTGCTGGACCAGATCCGGCAGCACGCGAACCAAGAGCCGACCGCCGAGCACGGCGATGGCACCGAGCCCGAGCGCCAAGACGACCGCCGCGCTCACCACGGCGCGGACGTCGTCCCGGCGCCCGGCGCCCACGGCTTGGCTCACGACTACCTTGGCCGAGCGAAGTGCGCCGAACCCGAAGCAGATCAGAGTGAACGACGTCACGCCGCCGATGCCCACGGCAGCGAGCGCCGAAGCCCCGAGCCGGCCGACGAAGAGCGTGTCGACCAGCGTCATGATGCTGTACGAGAGCATCGAGACGGCGATCGGCCACGCCAGCCGCACCAACTCGGGGACGGGTTTGTATTTCCAGAGCAGACTTTGTCGAAAGGGGGGATTCATGACGTTCTCCGAAAGCAAAAAAAACCGCGGGGACCCGAAGGTGCCCGCGGCAGGAAAACCGGCTTTTTGTGCCTGATCAGCGCATGAGACGCCTCTCGTTCCCGGCCGCGAGCAGATGCCCATAGGCGAGCACGTCCACGAAGGACGGCGCCGGCATCGGCTTGTGAATGGTGCGCTGGGAATTCATGGAGGGTTCCTTGGCTCTCCCCGCAGAGATGTCACGCGCGGGGCGCGCCGTCAAGATGGACGCGTAGCGAGACGTTTCCGCGCCGGACCAACAAGACCTGTCTGATTCAGGATCAGGGGATTGTCGGTGCGGCGCGGTGCCGTCGCGAAGCTCGCGAAAGCGCTCAGTTATACAGGGCGTCGAGCTGGGCTTCGTACTTGGCCAGCACGTTGCGGCGCTTGAGCTTCAGGGTGGGCGTGAGGAGGCCGTTGTCGGTGGTGAAGTCCTCGGCCGTGATCATGAACTTCTTCGGACGCTCGAAGCCCTTGAAGTTCTGGCCGCGCTCTGCGAGCTCCTTCTCGAGGAGCTTTCGCACCTCGTCGCTCTTCTCCACGTTGCCCAAGTCGACGCCGTTTTCGGAGGCCCACTTCTTGAGGGCGTCCGGATCGGGCACCACCAGCGCCACGTTGTAGGGCTTGTTGGCGCCGTGGATCATCACGTTGGCGATGAAGGGCGAGAGCTTGAGCTCCTCTTCCAGCGGCGCCGGGACCACGTACTTGCCGTTCTCGAGCTTGTACTGCTCCTTGATGCGGCCCGTGATGTAGAGGTAGCCGTCCTCGTCCACGTAGCCCATGTCACCGCTACGGAAGGTGCGATCCGGGAGCAGGACCTTGTCGTTCTCTTCCGGACGGTTGTGATAGCCCTGCATGATGTTGGGGCCCTTGATCAGGATCTCCCCGTGCTTGGCGTCGCCGGTGACTTCCTTGTCGATGCTGATGGTGACGTGAGGGATGGCCTTGCCCACGCTGCCGATCTTGCGATTGCCGGGGAAGTTCGCGGTGGCGATGGGGCTGGTCTCCGTGAGGCCATAGCCCTCGTACACCTCGATGCCCAATGCATCGATGAACTCCGCCACCTCTTTGCTGAGGGCCGCGCTGCCGCTCACGGCGAAGCGCAGCCGTCCGCCGAAGCGCTCGCGGATCTTGGAGAAGATGATGCTGTCCGCCAAGGACAGGCCGATGCCGCCCATGAAGCCGATGCTCTCCCCTCGGCTCTTCTTGGTGGCGTTCTTGATGGCGGAATGGAACAGGTTCTGGATGAAGCCCGGCTTCTCCGTCATCTGCTTGTTCACGCCGTCATAGATGCGATTGAAGATGCGCGGGACGGCGAACAAGATCGTGGGCTTCACCTCGGCCAGGTTGGCCACCAGGTTCGGGATGTCGTCGTTGATGCCCATGGAGGCGCCCATCGACAAGAGCGCGTGAAGCTCGCAGGTTTGGCCGAAGGAGTGGGCCCAGGGCAAGAACGAGAGCGAGCGGTCGTCCGTGGCAAAGGGAAAGATGTCGTGGACGGCGTTGATGTTGCTGGTGATGTTGCCGTGGCTGAGGATCACGCCCTTGGGGTTGCCAGTGGTTCCGGAGGTGTAGATGAAGCCGGCCGTGTCCCCAGGCTCCGGATGCTCCGCGTCCACCGGGTTCTTCTCCCCGACAGTGAGCAGGTGCGCGTAGGAGTGGTCGTCCTTCTCGTCCGCCTCGAGACCGATGACATGCTCGAGGGCTTCCACCTGATCCCGAATGCCCTTGAGCTTGTCGTAGATCTCGTTGGTGGCGCCGATGGCGATCTTCGCCGAGCAGTCCTCGATGATGAACTTCCACTCGTCGGTCTTTTGCGCTTCGTACATGGGCACGAAGGCGGCCTTCAGTCCGTAGGTGGCGTAGGCGGCGACGGCCCATTCCACGCGGTTGTTGGCGATGATGGCGACCTTGTCCCCGGGCCCCACACCCAAGCTCTTGAGCCCGCCGCGGAACTGGTCGACGAGCTTCTTGAACTCGTCGTAGTGCATCCATTCCCAGCTGCTGCCGTTCTTGGTTCCGAACAGCTCTCGGCTCGCGTACTTCTCGCAGCTCTTTTCCCAGAGATCGACGAGGTTCTTGAACTTGTCCGCCATGACCTGACCCACTCCTCATTAGCGCGGAAGGGGAGCTCCCTCGCGGCCCGGAACCTTAGGTGCGAGCCGTCTCTTGGTCAATGACGAGCGCCGCATCCTGCAGGACGTCGGGTCAGCCCCGGCCGAAGCGGCATTCGTCCCGGACCTGGGAGCTGGTCCGTAGGTAGTCGTCGCTCTCGAACCAGCGTTTTGCCCGGGGCGTGATGGGACCCACCTGCAGCGCCGGCTCCCATCTCACCGGTCGGCCCCGAGGGTCCACGACCCGACCTTCCGCCAGCTCCCGGGTGGCCTCGGCCAGCGGTAGCTGAGCGAGATCGCGCTCCAGGGCCCGGAAGCGTCCTTCGATTTCCGGATCTGCGAACTTGGAGAACTTTCCGTACAGCACCGCGTTGTGGAAGTGCGACGGATGATTGAGCAGGCCGTCGGCGCGCACGCGGACGGCGATGAGCTTGAGCAGATAGCCAAAGTGGGGAAAGAGACCGAGCCCCGGATGCTCCTGCTCCGGTAGCGGCGGTCGATCCGGCAAGAACTCGCGCCGGGGGTCCTGCATCAGGAGCCAGCCGATGAACAGGAAGCTGCAGGCCTGTCCGTTCGGAAGCTCGGCTTCACGCACGCTGGCAGCGAGCTCGATGAGCAGGTGCTCGCGATTTCGGACGCCGTCGAAGATGCGAAGCTTGTGATCGTCGGGGTCCGACACGTCGAGGGAGAGCTTGGGGTCGAAGCCGCGCTCGCGCAGCAGATCGAAGAAGCCGTAGCGTTCGAAGGCGAGGCTGCCGCCCTTCTCGGAGTACGTTCCCAAGAAGTGGTGGTCGCGATGACGGCGGTCGAAGAGCTCGCTGGAGATCTCGGCGTCCAGGTCGGGAGCGTCTTCTTCGTAGAGCTCTTCGCGACTCAGCGACCGGAACACGCGTTCGTAGTCCTGGACGAAGGGCGGCTGGGACGCTCCCTTGCGGAAGCGAGCCAACGCGCGCTCGAGGAGCTTCCATACCTTCGCCACGAGCCCATCCTAAGCCGAGCCTCTTGGCAGGCGTAGCCGGGCTTGGTAGCCGACGATCATGGGCTTGTGGGATCGACTGCGGGGGCGGAGGGCGCAGGGTCCCGTCGAGTCGAGCCCGGTGCCGTGGCTCTCGGACCCGGTGTGGTCGGCTTGGCCCCACGAACCGGGGAAGAAATGGCGCTGCCCCGTGGATCGCCCCTGGGTGCTGGCCGTCTGGGATTCCGACCGCGAGCGTGCCCCGCGCTGGCCGGTGCCCGAGGGCGCCACCGTGCCGGAGCCCGGCTCCGTGGCGGACAACACGGCACTGCTCGCAACGACACCGGGCACGGGGCGCGGTACCCGCTCGCCCGTCTGGCCGGTGTGCTGCGAGCGGCTCTCGACGCTGATCTGGAACGAGGGGGTCGGGCCGAGCATCCCGGAGATCGAAGCGGCGGTAGGCCCCCTCGACCGCGCGTACCTCGAGCAGGAGGTGCTCACCGAGTGGGGGCCTCCAGAGCACGCCCCTGCGCTCCTCGAGCAAGGCTTCGGCCCGACGCTGGAGCGCATCCGTCGCGGCAAGCTCGACAAGAGCGGCGTGAACTTGTTTCAGTGTCGAAGCTGCGGGCGGCTGTATCTCGCGTCGTGCAAGCCCTGACTTGATCGCCATCACGGTCGCGTTTGTACGAACGCGTCACCGTAGTCAGGTCAGGAGGTGTGCAGATGTCGACTCTCGGCACGCGGATAGGGCTCATCGTGGTGTTTTGCACGAGTGCGGCGACGGCGCAGTCCATCAAGGCGGATCACACGACCCTCGACGTGGACGTCATCCCGAGCTCCGCCCTGGACGCGGCGCGAGCGCTGCACATGAGCCTCGATCACGCGTCCGTGGGGGGAAATATCTTGGACGGGATGAACGACCTCGCGAGCGCCGACGCGAGCCGCTATGCGTTTCCGAACTGGTACTGGCACGAGCGCGGCAATCCGGGCTGGCAGCCCAAGGTGGATCAGTTCACGGATTGGGTCACCGCGCACCAGAGCGAGTACGACGTGATGCAGATGAAGTTCTGTTTCATCGACGACGACGCCAACTTCACGTACTACCGTGACGCGATGCTGGCGCTGGAAACGGCGCACCCCACGAAGCAGTTCGTGTGGTGGACGATGCCGATCGAAACGAGCGGAAACCAAAACCGCGACGCCTTCAACAGCGCCGTGCGCAGCTACGCCCAGGCCAACGACAAGCCGCTGTACGACATTGCCGCCATCGAGAGCCACGATGCGTCCGGCGCGCCGAGGACCGAGGGCGGCTTCGAGGCGATGGTCGAGGCCTACTCCAGCGACGGCGGACACCTGAACGCGACCGGGCGGCTCCGCGCTGCCAAGGGCATGTGGTGGATGATGGCGCGCCTCGGCGGCTGGGATCCCGGCGGCGGCGGTACAGGCGGAACCGGGGGCTCGTCCAGTGGAGGCGGCAGCTCCCTGGGCGGAACGAGCTCGGGTGGCACCAGCGCGGGCGGCGCGTCGAGCGGCGGCACCAGCGCCGCGGGCAGCAGCGGCGGCCCGGCCTCGAGCTCCGGAGACGACTCCGGCTGCAACGTCGGCGGCCATGGCGCACCGAGCCCGTGGCTCGCCGCGCTGACGCTTCTCGGAGCCGCGGCGCTCGGGCGTCGCCGTAGCTGAGCGCGCGCGGGTCGCTCGCCCTCGGCGACGACGCTCCGGTCCCCGCTCTTCAGTACGGGTCTTCCGCTTTGCCCTGCTCGACGGCGTTCCACAGCTCGAGGAACTTCGCGCGCACCCAGGGGTGAAGAGCGTCGGAAGTCGAGACCGGGAGCTTGGCCGAGCGGATGAGCTCTTGCACGTCCGCAAGGTCCTTGAGGCGATGAGGCGCGACCATGCCGGAGGCGAGCTTGAGCTCGATCCATCGCTCCACCGGCAGAAGCGCAAACGGCGCACCGCGGATGGCAGTAGTCGCGGGATCCGGGAACGCGATGGGCTTGGGCTTGTCGTCACCCGGATACCTTCCCGTGCTCAACACGTCCACGTGGACCCCGAGCTCCGTATCGATCAGCTTGCCCGTGCCGGGTACCCGCTCCGCGTATCCGTGGCCCAACCACTTTCGCTTGAAGCGCTGAAGGTCCTCCTCTCTCATGACCAAGTCGACGTTTACGGTCACCCTGCGATGCCCGTACTGGTTCAAGGCCAGCGCGCCGATCATGGCGTAGGGGATCTCGTCCGCTTCGAGGATGGAAACGATCTTTTGCGCAGCCCGCTGAGCTTCCGATTCCCCCTCGAAAAACCTCCAACAGTAATCGACGTTCTCTGTCAGTCGGGCAGCTTCCTCGGGGGTGCGAAACCCGATCCCCCAATCTTGCTCTGGGCCTGACGACGACATGCTCGTTCGAGGCTATCTCAGGATTGCAGCTCGGGCCATGCGAAGGCCATCAGGCGTAGCGCACGGAGTAGATCGGTGGCAGGTGGCTCGCGACGGCGTGCCAGTGGTCGCCCTGGTCGGCGGTGGTCCACAGGTTTCCCGTGGTGCAGCCGAAGGCCAGCTGGTTGCCGTCGCCGGCGATGTCCAGCGCGTGGCGATACACGAGATCGTACGCGAAGCGTTGGGGTAGCCCTTCACGCAAGGTCTCGAAGCTCTTGCCGCCGTCGCGCGTGCGGGTGACCACCACCTCGCCTTCGATGGGCGCGCGCTTCTGGTCGGAGTGCGACGGAACGAACCAGGCGGTGAGCGGATCCTTCGGGTGCACGGCTACCGGGAAGCCAAAGCTCGACGGCTGGGCGTGGAGCTCGGTCCAGCTCTCGAGGTCGTTGTCCGAGCGCCAGATCCCCATGTGGTGCTGGCACCAGAACACCTCCGGAGCCGCCGGGCACTGAACCACGCAGTGCGGGTCTTGGTTCTCCGGCCAGTCCGCCTGCTCCGGCGGGACGTAGCCCGCGCGCATGCCTTTCGTGTGCGGCTCCCAGCTCTCGCCGGCGTCCTTGGTGCGCCACACGCCGCCGCTGGAGACGGCGACGACGACCATCTTCGGGTCTCGCGGGTCCACGCAAATGGAGTGGATGGCCGCGTGATCCGCGCCGCCGCCGTTCCACTTCACCCGCGTGGGGTGGTTCCACAGCGATTCGATCAGCTTCCAGCTCTCGCCGCGATCCTCCGAGCGGAACAGGCCGCCGGGCATCGTGCCGCACCACAGCGCGCCGTCCTTGTCCAGCGCTGGCGCCAGCGCCCAGATGTTCTTCGTCGCCCACTCGCGCTCGCGCCCCCACATGTCCTTGTCCTCGAAGCCCTCGGGCTTCGGCGGGTAGGCGGGCAGGGCGATCTCCTTCCAGGTCTCGCCGTGGTCCTCCGAGCGATGCAGCTTCACGCCAAAGTGCCCGTGATCCAAGACGGCGTACCAGCTGTCGTCGCGACGATCCACGAGGGTGAGGGGAACGTTGTCCCCGAGGAACATGGCGCGCGAGAGCTTCGCCTCGGCGCCTTGTCCTTCGACCACGAACAGACCCTTGCGGGTCGAAACCAAGAGCGTCATCTATCCTCCCGACAGGGCCTGCATCACGTACAGCTCGGAGCCGGCAGCGACCGGATCCGAGAGAGCCTCGCGGTCGCTCAGCTGGCGACCATCCACGAACACGACCATGTGCTTGCGCAGCACCCCGCGCTCGTCGAGGACGTAGCCCCTGAGGCGCGGATTGTTCTCGAACACGCGATCGAGCACCTCGCGCACCGTTGCGCCGGCGGCCTCCACGGTGGGGCACGCCACGTGCCGCCGGAGATTCTCGGTGAACGCCACGACCGCCACGCCGGGCAGGCTACCAGAGCATCGGATTCCAAGGAATCAGCGACGGTGCTTGCATCCGAGCACGTCCATTTTCATTGGATTGTCGCTGCGGCGCGAGCCCCGTCACGCTCGCTTTCGCCGTCCCAGGCTCAGCCCGGCCAGCAGTAGAAGCGCGGCCCACGCACTGCCGGTGCGTGCGTCGTGGTTCTCGAAGGAGCAGGAGCATCCGCCGCTGTCGGAGCTGCCGCCGCCGGGACCGGCCGGCAAGGTGCCGCCGTCGCCCGGGGGCGTGGTGCCGCCGTCGGGCGTTGGCGTGGTGCCGCCGTCTCCGCTGCTGGAGCCGCCGAGGGTCACCGTCACGCTTGCCGCGGGACCGAAGGCGAAGCCGTCGTGGGCGCGGAGTCGAAGCTCGATGCTTCCGGTGACGCCGGGCAGATCCTTGGCCGCGTCCCACGTCACGCTGCCCGGCGCGCCGGCAGGGGACGACGACAGCGACGGCCCCGCGTCTCCGCTGCCGCCTTGCAGCGTTACCGGCGTCGCGCTTCCGTTCTGCACCATCATCACTTCCAGCGTGCAGGGGTCCGAGTCGAGATCGAGGATCTTGAACGGAATGGCGATGGCGCCGGAGCCGCTGACGGCGCTCGCGTCCGGCTGCACCGTGGCAAGCGCCTCCGTGAGAACGGAGCCGACGTCGCCACCGACGCCGGCGAAGATTTGATGTGCGCCGCCGGGTCCGCCGGAGACGTCGGGCGTGAGACCGGGATCGCTGCCCCAGTACAGGATCTTCACCCACCCGCCGCCGCCACCACCGCCCGGGCTACAAGGCAGATTGAGAGGTGTGCAGGGCGCGTCACCGCCGGCGCCACCCTTGGCGGAGAGGGTGCCCGTCACGTTGAGCTGCCCGGCTATCAGCGCGATGCCACCGCCGGAGCCGCCGCCGCTGCCGCTCTTCGTGCCGCTGTAGGTCACGCTGCCGCCACTAAAGCGTGTTGACAGTTTTGGCCAACACCGCCCTTCTCGGGCGTTGGGCATAGGCCCTTCCTGCTTCGACGAGGGTAGTTTCACGGACCACCAAGAGCGGTGGTTCGCCAGAGCGTCCCTCTCCACAGGCGTTTTGCGTCTCCGCGTGCTTCGCGGCGACAGGAGGCGAGTCTCCTTGGCCGAGTACGCGAGGGTACTGAGCCAAGCACACGGCAGCGTTCTCGTCGCGGTCGGCCTCGTGACCACAACTGCTGCAGTGAAAGGTGCGCTCCCCGAGGTCGAGCCGCTCGCCGATGGCCCCGCACGCGCTGCAGCGGCGTGTGCTGGGGTAGAAGCGGTCGGCTATGGCGAGCGTTGCGCCGTACCACTTCGCTTTGTAGGCGAGCTGTGCTCCGAACAGCGCCCAGGCGCTGTCCGCGATGGCGCGGGCGAGTCGGGTTTTGATGAGCCCCGAGATACTCAGCTTCTCGATGACCAAGTGGCCGTGGGTCTGGGCCAGTCGGCTCGATTGGCGATGGGTGAAATCGTGTCGGATGTTGCGAATGCGTTGGTGCACGCGCGCGAGCGCCGCGCGCGCCTTGTACCGATTGCGCGAGCCCGGCTGCTTCCGGGACAGGCTGCGGCTCTTGCGCCGCAGCTTCGGTAGCGCGGCGCGGAGTGGACGTGGGCTTTCGATGTGCTCGACCTGCTCGCCGCTTTCGCTGGCAAGCACCGCGAAGGTCTTGAGCCCGCGGTCGATGCCGACCGGCGGAGCCTCCGCGCTGCTGTGGCGCCGCGCGGGATGCAGCTCGGCGGCCTCGACGTTCAAGGTCACGCGCCAGCGGCCGCCCTCGCGGGTGCTGACCGTGGCGAACAGCACCTTGGCGCGATCGCTCTTCAGCATGCGGCGCAGCCGGCGCGTGCATTCCCGCACGGCAATGCTGCCGAGCTTCGGCAGCCGCACGGAGCGCGGGTCGGCCTCGCCCACGCGGACGTCGTTCTTCTTGTTGCGGATGCGGAACGACTGCCGCGCTTCCGACCGCTTCTTGAACTGGGGAAAGCCTGGACGCTTGCCCGTGCGCTCTCCCTTGCGACCTGCCGAGAACGCTTGCAGCGCCCGCCCCAAGTCGACCGCCGCCTCTTCGAACACCTGCTGGACGACCTCGAAGCGCCAGGAGAGCCCCACGCGCCCGTCCTCGTCCACCCCGGCTCGCTCCGATCGCTTCCATTCATTGAAGTCGTTGATGAGATCGAAGCCCGACCATGGCGGCTTCTCCTCGGCCTCGAGGGCGTTGATGACGAAGCGCAGGCACTGATTGAAGCCGAAGCGCGCCGCTCCCACGTGCCGCCGGAGCAGCTCCTCCTGCTCGCGCGTTGGCTGGAGCGTAAAGCTGAAGGTGGTGTGCCGAGTCACCCGGGCCACCCCGTGAGAGCAACGCGAGCAGCCGCAAGAATCACGAATCCGGCGTAGCTCCGCGTGGTCTTCTCGTAGCGCGTGGCCACGCGGCGAAACGCCTTCACTCGCCCGAACCAGCGCTCCACCGTGTTGCGGAGCCGGTACTTGTCGCGGTCGAGCTCGCGCTGGACCTTGCGATTCCTGCGCGAGGGGATGACCGCCTCGAACCCTGACGCCTGGATATGCGCCAGTGCGGCATTGCTGTCGTAGGCCCGGTCAGCGATGACAGCCTGTCCCGCACCCCGCTCCACGACGAGTGCATTCACCTGCGTCACGTCAGCCGCCTCGCCTCCCGTGACGATGAAGCGCACCAGCGCGCCCTCGGCTGAAACGAGCGCATGAACCTTTGTGGAAAAGCCACCGCGAGAACGGCCGAGACCTTCTGATGATTGCCCGCCCCCTTTTTCAGCGCGCCCGCCGCATGTGGATGCGCTTTCACGATGGTGCTGTCCATCAACAGGTCATCGGAAGGCCGCACTTGCAGCACTTCGTGAAGCTGGTGCCAGCGACCCGCCAGCGCCCAGCGCCGAAAGCGCCGATACACACTGCCCCACTTCCCAAACACCTCCGGCAAGTCTCGCCAGGGTGCGCCCGTCCGTAGGATCCACAGCGTTGCTTCGATGAAGCGACGATTATCGTTGCCCTTTGGACCGCGTGACGTGAGAGCGGAAACCAACGGCGCAATGCGTGCCCACTCGGCGTCGGAAAGCGCGACTCGAACCCCCATTCGCGCAGCCTATCAATAACTGAACGCATGTCAAGCTCAATTCTCATCGAGGCAGGATTTCAGCACCAATCCCATCCAGAAACTGTCAACAGACTCTAGCACCGTCTGCGCTGACGCTGCCGCTGATGTCGATCTGATCAGCGCTCAAGGTGAGGGCACCGCCGCCCGCTCCGGAAGGCGGCCCGGGGGACTGCGCCGCGATGCCGCCGGCGGAGCCGCCGCTCGAGCCGAGCTCGAGCAGGCCGTCGAGAGCAGAGCCGTACGGTGTGCCGCCCGCCCCCGCGCACCCCGCGGCGTTACGACCGCAACCGCCTTTGCCGCCGTAGGCCGCACCGCCACCGCCGAACATGGTGGCGCCGCCCTTCTTGCCCGCACCCGGGCCGGAGCCATCTTTGCCCGTGTCGGACGCGCCGCTCACGGCGGCGTAGCCGGCGCCGTTCGCGTCGACGGCTCCCGCGATCATGATGTGCTGCGCAAAGATGGCCAGGGGCTGCCCGGCCGTGACCTTCAGCGTTGCGCCGGCGGAGACCGTCAGCGTCTTGATGTTGGTGTGGCTTCCGTCCCAGGTGGTGTCGGCGTCGATGGTGACGTCCTGGCCGGAGTGATCTTCGTCGGCCCAGGCCCGCGCGGAAAAGGCGACGGCCACGGTCAACGCGGAACAAAAGAGCGCACGGTTCATCCTCGACTCCCTTCGACGGAGCTCCCCAGCGCCCTGCAAGCAAGTGGCCAGAGCGTTGGCTCGGCCTCGTCTCGAGAGTGTACTCCTCGCGGCGCGGGGCTGCAGCAGCGCTCGCAATTGCTCGGGATCGCTCGGTTGAAGCAAGATGCGGGGCCAGCGATGACCTGGGAAGCGGTCGACGAACGGGATCCGGACACGACGCACGTGGTGGAAGTGCACCCCGATTGCGTACAGGTTCTGAGCCGCGGCGACGCGCGGACGTACGCCCTCGTCGCGGGGGAAATTGGCGTGGGCAAGTGGACGACGTCCCCCGCGGGGACGGTGCTCGTGCTGGGCACGAAGCAGCGCTTTCGTGTGGGCGCTCGGGACGCGCACTATCGCTACGAAACCCGCGCGCCCGAGGCCAGGGTCGAAGCGACGCTCGACGCCGACGCCTTCCACGACTTGATGCGCGCGTTGCAGGCCGCGTGGCGCGCGCGCCATACGCCCGGGGGCGGCTACCGAGGAGCGCCCGCACGCTCTTCCGTCACACGGCAATACTTCGCTCTGCATCGCGTGTCGCGCTGGGTGCCGGTGTGCACTGCGCTGGCGTTGCTCGCGATCGTGACGATTGCCCTTGGACCGCGTACGGCGGTCCAGCTGTTCGGTGCGGTCGTCATGGGCGTTTGGCTCTGCGTGCTCCTGGTGGCGCGCATCGCAGCGGAGATCGAGCTGCGCCGACCGAGCTGGTCGCTCGAGATCGAAGACGGACGCGTCCGCATTCGGCGCGGCAAGCGCACGCGACTCGACGTGCCCCTGGCCGAAGCGCGCTTCGACTTCGCCGCACAGCCGTACGAGGTCGGCTTGACGGTCCCGGGACGCCGCTACCGGCTCTTGTCCACGCGCTATCGGCACCTGCCGTTGGGCGTGTTTCAGCCGCTGAACGTGCTGTTCATCGATCCGGATGCGCTGCCGTTCCTGTGGAGCGTGGTCGCGCCGCAGCCGGAGCTCGCTTCCGCGCCGATACGCGGGTCGGTCCCGGTGGCGTCGGACACGGCCGCCATTCCGCGGCGCGACGGCTGAGACTTCCGTCCGGGACGGGCATCGCGCCGGACCAACACAATCGAGCTACCGCGGGTCGGGCTTGTCCAGCTCGGTTCGACGGAGCCAGAGCTGCCAGCCCATGTACGCCGTGAGCAGCGGGAACACGACGATCAAGATGTGGAGCGCGAGCTGATTGGACTCGTCCCAGGCGATGCGCTGTCGGAGCGAGTAGTACTCCCGAGAGCCCACGGAAACGGCGTCGATGAAGACCGTCGGCTTGGGATCGATGGCGGGCTTGTCCGGATGTTGGCGGGCGCCGCGCTCGACGTAGAACGACAGCTCCGCTCCAGGGGCTTGCGCTGCCCGGAGGAAGCCCGAGGTGTCCGACATGTCCTTGTAGACCTCGACGGGGATCCGATACCGGATCGGATCTTCCGGAAGTCGGATCTCGACGAAGGGCTGGCCCTTGTTGCTGCTTTTGAGCACCGTCACCGAGCTGGGCGTCCCTTTGAACTGCTCGAAGTCGCTCTCGTGCAGCGTGCGGTGCGTCACCAAGAAATAGAGCATGACGCAGGAAAAGACGACCCCGATGAGGAACGGCGCCAGCAGCTGTCGGGCGCTGGGCTCGGCCTTCTGCTTGCGCTTCTTGCGTCGGCGGCGTTTGGCCATCTCTCGCCTCACGAGGGTAGCGGACGGAAGTGGCAAACCCAATGCGCGCGGCGGCGGCGCGAGCACCATGCTCCGAAGCTGACGGATGTCCGCGAGATCGCAGCACAACGCGAGTCGCGGCGGGCGAGTCTCAGCGCTGGGCGACGGGCGCCGTCGGAGCCGGAGCGGCGGCGACGTTGTCGTGAGCGTAGAAGGCGCGGGCGGCCTTCCGCGCTTGCTCGAGCAACGGGGACGGCCAAGCGCCGAGGGCGACGACACCGGCGAGGCACACCGCGATGGAGAGGTTGAGCGCAGCCCGGGGCGCAGCCTTGGGTGCGGCTTCTTCGGGCGGCGGCATCATGTACATCGCTCGGGCGACCTGCAGGTAGTAGAACAGGCCCACCACGGTGAGCACGGCGCCGACGATCACCAACCAGTAGAGGCCGGCCTGCCACGCCGTCATGAACACGTTGAGCTTTGCCCAGAAGCCCACGACGAACGGAATGCCCGCCAGCGACAGCAAGAACAGGAGCATGGCGAAGGCCAGGGCGGGGGCGCGGCGCGCGAGGCCATTGAACGCCGTGAGGGAGGTGTCCCCCACTTGCTCTTCCACCAGCTCCACCACCTGGAACGCGCCCATGTTGGTGACGACGTAGGCGACGGCGTAGAACAGCAGCATCTGGGTGCCGTCCTGACCGGACGCGAAGGCCAGCAGCATGAAGCCAATGTGGCCGATGCCGGAGTAGGCCAAGAGGCGCTTCACGTTGGTCTGCACCAACGCGAGCAGGTTGCCGACCACGATGGACGTGGCGCACACGGCCAGCAGCACTGGCTCCCGGGAGTGCGCGGTGGAGGGCAACGCGCGGAGGAAGATCGCCGCCAAGGCGGTGAAGCCCGCCAGCTTGGGCGCCACTGAAAGGAACGCCACGAAAGGCGTGCCGGAGCCCTGGTAGGTGTCGGGCACCCACATGTGGAACGGCACGGCGCCGATCTTGAACGCCATGCCGGAAAGGACCATGAGCCCCGCCACCACCAACAAGGGGGACGGCGGCGTGGCGGCCAGCCGCTCGAGGGACGTGGAGCCCGAGAGCCCGTACAGGAGCGACAGTCCGAACATGGTGATCGCCGTGCTGGCCACGCCGACCAGGTAGAGCTTGAGGCCCGCCTCTGGCGCGAAGCGTTCGGTGCCGCTCTTGTCTTCCGTCTTGGCGAAGGCCGCGAGCACGAACAGCGGCAGGCCCATGAGCTCGAAGCAGACGATCAGCAGGATCAGATCCCGCACCCCCGGCAGCAGCGTCATGCCCAGCAAGCTGAACATGACCAAGAGGTAGTACTCGCCCTCGCGCCCCGGATGATGGCGGTCCACGTGGTCCAGGCTACCGAGCACCGCCAACAGCCCGCTGACCAGGAACACACGCTTGAGGAACAGCGCCCAGGCGTCCCCCACGTAGGCGCCGGAGAAGGCGACGCCGCTCGCGTCCACGCGGAAGGAGCCCACCAGCACGGAGGCGATGACCGCCGCGGCCAGGTAGCCGAGGCGCCGGCCGGAGCCTCCGACGCTGATCAGATCCGCCACGAACACCACCAAAATACCGGCCAACAGGGCCAGATCCAGCGTGAGGGGCAGTAGATCCTGTGCGCTCACGTTCACCGCGCACCTCCCACGGAGGTGAGGATCCCGAGATAGTCCGGCGTCGTCGTGTTGATGAAGTCGAGCACCAGCGAAGGCCAGCAGCCGAATACCAAGAGCGCCGCGCCGAGGATCCACAGGGCGCCCCATTCCGTGCGCCGCGCGTCACTCAGCTCGTGGAACTCCTCGCTGGGGCCGGGCCCCCAGAAGATCATGCGGACGGCGCGCAACACGTACACCGCGGTGATGAAAGCGCCGATCACGCCGGGGATGGCCCACCAGGAATGCATGCTCTGCCAGGCTCCGAGGAACACCAGCATCTCCGCCACGAAGCCGGCGGTGCCCGGTAGGCCCAGAGAAGAGAGCCCCGCGACGGTGAAGAAGACCGCGGCCCCCGGCATCACCCGCGCGAAGCCGCCCATCTTGGGGACCAACCGCGTGTGCGCGCGCTCGTACACCAGGCCCACCAGGGCGAAGAACAACCCCGTCATGATGCCGTGAGCGAACATCTGGTACACGGCGCCGTTCCAGCCATTGGCCGTCAGCGTGGCGGCCCCCAGCATCACGATGCCCATGTGGCTGACCGAGGAGTACGCGACGATGTACTTCAGGTCTTTTTGGCTCATCGCGGAAAGGGCGCCGTACGCCACGTTCACGACGGCGATGGCGCCGACCAAGGGCGCCCAGGCCACCGCGCCTTCCGGCAGCATGACCATGCCCACGCGCATGACGCCGAAGGCGCCGAGCTTCATCAGCACGCCGGCGTGGAGCATGCTCACGGCGGTGGGCGCCGAGGCATGGCCGTCGGGCGACCAGGTGTGGAACGGGAACACGCCGCCGAGGGAGCCGAAGCCCAGCCACAGCAGGGGAAACGCCCACAGCTGCAGGGTGCGGTCGTATTTGAACGCGCCCAGGTGGGCCATGTCGAAGCTGGTGCTGCCCGCCGCCACGTACATGGCGAACATGGCGACCAGAATGAAAGCCGAGCCCACCAGGAGCATCAGGGTGAGCTTCATGGCGGCGTACTCGCGACCGCCGATGTCCAAGAGCTTCCACACGAACTTGAAGGGGCCCGCTTCCGCGATCGCGTTGCTCGAACCCCAGATGCCGATGAGCAGGTACATCGGCAACACGGCGATCTCGTAGAACAGGAAGAAGACGAACAGATCCTGCGAGACGAACACGCCGAACACGCCGGCCACCAACACCAGGAGCAGGACGAAGAACTCCTTGGCGCGGTTCTTCAGCGTGAAGCTCGCCAGCACGCCGGCAAAGATGATGATGCCGGTGAGCAACAGCAGGGACACGCCCCAGCCGTCCACGGCCAGGGTGAGGTTGATGCCGAGAGACGGCACCAGCGGATACGACTCCCGGAGCTGCAGACCCCCGGCCGTCATGTCGTAGAGGCGCGCGACCTGGATGCTGCCGGTGAGGGAGATGGCAGCGCCCAACAGGGAGATGGCACGCACGGCCCCCAGCACCCGGCTCGGGACGAACAGCAGGAGCACACCCGCGACGAAGGGCGCCGCCACGATGATCGAGAGCAAGGGCAGGTTCATCGGAACAGCCCCCAGGCGGTGAGCGCCACGGCGCCTGCGATCACGGCGTACACGTAGTCCTGCACGTTGCCCGTCTGCATGCGGCGCAGGCGGCGGCCGCCAACGATGGCGGCCCAGGCCAAGAGGTTCATGAAACCGTCGATGACGTAGCGATCGAACCAGCCGATGAGGCCCGCGACGCCGAGGAAGCCGCGACGGAAGAGCACCTGGTAGGCGTCGTCCACCAGGCTGCCGCGGGCGAGGCGTCCGAGCGGAGACAAGAACGCGAAGCTCGCCTCGCTGACGGCGCGCTTGCCGTACATCAGCCAGCTCAGGAGGATGCCGGCGATGCCGAGGGCGCTGGCGGTCATGCCGACGGCACCGAGGTGGAACTCGTATTCCACACCGTACATCTCCGCCACCTCGTGCCCGAAGAAGCCGGCGCCCAGGGCCAGCGCCGCCAAGATCGCGAGGGGCAGCGCCATGCTCGGGCCGCTCTCGTGGGCGTGCTCCGCCGGCTCACTCGGCTTGCCGAAGAACGCCAAGAACACCACGCGACCCATGTAGAAGGCCGTCAAGAAGGCGGCGATCATGAGCAGGGCCAGCGGTCCCCAGAGCTGCTTTTCGTACAGCGCCTCCAGGATCAGATCCTTGCTGAAGAATCCGGAGAAGCCCGGGAAGCCGGCCAGGGCCAGGGCACCGACCACGAAGGTCACCGCGGTGAGCTTCATCTTCTTGGCGAGCCCGCCCATGTCCCGGAGCTCGTTGGAGTGCACGGCGTGGATCACGCTGCCGGCTCCGAGGAAGAGCAGCGCCTTGAAGAAGGCGTGGGTGGTCAAATGAAAGTAGCCGGCCATCAGCGAGCCGGCGCCCAGGGCGGCGATCATGTAGCCGAGCTGGGAGCAGGTGGAGTAGGCGAGCACCTTCTTGATGTCCGTCTGGACCACCGCGATGACGGCGGCGAACAGCGCGGTGAAGGAACCGACCCAGAGCATGACCATCTGCGTGCCCGGTGCGGCGGCGAACAGGGGGTTGGCCCGCACGATGAGATACACACCGGCGGCGACCATGGTGGCGGCGTGCAGCAGCGCGCTCACCGGCGTCGGGCCTTCCATTGCGTCCGGCAACCACACGTGCAGCGGGAACTGGGCGCTCTTGCCCATGACCGCCACGAACAGCAGCAGGCTCACCATGGTGGCGGCAGGGATCGAGAGGGAGGCGTTCCAGTCGAAGCCGCCGGTCATGCGGTACAGCGTGACCAGGCCCAAGACCAGGCCCATATCCGCGAATTTCGTGACCCAAAAGGCCTTCACCGCCGCCCGCGCGGCGCTGGGTTTGGTCCAGTAGAAGCCGATCAACAAGTAGCTGGTGAGGCCCACGAGCTCCCAGCCGAGGAACAGCTGGAGCAGGTTCGGCGCCAACACCAACAGGTTCATGCTGAAGATGAACAGCGAGTGGTAGCCGAAGTAGCGCCCGAAGGCGGGCATCGGCTCCTCGGCCATGTAGCCGAGGCTGAAGACCTGCACCATGGTGGCCACGCCGGTGACGACCACGAGCATCGGGACGCTGATGCCGTCGAGCCGGATGCCGACCTCGGCCACCGCGTGCCCCACGCCCGGCAGCCACGGCGTGGTGTGCAAGAAGGCGTCGTGCGGATGGACGAGCTGGTTTTGGAACAGCGAGAGGGCGGCGCCCAGCGACACGATGGCGGCGGCAACGGCCAGGTAGGCGGCAGGCTTTCCGGCGCGGCGCAGCGGCACCACCAGCCCGATCAGGGCTGCGGCGCCGACGGGAACGAAGAGCGCCACCAGAGCGAGGGTGAGGGGAGTCGTCGTGGGCATCAGTGCCTCAGGGCGTTGGCTTCGTCCACGCGCACGTCTTTCTTCGTGCGGAAGAGCAAGATCACGAGGGCCAGCCCCACCACCACCTCGGCCACCGTCAGGGCGATGGCGAAGACCGCGAACACCTGCCCCAGGTGACCGCCGTGATAGCGGGAAAATGCCACGAAATTGATGTTCACCGCGTTGGCCATCAGCTCCACGCTGAGCAGCAGCCCCACCGCGTTACGACGCGAGAGCACTCCGTACACGCCGATGGAGAACAGCGCGGTGGATAGCAGCAAGAAGGGCGTGAGCGGCATCAGGCCTCCCTCCGCCGGGTGGGCAAGCTGCGGCGCGCTGGATCTGCCCGACGCGCCAGCACGATGGCGCCGATCATGGCGGCCAGCAGCAGGATGCTCAGCACCTCGAAGGCCAGCAGGTGCTCGGTGAGGAACGACCGGCCGATCTCCTCCGTGGGAGCGGGGGCTCCGGGCTCGGCGGGCAGGCCATCCGTCCGGTAGGTAGCGGACGCCACGATGCCGAACAGGGCCGCCGCCGTGAGAACGGCGGGGAGCCGCCGTTCCGGCGTGGTCTCGTTCTCGATCGTCACCCGCTCGTCCCGCCGGGTGAGCATCACACCGAACAGCATCAAGGTGATGACGCCGCCGGTGTACAGCAGGATCTGGATGCCCGCGAGGAACGGGGCGTTCAAGAACACGTACAGCGCAGCGGTGCTCACCAGGGTGAGGGCGAGCCACAGCACGGAGTGGACGAGATTCCTGCTCGAGACGACGAACAGCGCCGAGCCCAGTAGGCAGGCCGCGATGATGCCGAAACCGACTTGTTCCATGACGCTCTTGGGGCGGGGGCGAGCCGGGCGGACAGTAGTCACAGGGGGGCCGCGCCGTCAGCCCCGTTTCTGAGAAAAATGAGGCAAATTCGTCGCTTTTGGCCAGCGGGCAGCCCAATTCCCCGGCATGCTGGTGGCGCCTTGGCGACCCGCTCTTCCGATTCGGCCAGTTGGGAGCCGCTCGCCCGCGAACGCCGGGCCGAGCTTTCCGACGGTCATCTGATCGTGGTGACCGGGGTGGGCCGCGTCGATGCCTACTTCAGCGACGCGGCGACTCGCCCGGCAACCGTGGTGAATCTGGCCTTCGAAGCGCCGCTGCGAGCGGAGCTCACCATCGCGGACATGACCGAGGAAGACCTGTGGGACCTGTGGGAGCACCCGGAAATCACGTTCGAGGATCCGGTGTTCGATGACGCCCTCTTGGTGCGCGGCGTAGAGCACTTCGCGCGCAGCGTGCTGTCGGCGGAATGCCGAGCGGCGCTCCTCGAGCTGCGTCTCGCGTGCGACCACCTGCGCATCGATCGCGAACGCCTCACGGTGATGGTCCTGGGCTCACGCATTCGCGCGCCTCGACTCTCGGCGTTGCTCGATCTGGTGGAAGCCGCTGGTCGGCACCTGTTGCCCGGCAAGCAGCGCAAAGACCGCGCGTATCGCTGACTCAACAGGAGAGCGGAGCGCACTTGCCGGGCGTCCCCGCGTCGCTCACTCCGGCGTCGGGGTCGTCGGGCTTGCACTTGGTGCTCACGCACTCGTCGTCGAACAGGCACGCTTCGCCGATGCGCTTCGGCTTCCGGCACGCGCCCTGGGAGCAGAGCAGGCCCACCTGGCACGAGGGCGCGAGGCCCAAAACCTGCGCAGCATCTTGGGCGCACGCTTCCCCCGCTGCGGGGAGCGCCACGCAGTTGCCGGGGATGTTGAGAAAACCCGAGCTGCAGTAGTTGTCCTTGCCACAACCATCGGGGAGCGCGAGACGACAGCCGGAGTGGGGTTGATCGGAGATGCACTTTCCATTCGACACCAGGGGCAGCCCTTGGAACTCGCAAGCGAGCCCCTTCTCGCACAGCGCGCCGCTGGCGCCGCAGGTGAAGCCCTTCTGCGCAGTGAACAAACCGACCACCGGACGACAGATGCCGTCGAGACAGAACGCACCCGGTTCGCAAGCCGGGGTCGTGCCGGCGTCGCACGCCTCGTCCTTCGCCACATAGGGTTGACAGCTCCCGACGGGCTTGGCGTTGGGATCGGGGAGGCCGGCCTCCAAGTTGCTGGGTGCGAAGCAGGTCATTCCAGTTTCACACTGCGCCGTGTCGGTGCAGCTCCCGCCCTTGCCCAAGAACGGTGTGCACTTGCCGGGACACGCGGCCCCGATCTCGCAGTAGGTGTTGGCCTCGCACTCGAACGAGTGCGCACACGCGGCGCCCGCCTTGCCCAGCTTTCCCATCGCGAGCTTGCAGGTTTCGGCCACCTTGGCGACGTCGAGGCACTTGAAACCCGCCTCCGTGTTGGCTTTCTCGAGCTGGGCGATGCACTCGGCTCCGAGGGCCGGGTCGTAGGTGACGGTGCCGTCGCTGACCGACTTTTGGATGGCCGCGAGATAGGCGTCTTGGAACAGGTCACCGAACAGCTGTTTGCAGTCCGCGCCCTGGGTCACGATCTCCACGCCGGCGCCGTAGCAAGCCGCGACGTTGTCGCACAGCACGCGGGCGATCTCGGAGGCCACCTGGTCGAGCGGGAGCCCCGTGCTCGCGTCACCGCCCCCGCCAGCACTGCCTCCCGTGCCGGAGCTGCCACCGCTGCCCGCAGCGCCGCCCCCGGTTCCTCCACCCTCCACCGAAGCGTCCCCCGCCGCGCCCCCCGAGCTCGAGTGGGACGACTTGGACGAGCACGCTCCAAAGGCGGAGACGACCACGATCCCCAGGGCCAAGCCCGCAAGCACCCGCATGAATCGACATGGTGGCACGAAGCCACCAGCCTGGGTAGTTGCTGCCTTTGTTGGGCCGCCGCGGAAACGACGCCCGTCAGTCACGCTTGCGGAAGCTGCTCGGCGAGGCGCCGGTCCAGCGCTGGAACGCCCGCACGAAGGCCCGCCGGTCGGAGTAGCCCAACAAGAAGGAGATTTCCTCCAGGCCCAAATCGCTGTGCTGCACCAGGCGCAGCGCTTCTTCCCTGCGGAGCTGGTCGGTGACGGCACGGTAGTTGGTGTTTGCCTCGTCCAATCGGCGCTGGAGCGAACGCGGCGTCATGCCGATGGCGCGGGCGCATTGCTCCAGGGTGGGCGCGCCGCCGGACAGCTGCCTGCGGAGGAAGTCGCGCACCCGCGCTTGCCAGCCGCTGGCGGGATCCTCCGGCGGCATGAGCTGGGCAGCGTAGGCCTCGATGATGGGCGACAGCGCGGCGTCCGCTTGGGGCACCGGCACGGTCCAGATTTCGCGGGAGAAGACCAACGCACCGTCCGATGCTTGGGGCACGAGCTCCCGCGTGCCGAAGCGATGCGCGAGCTCGCTGCGGCGACGGGGGTCGACGGACCCCGGAAGTCGCACGCGGATCGGTGACAGCGGGGTGGCCGCGATCTCGCGGGCGAAGCGGAGCGCCGTCGCCAGCAAGAACTCGTCGAGGTGACGCCCGAGACCGGCCCGCCCGGGGACCCGTTGAGCGAGGGCGGCGGTGTCGGCGTCGAGCTCGGTTGTCCACTCGATGCTGTCGTTGGTCAGTCGCTGGTAACGCACCAGTCGCAGTGCGGCTTCGCCCACCGTCGGTGCGTTGCGGATGGCGTACTCCTGGGCGCCGAAAGCGCCGCGCGGCAAGGCGTCCGCCAGCGTGAAGCCGAAGAAGTCGTCCCGCAGCAACTCTGCCGCAGCGCTCGCAAGCGCAACGACGCGCTCCACCGCGACGGCGGGTGCGTCGAGCGTCCACGTGCTCGCCTCGCGACAGGCTTCCGGGATCCGCTGTGCGTTGGCCAGGGCTACCGCGTCCGCGCCGCACTCGGCGACGTGAGCCAGGATCAGCGGCACTACTTTGGAGCGCATCACTCGCATGACGGCTGCGCGCCGCACGCTATCAGAGCGCGAGCTGGCATGGGATGTCCCAGCGAGTGGCACCGGCGGTCCTGGTCGCTTCGGCGGAGGCTGGTAGCGTCGGGCTCGGAGGCGTGGACATGAAGAAGTTGGGGATGTGCGTGCTGCTCGCGCTCGCGCTGGGCCTCGCGGCCTGCTCGGATTCCGATCAAACACCGGCGACCGGCGGTCCTGGAGGCACGGCGGGCCAGAGTGGCAGCGGCGGCTCGGGCGGAGCAGGAGCCACCGGCGGCGGCGCTGGCGCCGCGGGGACAGGCGGCGCTGCCGGCATGGGCGGCACGGCGGGAAGCGGCGGCAGCTCTGGCGGCGGATCCCTCGGGGAAGCGGGCCTGGTTCCCAACTACGATCCGTACACGCTCCCGGTAGATGCCATCCACGTGGACCCCACGAACGCCGCGGACTCGGCACAAGACGGCTCCCTCGCGCATCCCTACGATTCCTTCGGCAAGCTCAGCTTCAGTGACGGCGCGGTGGTCGTCGTGAAGCGCGGGACGACCATCGACATCGACGTTCTGGAGATCAAGGCCAACGGCGTGACCCTGGGCGCCTACGGAACCGGCGACGCTCCAGTGATCCACTCGACGGCCGTCGCCGCGGGTAGCAACAAGTACGCCGTGTACACCGGCGACAAGCACGACATCGTGGTGCGCGATCTCGAGATCTACGCGCCCGACGCGACGAGCCTCTTGCGCTTTCAGGGCGGCAGCAACGTGCGCGTGGTGAACTGCAAGCTCCACGGCGCGTACTGGGGCGTGCGGACCTTCAGCATAGACGGCTTCAAGCTGGAAAACTCCGAGATCTACGACATCTTGGAAGACGGCGTGTTCGTCCAAGGGGTCACCAACATCGAGATCGCCCACCTGTACGTGCACGACGTGAACCAGAACTGGAAGCCGCCCTACACCTCCCAGGCCGATGCTGGTGGGGACGGCGTGCAGTTCGATAGCTGCAACAAGTGGCACGTGCACCACAACGTGATCGACCGCACCAACAGCGCCAACAAGTTCTGCTTCATCAGCAACAACCCGAACCAGGACGACGGCGTCTTCGAATACAACGTGCTCAGCGGCCCGCGCACGACCGGCGGAGACGGCGGCGCCTCGATCTACCTGCACGATGGCAACGGCCTCGTGATCCGATACAACCTGGTGCAAGCGCCCACGCCGAGCCCGTTCTACTCCCACGCCGAAGGGCTGAAGATCTACGGCAACGTGTTCACCGGCGCCTCCGGCAGCCTATTTGCCAGCGGCTCCGCCGAGGTGCTGAACAACCTCTTCTTCGATCAGAGCGGTGGCGTGAGCGGCGGCGCCATCACGGCGCAGAACAACATCTTCTCCCTCGCAGGCGGCTCGACCTTCGACGTCCAGAGCCTGACGGAGGATCACAATCTGCTCACCAGCGGTACGCCGGGCTCGGGATCCTTCCTGGGAGATCCGAAGCTCGTGGCTCCGACCCAGGGGGACTTCCACCTGGGAGCCGGCTCCGACGCCATCGACAAGGGTGCAGACGTGGGCCTGTCGGAAGATCTCGACGGCGTCTCGCTGCCCCAGGGCGGCGGCTTCGACATCGGGCCGTACGAATACGTGCCCTGATCCGCGGCTGTCTGTGCTTACCCTGGGGCATGAGCACCAGCGTCACCCTCGACACCAATCACGGCAGCATCACCCTCGAGCTCGACGAGAGCGGTGCTCCCCAGACCGTTCGGAACTTCCTCGCCTACGTCGATGCCGGCCACTACGACGGCACCATCTTTCATCGGGTGATCGACGGTTTCATGATTCAGGGCGGCGGTTACAGCGAAGCCCTGGAGAAGAAGCCGACCCGTCCGCCCGTACAGAACGAGGCGAACAACGGCGTGAAGAACACGCGGGGAACCGTGGCCATGGCGCGCACCTCGGATCCGCACTCCGCCACCGCCCAGTTCTTCATCAACGTGTCGGACAACGCCGCCCTCGATCACACGGCGCCCGCGGGTCCCGGTTGGGGTTACGCCGTCTTCGGCCGAGTGTCGGAGGGTATGGACGTCGTCGACCGCATCAAGTCCGTCCGCACCGGGTCGTCCGGGCCGTTCGCCAAGGACGCGCCCCTCGAGCCCGTCGTGATCCGCTCCGCCCGCCGGGCATAGCCTCCTGAGTTTGTTGGTCCGCCGCGGAAACACCCGCGACGGGGATCGCGCCGGACCAACATCCAACGGAAGCAGCGGCGAGACATCCCTGGGCTAGGTCTGCACGTACCAGCGCCCGGAAGTGATTCGCTCGCCGACGCGCGTCGCCGGCGGCGGGACCCGCTCGCTGGCGACCGAGTGCCAACCCCGTGCTACGTTGAGCGCGTGAGCGTCGCCGAGCAGATTCCGCGCATCTCTTTCGAGGAGTTCCTTCGTCTCGAACGACTGAATACCTCGAAACACGAGTGGCTCGACGGGATCGTCTACATGATGGCCGGAGGCACCTTCGAGCATGGGCGCCTCGTTGACAACGTTCTGGTCGCGTTCCGGCAGCGCCTCGCCGGACGACAATGCACTCCCTACTCGGGCAATTTCCTGATCCGTACACCGGGCGGACTCGGGGCGTATCCAGACGTCATGGTCTTTTGCGATGCCATCGTCGGCGACCCAGCCGATCCCGAGCGCGCCGCTACGAATCCGACGCTGCTCGTCGAGGTGCTTTCGGACAGCACCGAAGACTACGACCGCGGAGAGAAGTTCGAGAACTACAAGACGATCCCGTCTTTCACCGAGTACGTGCTGGTCAACCAGAACGAACGAAAGGTCGAGGTCTTCTCCAAGCGAGACGGTTGGAGTCCCCGGGTGGCAAGCAGCGGAGAGTCGCTGACCCTGGACGCGATCGGCATAGTGGTCGCCATAGACGAGATCTACGCTTGAGCTGCGGCGCAGACTTGCTCAGCGCGCCTGCCTTCCAAGCCACGCCGCCGGTATTCTCCATGTCGTGGAGCTCCACTCTTTCGGCAGCGGGATCCGGCGAAAACGCTCCGGACCCGCTCGCTCGCGCCGCTGCTCGACCGGCTGTTTGAGATCCGGCGGCTAAAGTCAGGTGCCGTCGGCTTCGGGTGCGTCGGACTTCGGAGCGTCGGGCTTGGTCGCGTCAACCTTCGGAGCGTCGGCCTTCGGAGCGTCGGCCTTCGGAGCGTCGGCCTTCGGAGCGTCGGCCTTCGGAGCTTCCGCCTTCGGCTTCGGGGCGGGCTTTGCCTTGGGCTCGGGTGGCGGTTGGCCGCGCTTGGGATCCTGCATCTCCATTAGCTTGGTGGCCGTGCCCCAGGCCAGCGGCTTGCCTGTCTCGTTGGCGTACAGCTTGTCCATCGTGAGGCACAGGGCCTCGCGGGTGTAGCCGGGCTCCTCGGGAAGGCGCGTCATCACGATGGCGTCCGTGGGACACACCTGCACGCACAGCTCACAGAAGATGCAAGCGTTCAGATCCAGCGTGAAGTCCTTGGCGTAGCCGCGGCGCTTGCCGGAGACGGGGCTTTCTTTCTTCTCCGCGATCACCGTGATCACTTGAGAAGGGCAGATGCGCTCGCACTGCAGACAGCCGACGCAGGCTTCGTCACCGGTGCTGTCGTGGAGCAGCGCGAAGGTGTTGCGGTAGCGCTCGGCGCGCTCCCGCTTGACGGCGGGGTAGTGGACCGTCGTCGGCTTTCGGAACGCGTTCTTGAGCGTCATGCTCAACGAACGCACGCTGTCCAGCAGGTAGCCCATCAGAGGGCTCCTTCCGCCACGCCGGTGGCGGGGTTGGGCGGCAAGTGCTGGGGCGCCGAGGTTCGTTGGTACTGGACCCAGAAGGCGGCCAGCATCACCAGCACCAGGCCGCCGGGCACCAGCCACTTCCAGCACAGGGCCATCAGCTGATCGGCGCGGAAGCGCAGGAGGGTCCAGCGGATCCAGAAGATGAGGGCGAACAGGGCCAGGGTCTTGAGCACCATCCAGTGCAGCCCCGGAGCCAGGCCGAAGGGGCCGCCCCAGCCGCCCAGGAACAGCGCGCTCGCCACGCCGCTCACGATCAGCGTGTGCAGATATTCCGCCAGGTAGAACAGGCCGAACTTCATGCCCGTGTACTCGGTGGTCACGCCCGCCACGAGCTCGCTCTCGGCCTCGGGGATGTCGAAGGGGATGCGGTTCGCCTCCGCCAGCGACGCCATGAAGAACAAGAGGAACGCCAACAGCCCCGGCCCCGGCGGCCAGAACGCGAACCAGCCGTGCTCCACCTGGAACCGCACGATCTCCGACAGGCTCATCGAGCCGGTGAGCACCACCGGCACCAGCGCCGCGAGCACCAGCGGGATCTCGTAGCTGATGCCCTGCGCCACCGAGCGCATGCCGCCCAGCAGGGCGTACTTGTTGTTGCTGGCCCAGCCGGCGATCCACACCGGGAACACCATGAGCCCGCCGAGGGCGAGGATGTAGAGCACGCCGACGTCCAGATCCGCGGCGATGGCCTTCTCGCTCCAAGGGATCACGGCGGCGGTGCCGAGGGCGAACAGCACGGTGAGCGGCGGTGCGATGTTGAACAGCACCTTGTCCGCCTTGTCCGGGATGATGTCTTCCTTCTGCAGCAGCTTCAGCGCGTCGGCCAGCGGCTGCAAAAGCCCGACGGGGCCCACCAGCGTCGGCCCCGCGCGGCTCTGCATGCGGCCGGCGAACTTGCGCTCGAACCAGATGCTCCAAGCCGTGATGGTCATCAGCACGGTGACGATCACGATGCCGTACACGGCGCCGTGCACCCAGGGGTTCTCGATCCAAGCGGGCAGGCTCATCGGTCCACCTCGCCCATGATCGGATCCAGCGAGCCGAGGATGGCCACGGCGTCGCTCACGGAGTGGCCGGGCAGCACGTAGGGCAGGCAAGCCGAAGCGTGCAAGCTGGGCGGGCGGATCTTGAGCCGATACGGGCTCGCGCCCTTGTTGTCGCCACCGCCCACCACGTAGGTGCCGAGCTCTCCTCGGGGAGACTCGATGCCGACGTAGCTCTGGCCGCTCTGGATGCGATCCTGCGCGGCGATCTTTATGGGCTTGTGGCCGTTGATGGGGCCCTCGGGCACGCCGTCGATCATGGACAGCACGATGCGGATGCTCTCGCGCATCTCCCGGATGCGCACCAGCGTGCGGGCCTGGCAATCCCCGGCCTTCTCGGTGAACACGTTCACCTCGATCTCGTCGTAGGCGTGATACGGCGCGTCGCGCCGAAGGTCGTGATCCACGCCGGCGGCCCGGGCGATGGGTCCGGTGATGCCGAGCTGCAGCGCGAGATCCGCGTCCACCGCGCCCACGCCGCGCGTGCGCGCCACGTAGATGGAATTCTCGGCCATCATGGTCTCGTACTCGGGCACGCGCGCTTCGATCACCGCCAGCGTCTGCTTCACCTTGTCGGCCCAGCCGCCCGGGATGTCGTGGCGATTCCCACCCACGGTGTGCGTGTTGTAGTGGAAGCGACAGCCCGTCAGATCCTCGAACAGGTCCAGGATGGACTCGCGCTCACGGAAGCACCACATGAACAGGCTGGTGCCGCCGCCCAGGGCGCCACCCAGGTCCATGGCGAAGGTGCCGAGCCACAAGAGGTGGGACGCCACGCGCTGGAGCTCGGCGAGGATCGTGCGCAGGTAGCGGGCGCGCCGCGGCACCTCCACGCCCATCAGCGCCTCGAAGGCCATGTTGATGGCCTGCTCGTTCATCATCGGCGAGACGTAGTCGTTCTTGTCCACGATGGGCGTGATCTGCGTGATCATCAGCTTCTCGCAGAGCTTCTCCACGCCGCGGTGGAGGTAGCCGGCGTAGGGCACCGCCTTGATGATGATCTCACCGTCCAGGTATAGCTTCACCCGGAACACGCCGTGGGTGCTGGGGTGCTGAGGACCGAGGTTCAGCACCATCAGATCCGCTTCGGGATCGTACTCGTCGATGTCCAAGTACGGGTCGACCCGCTCGCTGAGGCTCACCGCTTGCACGTTCATCTCCAGGGAGTGCACGCCGTGTCGATGGCGTAGTCCTTGCGGAGCGGGTGACCGTCCCAGTCCTCCGGCATCATCAAGCGCCGCAGATCCGGGTGGCCCTCGAAGTGCACGCCGACCAGATCGTACTGCTCGCGCTCCTGCCAGTCTGCGCCGGCGTAGAGATGCGCCAGGGAATCGATGCTCTCTCCCAGGGGCACTTCGCAGCGCCACAACGCGAGCTTGGAGCCGGGACCCACGCTGCGCAGGGCCGTGGCCACTTCGTAGCGCTCCGGTGCGGCGGGCTGCTTCTTGGTCTCTTCTTGCGCCAGGAAGTGCGTCGCCACCACGGTCACGTAGATGCGGTAGCCCTTGGAGCGGAGCTTGCGCGCCAGCTCCAGGTGCCGGCTCTTGTCCACCAGCGTCGGAGCGTCTTCCGGAGATTCCGTAACGCCGAACTCGTCGCGCAAGAGCGCTTCGAATTCCTCGTTCACGGGGATGCCTTTGGCGGGCATCAGCCGGCCTCCTTCTCGGGCTCGTCCTCCGGACCCGCCAGACGCGCCGCGAGCTCCTTGCCGAGCTTGCTCTCGCGCACCTGCACCAGGTTCAGATCCGCACCGCGAGAGAGGCTCCCGGCGCTCAAGGTCTGCAGCTCCGAAAGCTCGGGCGGCCGGCTGGGATCCCCCATGCGCGGGATGCTCGGCTTGCGCAAATGCTCCGGCGTCGGCGGCCGCACCTCGCGTTCGCGCCACTCCCCCGCGCGCACCGCCCGCACCTTCTCCTGCAGGCGCAAGAGGCCGTGCATCAGCTCTTCGGGGTTCGGCGGGCAGCCGGGCACGTACACGTCCACGGGCAGGAAGGTGTCGATGCCGGGCACCACGGAGTAGATGTCGCGGTAGAAATCCCCGCTGATGGCGCAGGAACCCATGGCGATGCACCACTTGGGCTCGGGCATCTGATCCCAGAGCTTCTTCACCCGGGGCGCCATCTTCACGGTGATGGTGCCGGCCACCACCATCACGTCACACTGCCGAGGGGTGCCGCGCACGATGGTGCCCATGCGATCCAGATCCACGCGGCTGGCGGCAGCGGCCATGAACTCGATGCCGCAGCAGCTGGTGGCCATGGGGAAGATCCACAGCGAGTTGTTGAAGCCCCAAGTGAGGAGCTTGTCCACGCTGGTGGTCGCGACGTCGAGCCCCGGCATCCGCTCCATGAACTCGAAGAGCGGGTGACGAAAGCTCCGGTCCTTTTCGTCTACTGCCATTTGAGGGCGCCCTTTCTGAGCGCGTACACCCAGCCCAAGAGCAGGATGCCGACGAACACCAGCATGTCGACGATGGCCAGCATGCCGAGGCCCCGCAGGCTGACGGCCCAGGGGAACAGGAAGACCGCCTCCACGTCGAACAGCACGAACACCAACGCCACCACGTAGTAGCGGGGGTGGAAGCGGATCCAGGCGAGCCCCTCGGGCTCTTCGCCGCACTCGTAGGTTTGCCGCTTGAGCGGCGACTCCTTCTGGGCGCGCACCCGGAGCACACGAGCGATCACCAACATGCTCACGCCCACCACGGCGGAGAGCAGGAGGAAGGACAGGGCGCTCTGCCACTGATTCATGGTCGATGCTCCGGGGCGGTCAAAAAACGGACCTAACGTAACCTATCGAGGGGGCGGTCGCCATTTACCACCGCCCTTCCAAAGCCTTCAAGGGCAGGGGGTTTTTCTCGCCGCGGAACCTCTCAGACGCCCTGATGGATGCCGCCCTGGGGCGAAGTGCGCCACCCCAGACGACGCTCGTCAGCCTCCGGGCACTTCCGCCAGGCGCGGATCCTTCGGACCGTCCACGGTGACCACCTCGACGCCGTGGTCCTTCAGGTACTGGACGCCGTTTTCGCCGAGGTAGCCGCCTTCGACCACGAGCACTCGAGTGATTCCGGCGTGATGGATCATCTTCGAGCACATCAGGCAGGGCTCGCCGGTGACAATCAGCCAGGCGCCGCGGCAGCGAACGCCGTTGGCCGCCGCGTTGCAGATCACGTTCATTTCCGCGTGGTGGCAGCCGACTTCCATGCGCGTGCCGCTCTTCACGCTCAGGGTGTCACGCAGGCACACGTCTCCGCCGCACAGCTCGCCGCCGCCGCGGGGCCCGCCGTTGTAGCCGTCCATCAGGATCACGTTGCGCTCGGGATCGAGCAACAGGGCGCCGAACTTGCGACGCGGGCAGTTGGAAGCATTGGCCAGCGCCAGACATTGCTCCACGCGGATGCGGATGTGCTTGTCCTTCACGGCGGCGACGATAGCGCGAATCGACCCCGACTGCTGGATCAGCGCGCCACGCAGCGGCCGTGGTCTGCGAAGCAGCGGCCGTGCTGCTGGCGGCCAAGCGCGCTCCTCGGGGCCGAGCGCGGATCGAGGAGCCCGCGCGCGTTCCAACGTGGCGTCGCGCTGCTGCTTCGCGACGTGGGCGGCGCCTCGGCAGCTCACCTCGACGCCCTGAGCGCACGGGCCTTGGCTCTGCAAGACGCGCCGGGGCGGAGCGACGTTTCCGCGGCGACCCGACAAAAGTAGCGCTGGGGGGCTTGACGGGAGTTTGAACGTGTTCAAATACTGAACGTGTTCAAAATCGCGGGCCGGGCGCCCGCGGGAGGTGATTTCCATGGATCCCAGCGTCCCCATTCCCGTCGCCGAGGCCACCCGTTATCTGGTTCCGGTGTACGTGGTCTACGCCGCCATCGCCGTGGGGCTCACGGTGTGGCTGGCGCGCACGCTGTTCAAGAACGGCGCGGTGTTCCTGGCCGACGTGTTTCCCGCAGAGCCAGAGCTCGCGCAGGCCATCAACAAGCTGTTGGTGGTCGGCTTCTACCTGTTCAATCTGGGCTACGCGTGCTTGCTGCTCTCGTCCTATGGCGCGCCCACCGTGGTGGCGGCCATCGAGACCCTGGCGCAGAAGCTCGGTTGGCTGCTCCTGTCTCTGGCCACGATGCACTTCTTCAACCTGTATCTGTTCCATCGCATTCGGCGGCGCGCCAAGCTGGCGGAGCTGCCGCCCCCGGTGGCGCCGCAACATCAGCTGCCCTACGGCCGAGTCTCGATGGGAGCGCCGTCGGCGGAAACCGTCGCCGCGCGTTGAGCAACGATGGCGCGCTTCACGGTGCTGTACGACGAAGGCTGCGAGCTGTGCCAGCGCTGTCGCGCGTTTCTCGAGGTCGAGCCCGCCTACGTGGAGCTGACGCTCCTGGCGGCGGGCTCGGACGAGGCGCGCCTGCGCTTCGGCACGCTGCCATGGCTCGGACAAGAGCTGGTGGTGGTGGCGGAGGACGGCCGGGTGTGGGCCGGGGCGGCGGCATTCCTCGTGTGTTTGTGGGCTCTCCGGGACTATCGCGAATGGTCCTATCGGCTTTCGGGGCCGGCGTTGGCGCCGCTGGCGGAGCGCTTCTTCCGCGTGCTGTCGGCGGAGCGGCGGCGCATCGGTGCGCTGTTCGATCATCGACCCTGCGCCGCGGATCATTGCGGCGTCGCGCCCCCGAGCCTAGGTCCGTATCGGTGAGCCCCCGCAAAGCCGCGAGCACCAAGGAACGCATCGAGCGCGAAGCGCTCAAGCTGTTTCGCAAGCGCGGCTTCGATCGCACCACGCTGCGGGACATCGCCAAGGCAGCGGGCACCTCCCTCGGTTCCACTTATTACTACTTCCCGAGTAAGGAAGCGCTGGTCCTCGGCTACTTCGAGCAGCAGATGGTGGAGCACGAGCGGCTGGCCCAAGAAGCGTTCCGCGCTTCGAGCGATCTCGGCGAACGGGTGCGGGCGGCGTTTTCGATTCGGCTCGACCTGATGCGCAAGGATCGCAAGTTCTTCGGTGGCTTGTTTCGCAGCGTGGGCGACGTGGAGAGCCCGGTGAGCGTGTTCTCGAAGGAGAACAGCGAGCTGCGCCTCCGGGGCATCCGCGTCTTGGAGCAGGCGGTGAGCGTGCCGGAGGTGCCTGAAGCGCTGCGGGCGGAGCTGGCCTATGGCCTTTGGGCTCTGATGCTCGGCATGGTGCTGTATTTCGTCCACGACGAGTCACCGGAGCAGCAGCGGACCGCGGAGCTGGTGACCGGCAGCATCGACTTGATCGTGCCCCTGGTGCCGCTCTTGGCTCTACCCCAGGCGGAGTTTTTCCGTGAGCGCGTGATGGCGGTGCTCGATCGCGCGGGGCTTCTGCCCGAGATGCTCTAGACTCACGCCGTGGTGGATCAAACCGTCACCGAGTCCGGCCCGGTGTTGTCCACGCCGGGTGCGCCTCGGCCGGAGGTGACGGGCGTGGTGGTCGTGTTCCAGCGCGGGCCGTGCACACCGGTGCCCCATCGCATCGTGAGCCCCCAGGTGCTGGGCCGCTCCGAGACGGCCGACGTCACCTTGGCGGATGCGTCGGTGTCGCGCGAGCACGCGCTGCTGGAACCGGCACCGGGCGGAGTGCTGGTCACGGATCTGGGCAGCCACAACGGCACCACCATTTCCACGGTAGCGGTCACGGCAGCCAAGACGTTGGCCCCGTTCGACAGCACGATTCGCCTAGCCAAGACGCTGCTGCTCGTGACACGCGACGCGCTGCTCTACGAGCAAGCGGTGGAGAACGTCGACTCCCGCTTGGTGGGCGGCGCGGCCCTCAACGACGTGCGGCTTCAGATCCGCACCTTCGGCCCGGCGCCGACGGCCGTGCTGATCGAAGGGCAGACCGGTACCGGCAAGGAAGTGGTGGCGGGGCTGTTGCACGCGTCGAGCGGGCGGCCGGGGCCCTTCGTGGCGGTGAACTGCGCGGCCCTTGCGCCGGAGCTGGTGGAATCGGAGCTGTTCGGTCACGCCAAGGGGGCCTTCTCGGGATCCGTGGCCGCGCGCGCGGGGCTGTTTCGCGAGGCGGACGGTGGCACGCTGTTCTTGGACGAGCTGGCGGAGCTCCCGCTGCCGATGCAAGCCAAGCTCTTGCGCGTGCTGGAGACGGGCGAGGTGCGCGGTGTGGGGCAAGACGCCCCGACGCAAGTGGACGTGCGCATCGTGGCGGCGACCAACCAGAAGCTCGACGAGCGGGTGGTGAGCGGCGCGTTCCGCGGGGATTTGTTGCATCGCATCGCGGGCGCGCGCATCCGGCTGCCCGCCTTGACGGATCGCCGGGCCGACATCGTCGCTCTGTGCCACCACTTCAACGCCGCCCATGAGGTGCACGTGTCCGTGGGCGCCATGGACGCGCTCTTGACGCGATCCTGGCCGGGCAACGTGCGGGAGCTGAAGAACGTGCTGTTTGCCGCGGCGGCGACCGCCAAGGCGAGGGGACAGAGCGAGATCCGCCTGGAAGACCTCGGTGAGCCGGCGCCGCCGAGCCGCCAGGACGAGCGCGAAGAAGAGCGCCAGATCCGAGAAGCGCTGGCGCAGACGGACGGCAACGTCACTCGCGCCGCGAAGGAGCTCGGTCTCGGGCGCTCGAGCTTGTACGAGGCGATACGGCGCTTGGGTCTCGATCCCGCTGCCTTCCGCAAGCGCTGAAGTATGCTGCGCGCGTGAACCTCCGGAACCTGCTCGCCGCGCCGCTGCGCGAGCCGCACGAGGCGGCGCTCTCGCGGGAGATCGAGCGGGTCGAGCGCATCACCGCGCGGGCGTGGCAGATCATGGCAGTGGTGGGGGTGATCGCGAGCACGGCCTTCGCGGTGCGCGTCTCCGCGGCCATGGGCATCGGGGGCGCGGTGATTTCCATGGTGATGTTCGCGTGGTTCTCCTTCGTGGCCTGGCGGCTGGGCAAAGGACGCGGGGGACGGGCCTTGCACCTCAGCAACATGGTGGTGGAGGCGGTGATGCCTTGGACCTACACCATCATGATCGTGTTCACCCAGGGCACGGAGTACGCCCTGGCTTCCTGGGTGCCGCCGATGCTGTTCTGCGCGCTGTTGATCTCCTACACGGCGCGCTTCCGGCCGCTGGCGCCGCTGTTGGCGGGGGTGTTCTCGGCGGCCATGTTCCTGGCGCTGTACTTCTTGGTGCTTCGCGCGCGGCTTTCCGAGACCGCCATCAGCCAGCTGATCAACCAGCCGGCGACGCAGATCTCGCGCTCCATCACGCTGGCGCTATCGGGCCTGTTGTGCAGCGCAGTCACGCTCAGCATTCGCCGTGTGATGGGCCGCGCCGAAGCGACGGTGCGCGAGCAGGACCTGTTCGGGAAGTATCGACTGCTCCAGCGCGTCGCCTCCGGCGGCATGGGGGTGGTGTTCGAAGCGCTGTATTGCCCGGAAGGCGGCTTCGAGCGGCGCGTGGCCATCAAGCGCATCCACCCGCACCTGGCGGAGCAAGAGCGCTTCGTCGCGAACTTCCGCAGCGAAGCGGAGCTGTGCGCGCGCCTGGCCCACCCGAACATCGTCCAGGTGATGGACTTCGGTCGCTTCGAGGACAGCTACTTCTTCGCGATGGAGCTGGTGGATGGCCTGACCTTGAGCGCGGTGATGTCTCGCTGCTTTGCCTCCGGCTACCGCTTGACGCCGGAAATCGTGGGCACCCTCGGGCGCGAGATCTTGACCGGTCTGGTGTACGCCCACGAGGGCGTGCGCGGCGCCGACGGCAAGCCGCTGCGCGTGGTGCATCGCGACGTGTGTCCGCAGAACGTGCTGCTGAGCAACAACGGCGAGGTGAAGATCAGCGACTTCGGCGTGGCGCGGCCGTTGCGGCAGGCGAGCCTGGAGACCACCAAGACGATGGGCGGTCACGTGGCGTACGTCGCTCCCGAACAAGCGCGCGGCGAGCCCATGGACGAGCGGGGAGATCTGTTTCCCGTGGGCGTCATGTTGTGGGAGCTCCTCGCCGGCGCACGTTTGTTCCTGCGAGAGAGCGAGCCCGCGACTCTGATGGCGCTGGTAGCCGATCCGATCCCCAACGTCTGCGAGCGACGACCGGACATCGCCCCCGAATGGCAGCCGTTCCTGCTCCGCGCGCTGGCGCGGGACCCGACGGCGCGCTTCGCTTCGGCCCGGGAAATGCTCGCCGCGCTCGACGCCCTGGCGGATTCTCGTAGCCGGGATCCGGCGCAGGATCTGGCGGCATTGGTCGCCATGGCGCGGCAGACTCCCGCGCCGGCGGGGCGCGTGGATCTCGAAGCGGCGACACAAACGGACTAGTCACAGCGAAATTTTCCCGCGCAAAGCCCCGGGGCGTCCGGACGGTGTCTGGACGAAATGGGTCTTCGTGCCGGACAGCGCACATTCGCTTACATCGCGAAACTCCGACGCTTTTCGTCGTGGGCCGGTGGCACGTCGGTTGCTGAAGGGCGCCGCATGACACGCGCTCGGACACTCCTCGCCCTGCTCGCCATCGCCGTCCTGTCCCTGGTCGCCTGCGCCCCGGCAACGGGCGATCCGATCATCGCGGACAACCAACGCACGGATCATGGCGGCGAGGTCGCCCTCGACGCAGCCGACATCAAAGGCTTCACCGAGGTCGAGGGCTTCGCTCAGTCCAGTCTGATGGCGGCCGAGGTCAACGCCACGCGCGGCGGCTTCTTGATCGACTTGTGGGAACAGGACAGCGGCGCCGACATCGCCATCGACGTGCGTGGCCAGCTACCCGACGGCAGCTTCACGCCGTGGGTGCCCGCCGAGATCACCTGGCGCGAGGCGCCCCACGTCGTGGGCCGCGCGGATCTTCCGGACGTGGTCGTCGCGACGCAGTTCCGCTTGCCCCCCGAGCAGGCGGGCTACGTCGAGCACATGACCTACGCCGGCATCGCCCTCGATCCGGAAGAGGCCGCGGACGACTCCCCCGGCGTGACGCAGCAGCCCCTGAGCAGCCAGCTCGGCTTCGTGAACAGCCGGGCAAGCTGGAAGGCGCGGTCTTCGAGCTGCAGCGCCAACGCCAGCAAGTACCGCATGGCCATCCACCACACCTACACGCCGTACTCGTCTTCCGGCGGCTTCGCGGCGCGCATCCGCGCGATTCAGGCCTATCACATGGACAGCCGCGGCTGGTGCGACATCGGCTACCACTTCCTGGTCACCGAGGACGGCCAGGTGTGGGAGGGCCGCCCGCTGGATCGCCTGGGCGCCCACGTGGCGAACAACAACACCGGCAACGTGGGTATCAGCTACGTCGGTTGCTTCGAGCCCAACGCCGAGTGCAAGAAGATGGTCGGCGACACCAAGCCGCCACAGGCGATGATCGTCGGCGGCGCCAAGATCGTGGGCGAGATTTCGAAGATGTACGGCATCGACATCTCGAGCTCCACGGTGAAGGGCCATCGCGACCACTCCGGTGCGTCCACGGACTGCCCCGGTGAAGATCTCTACGCGCGCCTCGGAGACATCCGCGCGTTGGCCAAGAACCCCGGCTCCACGCCGGAGCCGCCGCCGCCGCCCACGGGCACGGGTACCGGCGTGGTGCAGGGCGTGGTCTGGGATCTGGCCACGTCGTCGTCGCCCGCGAACGGCACGCGGCTGGATCAGGCGACCATCCAGGTCGACTCGGACGCTCCGGTGAAGGTGCGCGTGGGCGACGCGTTCTGGCAGCTGAAGGTGCCCGTGGGGAAGCACACCCTCACCGCCGCCGCTCCGGGCTACGCCTCCGCCAGCACCGACGTGGACGTGACCGACGGCAGCGAGACCTGGGCATCCCTCGGACTCGCTCCGGCGGCGTCGCAGGTAACCGTCAGCATTCGCGCTCTGGGCGGCGGCAGCCCGCTCCCCGGCGCCATCGTGTACCTGCCGTCGTCCGGCGAAGCCAAGGTCGCGGGTAGCGATGGCCGCGCCAGCTTCACGCTCTCCCCCGGCAGCGTGAGCGCCCAGGTGTTCGCCAAGAACTACGCCGGCAAGACCGCGAGCATCAACCTCACGGCGTCACCGACGCAGAGCGTGGACGTCTCGCTCAGCAGCCAAAGCAAGGGCAGCGCCGCGCTCCAGGGCGTGGTGTGGGACGCCTCCAAGGCTTCGAGCGCCGCGAGCTCCAGCAACGCGCGGGTCGATACCGCGATCGTGATCTCGAGCTCGGGCCACGCCACCACCGTGCGCGCGGGCGACGCCTACTGGCGCATCGACGCGCCCCCCGGGAGCTACACCTTCACGATCGTCGCACCGGGGTATGCCACCACCAGCTTCTCCAAGTCACTCACCGCCGGCGTGGCGGACTGGGGCTCGATCGGGATCCAGCCAGCGCCCTGATCGTTCAGGACGACTTGAACACCACGGGGTAGCGCACCACGACCACGCCTGCCTTTGGCTTTGGAAAGCGCATACCCTTGAAGGCCCGGAGGACGCAGGCGTCGACCTCCGGGCTCACGCCGCCCTTGTCTCGCGTGGCGGAGCTGACCCGCCCGTCGAGTCCGATCACGAAGCGGACGATGATTCGGCCCTCGAGAGCCGGGGTCTTCTTCAGCGCGCTTTCGTAGCAGCTCTTGATCTTGTGCAGGTTGGTGCGCACGACCTTCTGCACGTCCTTCGGGGGCAAGCTGGTTGGAGTCAGGGGGTTCGTTCGGTCCTTGGAGCTCACGAACGCTCCTCCCGCGACACCGCTGCCGTCGGGCGGTGCCTTCGCCAGTGCCTCGAGCAGCGCGGTGTTCTGCCTCAGCCGGTCGATCATCGCCTCGTCCCCCGGATCCGGCGCGTACTCGTCATACGGCGCGCCTTCCTCGTAGGGCGGGGGCTGGTCGCCATCCGCGGGCTCCTCGATCACCTGGACCGGAGCACCACCGTCGGTCGTGTCCTCCTCGGGCGTGTCTTTCGGCACGTCCACCACGGCCACCGCCGGTGCTGCCTGAGCCTCCGGGGTTTGCTGCCCCCCGCAGGCGGTCGCGAGAGCGCTGGTCAGAGCGATGAAAGCGGGAACATCGAAGCGCCGCATCGAGCCTTGTACGCGCCGCGAGGGCTCACGCTTCCTCATCATGCTAACTTCCGCCGCCCATGCCCACGTACGCCCTGGTCACCTTCGGCTGCCAGATGAACCAGCACGACTCGGAACGCATGACCGAGGTCCTGCGAGGGGCGGGCTTCGTTCAGGCCGAGGAGCCGGAGGGGGCGGACGTGGTGCTGCTGAACACCTGCAGCGTGCGCGAGAAGGCCGAGCAGAAGCTCCGCAGCGAGGTCGGGCGCCTCGGCCTGCTCAAGCGGCGGCGCCCGGAGCTCTTGATCGGCGTGGCGGGCTGCGTGGCCCAGCAAGAAGGGGAGCGCCTGATCAAGAAGCTGCCCCAGATCGATCTGGTGCTGGGACCGGACAACATCGGCGAGCTGCCGGCACTATTGCGAGAGCTCGAGGGCGGCGGTCCGCCGCGGGTGCGCACCGTGTTCGATCTGGACTCGCCGCGCTTCTTGCAGGCCGAGCCGGTGCCGGGCAAGCAGACGCCCAGCGCCTACGTCACCGTGATGAAGGGCTGCGACGAGCGTTGCACCTTCTGCATCGTGCCGCACACCCGTGGGCCCGAGCGCTACCGCGCCGCCAGCGAAGTGACCGACGAGATCGCGCGCTTGGTGGAAGCCGGCGCACGGGAGGTGACGCTCCTGGGGCAGACGGTCAACAGCTACCGCGACCCGAGTCGGAGTCTTTCCCCTGCGCCGGGGGCGGACGACGTCCCGTGGACGCACACGCACCCGACGACCGCGCGGCAAGACGAGAGCGAGTTCTCGGCGTTGGTGCGCGCCATCGCCGAGCGGGTGCCCGAGCTCCGGCGCTTGCGCTACACGAGCCCGCACCCCCGTCACCTCACGATGAGCCTGATCCGTGCGCATCAAGAGCTCCCGGTCCTCGCGCGGCACGTGCACTTGCCGGTGCAGAGCGGCAGCGACGCGATGCTGCGCCGCATGCTGCGCCGCTACTCCGTGGCGGAGTATCACGAGCGCGTGGATGCGCTTCGAGAGCGTGTGCCCGGCGTGACGCTGTCCACCGACGTCATCGTGGGCTTTCCCGGCGAGACGCGCCAAGACTTCGCTCAGACGCTGGAGCTGGTGGAGCGCGTGGGCTTCACGGGGCTGTTCGGCTTCAAGTACTCGGTGCGCCCTTTCACCCGCGCCGAAAGGCTCGCCGACGACGTCAGCGAAGAGGACAAGAGCGCCCGCCTCGCGGAGCTGTTCGAGCTGAGCGAGGCCCTGCGCCAGCGCCACCTCGAGAGCCTGGTGGGCAGCACGCAGGACGTGCTGGTGGAAGGGCCCGGCAAGCAAGGTGGCTACAGCGGGCGCACGGAGCAGAACGAGATCGTTCACCTGGGCGCCGCAAGCGATCCGAGCGGAGAAATCCTCCGCGTGCGTATCGTTCAGGCCTTCAAGAACTCCCTGGTGGGCGAGGCCGTCGATCCCGCCCGTCGCGCGTCCTTCGACAACGCGCGCAGCACTGAGCGCCGGCAGCTGCCGGTGGTGTGAAAGAGAGAACGAAGCGATGCCCGTGATCCTGCCCGCCTTCGGCAAGACGCCGAAGATCGCCGAAAGCGCCTTCATCGCCGAGAACGCGACGATCATCGGAGACGTGGAGATAGGTCCCGACGCGAGCGTCTGGTACGGCGCCGTGCTGCGCGGAGATTGCGGCTACATCCGCGTCGGCGCCCGCAGCAACATCCAAGACCTGTGCTGCATCCACATGACCACGGATACCTCGAACTCCATCATTGGCGAGGACGTGACGGTGGGGCACGGCGTCATCATCCACGGCGCCGTCATCGGCGACCGCGCCCTCATCGGCATGGGCTCGATCCTGCTCGACAACGCCGAGATCGGCGAGGAAGCGCTGATCGCCGCCGGCACCGTGGTGCCGCCACGCATGGTGGTGCCGGCGCGCAGCCTGGTGCGCGGCCAACCCGGCAAGGTCATCCGCGAGGTGAACGACAAAGAGCGTCGCCTCGGGATCGACGGCGCCGTGAGCTACCTCGAGATGGCGCGCGAGCATCGCCGTCCGCGCTAGAGCGCATCTCACGACCTGCTCACGGGCGCTTTCGGGCGTGCGGCACCCTCTGCAGCGTTGCCGATCGTTGAAATGCTCCGAGTATTCCTTCCTCGCGCCGCCTCGCAGCTGGCACCGCACGCCTCTATAATCGCAACCCTCGAGCTTGCGAGCTGCGCTCTAGGTTCCGCGCCGAACCAACAAGAAAACGATCTGTGAGATCTTCTTGTTGGCCCGGCGCGAGCCCCGTCGCGCCTCACCAGTGCAGCTCGAAGCGAACGCCGCTTGGGGGTTCTTGTCGTAGACCACGTTCGCCATCTGCGCGAGGTCCTGGAGGGATTGAGCGGAGGCCGAGCCGGAGATGGCGAAGACGGCGCCCGCAGCCAGAGGTGCAAGGAGGTGACGGAGCATGCCCAGCGCTCCAGCAAGGCGCATACCTGACGCCGCGTCCGCAGCGGCGCGCCGAAATCGAGCAACGGCTTGCGCGACCGAGTGAGGCGTCGCTCGGCAACCGCGCGCTCAGCCGCCGCCGACGAAATGCACGATCTCGAGGACGTCTCCTTCGCCCAGGGGTGTGCTCTCGTGCTCTGCCCGGGGAACGACCTCGCGGTTCTTCTCCACGGCCACCGGCCCTTCGGTCAAGCCCAAGTGCTCGATGAGCCCACGGACGGTGAGTTGGTCGGGGAGCTGGTGAGGTTCGCCGTTGACCGTGACCTGCATGGTACCCGAAGCCTTGCCAAGACCCGCGGCGCCGTCAATGGCTTGGCAGTGCCGGCGCCTTTGCCTACCGTGATCCCATGCGACGCGCCTCGGTGCTGCTATCGAGCCTGATCTTGCTCGCGGGCTGCCGCTCTCCCAAGACGGCGTATGGCGAGAAGCTCCAGTATGGAGACTTCGCGTTCGTGTTGGGGGAGGGCAGCAGCTGGCACGGGTACGACGTCCTCCGGATCGCGGCCACGGGGGAGTGCTGGTACACCTTCGCGAAGCTCGAAGGGGATGAGACCGTGTGGCACGGCGCGGAGTTCACCGTCGATGAGGCCACGCTGGCGAAGCTCCGAGGGGAGCTGAACGAGGCGAGGTACTTCTCGCTGCAGGACCGCTACGGCGACCCCAAGGTGTCGGACGGCACCCAGAGGTTCGTCAAGGTTCGGGTGGGAGAGAACCGAAAGAGCGTGCGCTGTGACGACGCCTGCCCGCCGGAAATCGTTCGTTTGAGCGAGTTCGTGCACCAGACCATCTTGGACCCGCGGGTCGACGACTTCGGCGGCGCCAAGGTGATCGACCGGGCGGAGGCCACCGAGCCCGAGAGCTTCGAATGATCAGCCGAGCTTCTTCACGATGTGCTGCAGGAGCTGACGCGAGATCTTGAGCAGCGAGGCCGCGCGCTGCCGGTTGCCGCCGGTGCGGGACAGCGCTTCCTGAACCATGGTGCTTCGGAGCTCGCGCTCTACCTCGTGGATGGGCTTGAGGCCCACGGTGCGGCGCACGTGGGGCTCGAGATCCGGTGGTGTGGCGAAGGCCGCTTCCAGCGCAGACTTCAGGCGCTCGAGATCGATGGGCTTGTCGAGGTAGCCGTGGGCTCCCAAGCGGGCGAGCTCGAAGGACTGCAGCGGTGTTGCCTGCCCGCTCATGGCAATGGTCACGGGAGAGAGGCCGGCTTCCCTGGCGGCGTTCACCACGTTCGCGGCCTCGCCATCCGGCAGGGCAACGTCGAGCAACAACGCCTCGGGTCGGAACGTGTCGATGCGGTTCCGCGCTTCGGCGACGGTCTCCGCGCTCTGCGCGTCGTAGCCAGCGCCGGCGAGGGCGCGTGCGATCCTGTCACGCAGCGTCGCATTGTCTTCGACGACGAGAACGCGTCGGCCAGCCATCCCTCCACGAGGGTCGCCAATGCCGAGACGGACGTCAACGTTTGCGATCCGGAGGCTCGCCGCTGTAGCCTAGATCACCGGGCCATGGACGGTCGAAGCGCGCCGCTGTCGGAGATCCCGACCGAAGCCGTGGCCAAGGTCATGGGGCGGTCGGCCCTGCGGGGGGAGCGGGTGTTCGCCGTGCTCCGGCTGGTGTTCTGCGCCGCGGTGTTGGGACGCTACTTCCTGGTCACCATTTGGGAACCGACGCGGGCCGCGCTGACCGTGCTGTCCGTCGCCTCGGCGATGGCGTTCTCCTTGTACGTGCTGATGTGGGCGAAGGCCGGGAGCCGCGGCCTGTCGATGGTTTCGGTCGCAGTGGATGCCGTGACCTGTTTCGGCACCTTGGTGCCGGACATCCTGTATCCCACCGACTACGGCTCCATCTTGATGATGCCGGACACGGCGTCTTTGGTGCTGATCACGGTGGCGTCAGGATTCCGCCACTCCGCTCGTGCCGCTGTCTTGGGCGGCCTGTTGAACGGCGTGTCCTTGATGGCGCTCACGCTGCTCGACCGCGCGCGGCACGGCGTGCAGTACGCCAACAGCGCAGCCAGCGTAACCGTGTACGCCATCATCCTGCTGGCGGCGGCGGCCATGGCGGTGGTGATCGCCCGGCGCACGCGCGTGCTCGCCGAACGCGGCGCCACCGACGCCTTGACGGCGGAGCGAGCTCGGCGCGGCGTGGCGACGCTGCTCTCCGAGCACCACGACGTGCGCTCTCTGGTGAGCGCCGCCGCCATCGATTTGCAGCTCCTGGAAGCGGAAGTGCAGGACGGTGACAGCTCGGTGGTCGGTAACTTGCGCGAAGATCTGGGACAGATCAGCGAGCGGGTTGCCCGCATGCTGGATCGCGCGGCGCTGGAGCTCGACTCTCCGTGCTCGCCGGTCCGCGTGGCGCTCATCGCACGGGCGTCGGTCGAACGCGTGGCGCGTCGCTTCCCCCACGTGAACATCGAGCCCCGGGGTTCCGATGGTGAGCTCCAAGCACTGGTGTCGGGGGGCGCGACGGCCTTCCAGCGCGCCCTCACCAACCTGCTCATCAACGCCTGTGAGGGGGATGGCGACCGCGGTGCGACAAAGGTCGAGCTGAGCTGGGAGGCGGTCGGGGGCGAGGTGCGCGTGGAGGTACGGGACGATGGACCTGGCTTTCGCCCGAGCCAGCTGGCGGCCTTGCCCGGTCAGGGGGGCTCGACCAAAGCGGGTGGGACCGGCTTCGGCCTCGGCATCGCCGCTCGGCTGGCAGAACGCAGTGATGGGCAATTTCTCGTGGAGAACGGCGCGCAGGGCGGGGCCCGGGTGACCTTGATCCTGCCGCTTGGCGGTTGAGCGGAAGACGCCGCGGCGCCCGAGCGTACCGAGAGTGTCCGCCGGGCACTTTGCCGTCGGGCGTTTCCCCCAGCTACCATTTCGCCGTGCGGAAGAAGCTCATCGTCCCCACCGTCCTCGTTCTCCTCACCGCAGGCGCGGGAGCAGGGGTCGGTGTGGCGTATTGGCACTTCCTGCCCCCCGGTCGCGCGCTCCGGGGGCTCGCCATCGACGGCCAGGTCCAGCCCGAGCACGAGAGCCTGGGGGACTGGCTGGAGCGACGCCGGCAAGCGCTGCTGTCCCGGGAGGCGTATCTCGAGCTTCCGGACGGCGAGGGCAACGTGAAGACGACCTTCGGTGAGCTCGGCATCGAGGTCGACGTCGCCGCCACCATGAAGCACGTCCGCGAGCTCTCGGAGGACGGAACGCTCGCGGCACGGCTGTATCGGGTGAAGGAGGCCCAGGCCGGGCGCCTGGAGATCCCTCTTTCGTGGAGCGTGGATCGCACCCGGGCCCAGGCCAAGCTCGAGGCTCTCGCCCCACAGGTGAAGCGTGACCCGGTGGATGCCCGACTCGACCTGGTGCACCACCGTCGCATCGACGAGATCCCCGGGCAGAAGCTCGACGTGGATGGCACCGTGGAGCTGATCCAGGACGCCGAGCGCGAACCCGACGCAGTGATCCCGCTGTGGACGCGGCCGATCCCGGCGCGCGTGACGAGCGAGGCTCTGGCCAACGTGGACGTCTCCAAGGTGCTGGGCTCCTTCGAGACCGACTTCAGTCACAAGGCGAGAGCCCGCGACAAGAACATCGAGCAGGCCGCGGAGTATCTGAACGGGACGGTGATCGCGCCGGGACAAACCATCAGCTTCAATCAGGTGGTCGGCCCCCGAACCATGGCTCGAGGCTTCGTGAATGCACCGGTGATCGTCGACGACGAGATCGAGCCCGGAGTCGGCGGTGGGACGTGCCAAGTGGCTTCCACGCTGCATGCCGCCGCCGTGTACGGTGGGATGGACATCGTGGCCCGGCGCAGTCACAGCCGTCCGAGCGGCTACACGCCGCTGGGCCTGGATGCGACGGTCATCTACGGGGAGGTGGACCTGAAGATCAAGAACCCCTACGACTCGCCGCTGATCATCCACGCGTTTCTGCCCCAGAAGGCCACGCTGCGGATCGAGCTCTTGGGACGTGAGCCGCCGGGCAAGGTGGAGCACACCTACGCCGTGATCAAGACCCACGACTTCTACCGCCGGGTGTGGACCAAGGACTGGCTGTCGGAGGGCAAGAGCATCAAGCGCCAACGCGGCATCAAGGGCTACGACGTCGTGAGCGTGGTGCGCATCAAGCACCCAGACGGGACGGAGGAGGACAAGCGCTATTTCTCCTGGTACCGCCCGGTACCGGAGGTGTTCTGGGTCGCCCCGGGCACCAGTCCCTCGGAGCTGCCGGAGCTGCCCCAGGGCGCCGAGCACGTGGAGGTGGACGGCGCCAAGCAGCCGTCGCCGGACAGCACGGCGGAGCTGTCGCCGGAGACGCCGGACTCGGGCGACGTTCGCGGCGGTTGACCTGAGGCGTCCAGCGGGTAGATCCAGCCGCCGTGCAGTGGAAGAGCATCGGTGTGGTCGCCCTCGCCGCCGCCACCGGCGTCGGGTGCAAGGGCAAGGGCAAGGACTCGGCCGGCGGCGCGCCCAGCGCGTCTGCCGCCGCCGCCATCGCGAGCGCGGAGCCGGCACCGATCTCGAGCATCAAGGTCGATCACGGCGAGCTCGACACCAAAGCGCCGACGAACTCTCCGAAGCTCGCCGCCACGGTGATCGCCGCCACGGTGTACAAGCTCGCGAACGTGGATTCCCGCCGCCTGGGCTACATCCGGCTCGGGGGCATCGTGCGACGTGACGCGGATCCCGTCGACGGCAAGGGCTGCAAGGGCAAGTGGTACCACGTGTACCCCATGGGCTACGTCTGCACCGACGAAGCCACGACGGACGTCGACGATCCGCTGGTGCGGGCCGCCAGCGTGAGACCGGACATCTCGAAGCCGATGCCCTACCACTACGGCTTCGTGCGGGCGACGGCGCCGCAGTACCTGCGCATCCCGACCAAGGAGGAGCAGGTACGTAGCGAGTTCAAGCTCGAGGAGCACATCCAGTGGTTCAACGACCACAAGGACGAAGTGCAGCGCGTGGATCTCGGCGCCAACGACGTGCCTCTGGACGCTCGTGGCATCGCGCGGCCGGGGCTAGAGAACGCAAAGGGTTTCAAGCTCTCCACTCAGCTCACCCGCGCGGAGCTGTTCGGCGCGACGGATCCGGAGGAGCGGCCGCCGTTCTGGCTGGAAGGTGGCAAGCGCACGATCCCCAACGTTTCCGGTTTCGAGGTTCCGGACTACGCCGTGTTCGCCGACCGCGTACGGCGCAAGACCGGACTTTCCTTCGTGGGAGCCTTCGACACGAAGAGCGAGGACTTGGAGCGCCGCTTCGCGATCACCGTGGATTTGCGGCTGATCCCGACCACCAAGGTCAAGCCGGACACCGGTTCGCCCTTCCACGGGGTGGAGCTTTCGGACGAGTTCCCCATTCCCTTCGCCTGGGTCCTCAAGCGCGACGTGACGACCTATCGACTGATCAAGGGGCGGGACGAAGCGCGTCCCGCGGACGCGGTGCCGCGTCGCGCGATCGTGCCGCTCAGCGGCCATGCTCGCATCAAGGACGGCAAGCGCTTTTACCAGACCAAGCGGGACAAGACCGTCTGGCTCCAAGCCACGGACCTCGGCATCGTGGCGCCGCCCCCGGAGTGGCCGGAATGGGCGGACAAGGGCGAGAAGTGGATCGACATCTCGATCCGACAGCAGACCCTGGTGCTCTACGAAGGCAAGAAGGCCTGGTATGCGACGCTGGTGTCCACGGGTCGAGATCGCTTCGGGGATCCGAAAGAGAAGCTCGCCACGCCGATGGGCAAGTTCCGATTGCAGAGCAAGCACATCGCCGCGGCGATGGACTCGGAAGAGAACTCGAGCGTGGCGGGCGGCACCCGGGCGAACACCCACCACGCGCTGTCGGCCTCCGCCCGGGACACCATCGATCGCTTGAAGCAGGCGGAGAAGGACGGCACCAAGCTGAGCGACGAGGACCAGCGCCGCTTGGCCAACATCAACAAGGGCCGCCACCCGGAGTACGGCGTGACCATGCGCCGCGGCGCGTCGGGGTTCGAGCTGCGAGACGTCCCCTGGATCCAATATTTTGCTTCGGGATACGCCATCCACGGCGCCTACTGGCACGACGTGTTCGGCATTCCCCGCAGCCACGGCTGCGTGAACCTGGCCCCGATCGACGCTCGTATCGTCTTTATGTGGACCGACCCTCCGGTCCCAGAGGGCTGGCACGGCATCAACATCGGCTCGGACATGGGCGAGGGAACCCCCGTCTACATCCACGAATAGTGGGGCTCCGCCGGGCCCGTTTACGCGGCGGGGTCCGCCCGGTATGGAACTTCTCGCGGCACAGGGGGTCTGTCCCGCGAAAGGTCCGATGAAAAGCGAACACGTCGTCGGCCGAGCCTGGGGGTGGTTCGGCCTGGTCCCGCTGCTCTTCTTCGTGCTGCTCGCGTCTGGCTGTGACCAGGGCGAGCGGCGCCTCGCACCCCGGAGCCTGACCTGGGCGGAGCTCCGCACCGTCCGGCACGGAGTGCTCGTCACGCCGCCGGGCGGGGACGAGCGCCCGCCCTATGCGCGCGAGCGCATGGTGGACGGCGAGCAGGTGCGGCTGGAGAAGACCGGTCTCGCCTGGCTCCGCCGCGACGGCGGCGCCACCTTCCTGATCCACGGACCGGCGGCGCTCACGCTCTACTCCGATTCCATCAAGATCGATTCGGGCCGGGTGTTCGTCGATGCTCCTGGTCGCGCCGAGCTGACCACGCCGGCGGGGGCATTGCACCTGTCCAAGGTGCGGAGCAGCATCGAGGTCGGCGACAGCACCTCCGCGTACGTGCTCAGCGGCGAGGTGCGCGCCGAAGGCGACACCCGCGCGCGTCCCGGAGAGCGCTTGACCTTGCAGAAGGGAAGCGCCGCCAAGGTCGCTCCCGAGCTCGTATGGGAGGACTGGACCGGCGGCTTGGCCACCACGGATCGCCTGGCGGAGCCTGCGCCCTTCGGCATCGGGACCGTCGGTGGGCGGACTCCGGGAAGCACGGGCACCGCGCGATTCCCCCTGGCGATTCAGCGCCTCGACGTGCACGTGACGATCGACGGCGACTTCGCGCTGACGGAGGTCGACCAGCGCTTCTTCAACTCGAGCTCCGAGACGGTGGAGGGCATCTATCGCTTTCGTTCACCGCCCTCGGCCAGCTTGTCCCGCTTCGGTGTGGACCGCGGCGGCCGGCTTTCCTGGGGCAGGGTCAAAGAGCGCGCGGCGGCCGCAGCGCAGTACCAACAGAACGTGTACGTGGGCTCCACGGAGGATCCCGCGCTCCTCGAGTGGGAGGCGCCCGGGGAGTATCGGGCGCGGCTCTATCCCATTGGTCCGGGAGAGACGCGTCGAGTCGTGGTGCGCTACACGGAGTTCCTCGGGCGCACCGGCAAGCAGGCGGAACGACGCACCTACGTCTACCCGATGGCCGCAGAAGGTGCGGAGGCTTCGCTCCCTCACGTGGAGGAGCTCAGCATCGACGTGAACCTGACCAAGGCGCGGGCCAAGGAGGTTCGCACCGGGATGACGGGCGTGCGCAAGGGCAGTCAGATCATCGTGCGGGAGCACGACTTCGTGCCGCGGGCGGACTTCACGGTGGAGCTGTTCGACGATGGTCAGAAGGACCTCGTCGCGTATCGCGCCAAGCACTCGCCGGATCTGGAAGTCTTGCCGATTTCGGAACGGGCCGAAGCGCGCAAGAGCTCCCTGGGCCAGGCGGACTACCTGCTGGTTCCGGTCCGGGCGCGGGACGTGCCCCAGCCGGAAGGCGGCATGGATCTGGCCATCGTGGTGGATGCTTCTGCCGCCAACGAGCCGGCCGCCATGGAGCTCGCGCGGGCGGCGACGGGAGCACTCTTGGCCCATCTCGGGGACGACGATCGCGCAGTGGTCTGGGCGGGTGCCGAGGAGCTCCGGCCGGTGGTGGAGGGCATGCAGAGCCTCGCCACCATCGACGATGGCGCCCGCCGCAAGATCCTGACGGGACTCTCTACGCTCAATCGCGGCGGTGCCACGGATCTCGGCTCCATGCTGACCCGGGCCCAAGCGTCCCTCGATCCCAAGCGCCGGGGCGCCGTCGTCTACATCGGCGACGGCCACGCCACCGTCGGCGAGCTCACGTTGAACGAGCTCAAGAAGCGCCTGACGAAGCTGCCGCGGCCGGTTCGGCTGTTCGCTCTGGGCGTGGGCGCGGATGTCGAAATGGGAGTCTTGGCGGGCCTCTCGGCAGGTGGTTTCGCCGCCCGTATCGACAGCGGCTATGCGGCGGCGCGAGAAGCCCTCGCTCTGCTGGAGATGGCGGAGCGCCCCGCGCTGTTGTCCACGGCGGTGGATCTCGGTCCCAACGTGGAGCGCGTCTATCCCCGGGATCCGGACGCCCTGGTGAGCGACGAAACGGTGCTGGTGGTGGGCCGGACAGACAAGAGCAAGCTGCCCGACCGACTCACCCTGCACGGTCCCGCGGGCGACAAGCCCGTGGGCCTCACCAGCGTGGATCTCGTCGACCACGGAGACCTGCGACGACGATGGGCGGAGCAACGTCTCGGGGAGCTGCTCGACGACGGAGCCGGCCGCGCGGCGCTCGTGGATCTCGGGTCTCGCTACGGGATCATCACGCCGGTGACCTCGCTGTACGTGCCGACGACGCGGGAGATCGAGGAAGAGGAGCGCTCCCGACGCCGCGAGCTGGACCTCGAGGAGGTAGAGACCGAAGAGGTCGCCGACAACAAGGAAGGCGGGACCGGCACTCGCGCCAAGGGCGAAGAGGGATCCATGGGACGTCCGACGTCCAGTCTGACCAACCGCCGCTACGCAGTACGCGGCCCCTCGGACAACTCGGACCCGCACGTGGCGCGAAAGCAGGCGCTGGACGAGGCCCAAGAGTTCGGCATGATCGGCGTGCTGAACAGCGGGGCCGGTGGCGAACCGGAGGCCCCCGCCGCCGCGCCCACGACGGCGTGGGGACGGGATTCGGCCAAGGGAGGCCCGCCCGCCGAAGAGAAGGCCAGCGGCAACATGTGGGGGAACGACATCCCGCAGGCCGACAAGGAGCTGGCGCCCCCCCCGGCGGCATCGGCGGCGCCCGCACAAACGCAAATCGGCGACGCGTTCGGCGCGGGTGGCCTCGGCCTCGCCAAGATTGGCTCCGGTGGCGGCGGTCGCGGTGACGGCATCGGTCTCGGCGACATCGGCACCTTGGGGCACGGCGCCGGCACCGGCACCGGTCAGGGTTTCGGCAGCGGGCATGGTCGCCTCGGCGGCAGTCACGCGTCCGCCGCACCGCGGGTGCGCATGGGCGCGGTCAACGTGACGGGCCGGCTGCCGCCGGAAGTGATTCAGCGCATCGTGCGGCAGAACTTCGGACGCTTCCGGCTGTGTTACGAGCAGGGCCTGACGCAGAATCCGAACCTCGAGGGTCGCGTCACCACCCGCTTCACCATCAACGCCTCCGGCGAAGTCGCGGGGGCCCAGAATGGCGGCTCCGACATCCCCGATGCCTCGGTGGTGTCGTGCGTCGTCAACGCCATGAGCGGTCTGTCGTTCCCCCAGCCCGAAGGGGGCAGCGTGGTGGTGGCTTACCCCATCATGTTCTCTCCGGGGGACAGCGAGGCCCGGCCGACGAGCTCGGTCACCGTGAAGGTGGACGGCCTGCCGCGCATCGCGCTGGGCTGCAGCCGGGCGGCGCAGGTCCCGTTGTTCGAGCGCATCGCCCTGTGGCGGGAGCGCTTGGCGCGGGTTTCGGGCAACCCCGGCGGCGTCGCCAACGTGTATCGCGACGCGCTCCGCGATTGCGAAGCACCGACTTGGCGCGAGCGGCGCCGGCTACTCTCACTGCTGCTGGACGCGCTGCCTTCGGTGACTCAGCGCGTGCAGCTCTGGCGCATCATGTTCGACGACAAGAGCGCGGCCGACGTGCTCTACCGCGGGCTCGTGGCGCGGGTGAAGAAGGCCGCGGAGATGCGTGAGCTGCACCAGGCGCTGGGCCTCAAGGCGATGGATCCCGGTCTGCTCGCCAAGTACATCAAGGACGCGAAGACTCCCGGCGCGCGAGTCGACAAGCTCCGTGCTCTGTGGAGCGAGTGGCCCGATGACTTTGCCGTGGCGCTGGCGCTGATGGACGCCCTCGAAGACGCCGACGATCGCGGGGGTGCCCGAGACCTCGCCGAACGTCTGCGCGCGCGGCCGGACCTCGACGCCCACGTGCGCACGGCCATCGGCGAGCTGTATCTCCGGCTCGCCGCCAGCGACAAGAACGCGAGCGACAAGGCCCAGGACACCCGCGCGGCGCGGCGCGCCTTCGGCGAGATCGTGGAGTTCGCTCCGGACGACCCGGTCGCGCGGCGGCGCCTCGGTGACTTGCTCCGCGCCCATGGCTGGTACGCCGAGGCGGAACGCCAGTATCAAACGCTGGCGCAGCTCTCACCGGAAGATCCCGCCGTGCAGCTCTTGCTGGGCGCGGCCGCGGAAGGGCAGGGTCAGCTAGAGGCGTCGATCCGCTGGATCGAGAAGACCGCCGAGTCCGGTCCGCCGACGCCGGGTTCGGGTCAGAGTCCCGCGAGCGTGGCGCACGCGCTGTCCGCCACCTACCTGGCGTGGGGCCGGCTCAGCGCGAAGAAGGCCCATCGCGACAAGGAGCTCGCGGCGCTCGTCGCCCGGGCGACGAGGGTGTTGTCCGACGATCGCTCCAATCCAGGAAGCATGGTGCGCGTGAGTCTCACTTGGGCGCATCCGGAGCTGCACCCCACGCTGTGGAGCGACGCCCTCGGCTCCCCGATGCCCGCGCCGGAAGGGGACGTGGCCTTGGGCATCTCACAGGTCCGACTGCCCAAGGGCAGGCGATCTCGCCTCGAGATCCGGGTGGAGCCGGACGAGCTCGAACGTGCGGCTCGCCTCGGAGCCGAAGCCACGCTCACGGTGGTCTTCGACGAGCTCGGCAAGAACGAGAAGATCGTGCGCATGCCGGTGCGCTTCGAGCGCGGGGGGCCGGCTTCGATCAAGCTCAGCGTGAACGGCGGGGAGGTGACCCGTGACTAAGGCGCTGAAGGCTCTGGCCGCTCTCGTCGTGGTCGCCTTGGCCGCCGGCGGCATCTGGTGGCTCGGTCGCGCCACGGCGCGCGCGCTGCCTCCCACAGTGGCGGATCTCGAGGTGGTCCACTCCGGGGTGTTGGTGTCCGACAACGCTACCGTGGGCTCACGCCGGCTGTCCGTCGGCTCCACCGTGGTCACCGACGCCGACGGTCGCGCACGGCTTCGGCTCGACGACGGGACCACCGCCGTTTTGGACCGCGACTCGGAGATCCGAATCACGGAGAAGGGTCTGGCCCTGACCCGGGGCCGCTCCTTCGTAGTGGCTGCCGAGGACGCCCGCACGGAGCTGTCCATCTTGGAGGCGAAGGCGGTCCTCAGCGGCGCCAACTGCGGCGTGGACCTCGACGGCGCGACGGCACACCTGTACTCCGCCAACGAAGAGATCGTCATCACCGCGGGCGGCAAGGAGCACAAGGTGCACGCCGGCGAGAGCGCCACGCTCACCGCGTCCGCCGTGGAAGTGGCACCGGCAAAGACCTTCGACGACTGGACCGGTGGGCTCGCTTCCCCTTGGGGCGTGAACGGAACGCCGCGCCGTGCGGTGGGTGAGCTCTGGGGGCGCATCCCGGGAGCGCCCGCGGGAGATCCCGGCTCGCCGCTCACCATTCGCGCTCACGACGTGACGGCTACCATCGACGGCGAAGTGGCCCACACCGTGCTCCGCACGGTCTACTTCAACGGTGGTTCGAGCTCCGTCGACGGCGACTACCGCATTGCGCTGCCGCCGGGCGCCATCGTCTCGCGCTTCGCCTGGGGGAGCGGCGACCGCATGGCGGAGGCGAAGATCGCGCTGGCCGAGCGCAAGCAGGTGGAGCTCCGCCCCGTGGCGGCGGTGCTGGAGTGGGCCGGTGACGGGTGGCTGCGCGGCAACCTGCCCGGAGTCCCGAGCGGCGCCACCACCATCGTGGAGATCGAATACACCGAGTGGCTGGCGCCCAAAAAGGCGAACGGGAAGCTGACCGTCCAGTACCGCTACCCCCTCGCGGCCGCGGCGGATCCGCCGCTCATCGGCGAGTTCTCGGCCCACGTCGACGCCAGCGCGTCGCGTCCCAAGTCCATCGCGGCAGGCTACGGTGCCACACCGAAGGGTGACGTGGTGGAGCTTCGCCGGCCGGACTTCCGGCCCTCGGCGGATCTCGTGGTCGACGTCGAGATCCCCGACTTCGAGTCCGACGCGCGTTCCTACGTGGCCAAGGCGGAGAAGGACGACGACGCGAAGACCGTGGTCGTTCGAACCGAAGCGCCGGCGGCGGCCCCAGGCGCGGGGGCGACGGTGGTGCTCGTGGTGGACACCTCCGGCAGCGCGGAACCGGCGCTCTTGGAGGTGTCGCGCGCCTTCGTGAACGCCGTGCTCGATGCCCTCGGGCCCAAGGACCGCGCGATGGTGCTCGCCGCAGATCAGACCGCGCGGCCGGTGGGCCCGAAGGATCTCGGTCCGGTGGACGCCGCGCGCAAGAAGGCCGTGCGCGAGGCGCTGGACAAGTTGCAGCCCGGGGGCGCGACGGACATCGGTCGCGCTCTCGAGGCCGGGGCCGACGCACTACCCGCCGACGCCCCCAGTGGCATCGTCGTCTACGTCGGCGATGGTTGGCCCACGCTGGGCGACCCCACGGTGGAAGCCATCGAGGCCCGGCTGTCGCGCCGCAGCGGCGGCGTGCCTCGCCTGGCCGCAGCGGCGGTGGGGCCATTGTCGAACCGCGCCGCCTTCGCCGCGCTCACGCGTGGCGCGGGGCCGCTCCTCGAGATCGTGGATCAAGGAGAGGCTGCCGGCGCCGCCGCCACGCTGGTGAGCGAAGCCCTGCGGCCCACGGTCGCAAACCTCGAGCTCGATCTCGGGCCCGAGGTCGAAATGGTCTACCCGCGCACGGCCCGCGCGGCCGTTGCCGGCACCACCGTGACGGCGGTCGGTCGCGTGCGCGAGCGCATGCCGAGCGCAGTGGTGGTGCGCTGGCGAGACGCCGCCGGCAGCCACGAAGACCGCCGCCTGTTGTCCTTGCGCACGGCGCCAGACGAAGGCGACGCGCGGCGCCGTTGGGCCGCCGCGCGCGTGGAAGAAGTGATGCTCACCGGCAAAGGCCGAGAAGCCGCCACCGACGTGGCCTTCGAGGCCGGGCTGATCACGCCGTGGACTGGTCTCCGCATCGGCTCCGGCCCCTACGTCGCCAGCAGCTTCGAGACGCGACTGCTCGATCTGGGAGGCGAGTCCGCCTTCTTGACGCCGAGCCAGCGGCTGGGAGCCCTGAGCAACGTTCCGGCGGAGATCCCCGACACCGACACCGACGCAGTGACCTTGGAGCACGCCCTCGGTGCCGCTGCCGTACGGGTGCTCGACTCCGCGTCCGGCAGCATTCGCGCCTGTCGCGACTCCCGCGCCGCGCTGCGCCCCGAGCTCGCGGGGCACCTGGCCGTGAGCTTCGGCCTCGATGGCGACGGCACGGCGAGCGACGTGCGGGTGCGTGGCACCTCGTCGGAGGCCGACGACGCCGCGCTCAATCGCTGCGTGGAGGTCGTCGTCGGCGGGCTTTCGTACCCGAAGCTCGGCATCCAGGTCCGCATCAAGGTCGATCGCGACATCGAGCTGCCTCCCCCGCGCGCCGGCGGGCAGCGCGTGAAGTGCTCCGCTACCTCCCGGCTGCCGCTGCCCCTGCGGCGGGGGATCTGGCGCGAACGGCTCAGCCGCCAGGGTCCGTCGCCCACCTTCTTGGAGGCACGCAAGAGCTGCGAGCTGTCGAACTGGTCGGCGGAACGCGCGTTGCTCGAGCTGGTGCTCTCCACCACTACCGGCGGCGTCGCTCGCGTGGGCGTGGCCCGCGATCTGGAAAAGGCGGGCGAGGCCGAAGCTGCACGCTTCTTGCGCCGCGAGGCCGTGCGCCGGGCGGCGAGCCCGGAGGAGCTCGACGCCGTGCGCCGCGAGCTCCTCGGGGACGAGCGCTATCCCATCGCCACCTTCAAGAAGCGCTATCGCGCCGAGTCCAACGACGCCGGGCGGCTCGCCGTCGTGCGACGCTTTCTGTCGCTCGCACCGCACGATGCGGGGCTCCGACGCCGAATGCTCGCGCTGCTCGAAGCACTGGGCAAGAAGGACGAGCTCACGGCGGAGATCCGCCAAATCCGCGTGGATCCCTTTGCGGACGCGGAGCTCCTGGCCGACGCCGCCAGCATCCTGCGGCGCATCGGATCGGAGCTCGAGGCGCGCCGCACCTTCGGCGAGCTCACCGAGCGGGCTCCATCGGACCCCTGGGCTCGCGCGTTCCTCGGGGATCGCTTGCGCAACGAAGGCTGGTTCGACGACGCCGCCGCGGCCTACGCCGCCCTCGACCAGATCATGCCGGACGATCCGGGCGCTCTGGTGCGTCTGGCCCTCGCGCACGCCGGGGCGGGCCGACTCGACATCGCGCGGCGGCTGCTCTCGCGGGTGGCGCAGACCGGCGGTCGAGCCGGTAACGAAAAGCTCGCCGAGCTGTCGAGCTTGCTCTCGTCCGTGCTGCTGGCGGAGGCGCGAGGTAACCCGAAGACCAGCAAGGAGGACGCCGCACGCCTGACGGCGGCCGCCCTCGAAGTGGCGCGCCCCACCCGCGGAGTGTCGGTGCTGGTGTTCGCGCCGGCAGCGACCGTGCGCCTCAGCACGGAGGTCGTGCGGGATGCCGGCAAGGAGGGCGCGTCCACCCCGCCGGACGTCGCCGCCGAAGGCATTGGCGTCTACGCCCTGAGTTTCGATCCGTCCGGCACCGGCGCCGTTCGCCTCGAGCTGTCGCGCCCCGAAGCGCTGGCACCGACCCGCGCCACGCCGGTGCGCATCCGCGCGCTCGCCATGGACGGCAATCCCGCCACGCCGCCCACGTTGGTGAGCACCGACGTAACACTGCCCATCGACGGCAAGCCCGTGAAGGTCGGCTGGCGCGACGGCAAGCTCGTCACGCTGTGAGCCTTTTCCGCGGCGAGCCAACAACAGGATCCCGAAGATCTTGTTGGTCCGCCGCGGTCACGGATCTCCCACCTCCAGCGGCAGGGGACTGATGGCGAACGCCGCGTTGATCAGCCCGACGTGGGAGTAGGTCTGGGGGAAGTTTCCGAGCTGCTCGCCGCTGACGGGATCGAGATCCTCGCTGAACAGGCCGACGTGGTTGGCGTGGAGCATCAGCTCCTCGAAGCCGCGCTCGGCCTCCGCCACGAAGCCGAGGCGCGCGAGGGCCTCTACGTACCAGAAGCCGCACACCGTGAAGGTGGCGAGGGTCTCGCCGATGCCATCGTGGTGGCGGTAGCGGTGTAAGAGCGGCCCGCGCACCTTGAGCTCGCGAGCGAGAGCGCGCAGGTGCGGCTCGGCGTGAGGGTGCCCTCGGCGCAAGAAGCCGAGGTTGATCATCATGAGCAGGGACGCGTCCGGGTTGTCCGTGGCCGTGGAGTCGGCGTAGTAGCCGAGCTCGCTTCGGTAGCAGCGCTCGATCATGATGCTGCGCGCTCGAGCGGCCAGGCCGCGGGCGGTGCCCTCGATGTCGGCGGCGCCGGCCTGCTGGGCGATGCGCGCGGCCACCACGGCACCGACCCAGTGCATCAAGAGGGAAAAGGTGTGGGTGCGGACGTCACCCCGGATCTCCCAAATGCCGGCGTCTGGTTGCTCCATCGTCTCCGCGAGCCGCGTGAGCAGCCGGCGCAGCAAGCGCACGGAGCCCGCCGGTTGGTGATCGGCGAAGCGCACGTCCAGGTACATCGGCGCGATGGCGGCGATCATCTCGCCGTACACGTCGTGCTGATGCTGCGCGTAGGCGGCGTTGCCGATGCGCACGGGGCCGCTGCCCTGATAGCCGCCGAGGTGGGAGAGCACTTCCTCGTGCAGCTCGCGCTCCCCGCTGATGCCGTACACGGGCTGCAGGTGCTCGGGGGACGCCTCCGCCAGGTTCTTCAGAAAGGAGACGAACTGCTCCATTTCTTCGAAGTGGCCGATACGTCGCATGGCCCGCAGCGTGAAATAGGAGTCCCGGAGCCAACAGTAGCGATAGTCCCAGTTGCGGCCGCTGCCGAGGTGCTCCGGGATGCTGGTGGTGGTGGCTGCGGTGATGGCGCCGGTGTCCTCGTACTGATGGAGCTTGAGGGCGAGGGCGGAGCGGATCACCTCGCGCTGGAAGCTGCCCGGCAGCGCGGTGTGCTTGACCCACGCTTCCCAGTAGCGACGCGTGTTCGTGAGGAACGTCTCGCAGGTCTGCGCCAGCGGCGCTTCGAGCGGCGAGCCCCAGGTGAGCACCACGTAGGCGTCACGCTCCAACAAGAACTCGCGGGACTCGCGGATGTAGGAGAGCGGCACGTTGGTGGTGAGGCGCAGCTGGGCGCCGGGGATCAGCCACTGGATGTGGTTGCTGGCGACGTAGGCGTCCGGGCGGCTTCGTCCGTAGTCCGTGGTGGGATCGCAGCGGACGCGCACGACCGGCTCGCCGGACAAGCGGCGCAAGCGGCGCACCAGCATGGTGGGCTTGTAGTAGCGCTCGTACTGCTGAAAACGCGGGGCGAAATCCACCACCTCGAAGGCGTCCCCCTCGCGCTCGAAGACCGTGCGCAGAATGTTCGTGTTGGGCAGGTAATCCTGCGTGGTTCGATAGTCGCCCGCGGCTTCTACCGCGAACTGTCCCCCGCGTTCGGCATCCACCAGACTGCCGAACACGAAGCTGGAATCGAACCGCGGCCAGCACAGCCACACCACGTTGGCGCGATCGTCGATCAGCGCTTGGTAGGCGCAGTTGCCGATCAGAGCGAGCTTCACGCAATCGTCAACTTAGATCAGCGTGCCCGATCCTCCAACGAAATGGGGTATAGGGGTCGGCATGCCGAAAGCGAGACTCATCGTAGCCTCGGCGCGGCTGCCCGTGACGGTCACGCGGAAGGCCGATGGCTGGGAAGCGGAGCCGAGCACCGGGGGATTGGTCACGGCCCTTGCCGCCGTGGCTGAGCGTCGGGACTTCACCTGGATCGGCTGGCCCGGAACCGCCATCGCCGAAGCCGAGCGCGACGCCGTGAGCGCCGAGCTCGACAAGCACGGCGCCGTGCCGGTGTTCGTCCCCAAGAACGACGCGGACGGTTTCTACCTGGGCTTCTCGAATCGAGTCCTGTGGCCCTTGTTCCACAACCTCCCGGACAAGGTGCACTTCGAGCCCGCGGGCTATCGCGCCTACCACCGCGTGAACGAGGCATTTGCCGACGCCATCCTGGAGCACACGCGGCCGGGGGACGTGGTGTGGGTCCATGACTACCAGCTGGCGTTGGTGCCCGAGCTCTTGCGGCGGCGGGGTTTCCAAGGGCTCGTCGGCTTCTTCCTCCACATCCCGTTCCCATCCGACGAGACCTATCGCCAGCTCCCTCCGCGGGAAGAGATCTTGCGCGGGCTGCTCGGCTCGGACTTCATCGGCTTTCACAGCTACGAGTACGTGAGCCATTTTCGCGCGGCGTGCCTGCGCGTGCTCGGCCTCGAGTCCGACGTGGAATCGATCCGCATGCCGTCGCGTCGGGTGCGGTTGGGCGCGCTGCCCATCGGCATCGACCCGCAGGAGATCCGCGACATGGCCCGCGGGGAGGACGCCAAGCGCGAGCTCGAGTCGCTGCGGGAAGCATATCCGGGGCGCAAGATCGTCGTGGGTGTGGATCGCCTGGACTACACCAAGGGCATTCCCAAGAAGCTCCTCGCGTTCGAGGAGTTCTTGCGCCAGCACCCCAAGTGGCGGGACCAGGTGGTCTTCATCCAGATCGCGGCTCCCTCACGTACCGGGGTGGACGAGTACCGCGACTTGAAGCGCAGCGTGGACGAGCTCGTCGGACGCATCAACGGGCGCTACGGCACCAGCAGCAGCATGCCCATCGTGTACGTGAATCAGGCGGTGCCCCGGAGCCGCCTGGTGGGTCTGTTCGAAGCCGCCGAGGTCGCGCTGGTGACGCCGCTCCGCGACGGCATGAACCTGGTGGCGCTGGAATACGTGGCAGCCCGGGGCGACCGTGGAGGCACGCTGATCCTCAGCGAGTTCGCCGGCGCGGCGCACTGCCTACCGGGCGCGCGGCTGGTGAGCCCCCACAGCGTGGGCGAGGTGGCGGACGCCCTGTTCGACGCCCTGAGCCAACCGCCGGAGCCCGGCGCGTTCGCGCACATGCAGCGCTTCGTGGAAGAGAACACCAGCATGGCCTGGGCCCAGCGCTTCTTGAACGAGCTCGAAGGCGCGGCGTCGGATCAGCGGCCGAGCTCCGAGCTCTTGCGCATGGACGCACCGGACGTCCAGCGCATGGTGCGCGCCGCGAAGCGGCCGCTGGTGCTCTTGGACTACGATGGGACCTTGCGCTCTTACGTCGTCAACCCCCGGGACGCCGTGCCCAGCCCGCGCATCCTGCGTGTGTTGGGCCGGCTGGCGGAGCGCGCCACGGTGTACGTCATCAGCGGGCGCAGCCAGAAGGTGCTCGACCGCTGGCTCGGCCATCTGCCCATCGGCCTGGTCGCCGAGCACGGTCTCTCCATGCGACTGCCCGGCGGCGACTTCGAGAACCGGGTGCGGGTCAGCGGCAAGACGCTGCAAGAGCTGGTCGACCCGGTGTTCCAGAACTTCGTGCGCCGCACGCCGGGTAGCAGCGTGGAGTACAAGGAGGCGGCGATCGCCTGGCACTATCGCGCCGCGGATCCCGAGTTCGCGTCGTTCCAGGTGCGGGAGCTGCTCACGGTCCTGGAAGATTTGCTCAAACGCCGGCCGTACACCGTGCTGAACGGCAACCGCGTGATCGAAGTGCGCCACCGCAACGTGACCAAGGGCCAAGCCGTCACGTCCCTCCTCGAGCACCACAATCGCGCGGACTTCGTGTTCTGCGCCGGCGATGACCGCACCGACGAAGAGATGATGGAGGCCATCCCCGGGCGCTTCAAGAATCGCTCGATCAGCTGTTGGGTGGGCAGCCGCAACATCCACGCGCGCTACTGGGTGGACTCGAACCTCACCCTGCTCGACGCCCTGGAGCGCATGTACGGACTTTGGGACGAGACCAAGCGAGCGCACGGTCGAGCCGAGTGATAGGCTCCGCGGCGCCGTGCTTCGCTTTCGGCTCTTCGGTTTCCCGGTGATGATTCAACCGGGCTTTTGGTTCCTGGCGCTGCTCCTCGGCTACCACCCGGATCGCTCCGCCGCGGCGATGGCGCTGTGGGTGGCGGTGGTGCTGGTCTCGGTGCTGATCCATGAGCTGGGGCACGCCATGGCGGCCCGCGCCTATGGGCAGAGCCCGGTGATCGCGTTGCACATGATGGGCGGCCTCACGTCCTGGCGACCGACCCATGAGCTCGGCAAGAAGCGCAGGATCCTGGTGACCTTCGCGGGCCCGGCAGCGGGCTTCGTGTTGGGGGGGCTCGCCTACGTGGTGCTGGTGGCGCTGGACGCCCGCGGACAGGACTCGTCGCTCCTGGTGGAGACCATCGAGCTCTTGTGCGTGGCGAACTTGTTCTGGAGCAGCATCAACCTGCTGCCGGTGCTGCCCTTCGACGGCGGGCAGATCCTGGCGGCAGCGCTCGGCCCCGAGCGCCGCATGCTGTCCGCCACGCTGTCGATGGCGTTCGGATTGATCGTGGCCCTCGTGCTCTATCGCATGGGGTCGCTGTTCGGCGCCGTGCTCTTCGGCGTGGGCGGCGTCTCCAGCTACTTCGCCGCGCGCCGGAGCGCACCGGCGCCCATCAGCCCCGAGGCCCTCGGGGAGCTCGTTCATCGCGCCCGGCGTGCCCTCGATGCCGAGGAGTACGAGACCGCGGAGCAAATCGCCCGCGCCGTGGCCCACACCGCACCGCCGCTCCGACCGCAGGCGTTCGAGATCGCGGCCTGGGCAGCGCTGGGTCGGGGGAACGTGGCGGCTGCTCGAGGGGCGCTCAAGGAGCTGCCGAACGCGGACCGCTACCTTGCCGCCGCCGTGAGCCACGCCGATGGCGATCTCGACCGCGCGCGGGCGCTGCTGATCGCGGCCGAAGAGCAGGGGGACACGCGACCTCAGCTCACGGCGCTTCGGGTTCGGGTGGAGCTCGAGCGCGGAGATGCGGCCGCGGCGGCGGCGTTGGCCCTCGAGCTCGATGCGACGGAAGGCGATCTGCGCGTCGTCGCCGAACGAGCGCTGGAAGCGGGCGCTTCCCTCGAAGCTGCGCGCCTCTATTCGAAGATCTTCGAGCAGAGCTCGAACCCCGAGGACGCCTTCGCCGCCGCCCGGAGCTTTGCCCAGGCCGACGCTCGCGATGACGCCGTGGCTGCCTTGTCACAGGCGGTGGGGGCAGGGCTGGTCGATCCCGAGCGCGCGCGCGCCGACCTCACGTCGCTCCTCGGGCACGACGGGTTCGAAGCCGCCTTGATGAAACCCCCGCGCTGACCTTCTTCAGCTGGGGGTTGGTCCGCCGCGGAACCACCCGAAACGCCGGCACGAAGAGTGCAAGCTCTCCGCGCGTTCGATTCACTGCATGCTTCGAAGTTGCCCCCGCTGGGGCGCCCACGGCATGCTCGCAATGTAGGGGAATGTAGGATGTCGCGCTGGAGCTGGGTCGGGGTGCTGTGGATGTCGTTGGGTTTCTTCGCTGTTGGCGCGGAATTCCAGGGAGATCGCGCCTTGGCTGCTCGTAACCAGGACCCCGCGCGGCACCTGCTGGCCGCTGGCGTGGTGGCGCCCACGGCCAGCTTCGTGAACACGGTGGCGCCGGCGGTGACGCGTAACGATGCGCGTAACAGTGTGACGTCGGAGGCCCACCGTGACACCGCTGCCGCGGCGTCACCGGGGGTAGGGGACGCATGCCCGAGCGGCATGGTCTTGGTGGATGGCGACTACTGCACCGAGGTCCGCCACAACTGCACCAAGTGGCTCGACGACCCGAAGCTGCCCTACGCCCGCTGCGCCGAATATGCGCAGCCGGCGGAGTGCGTCGGCAAGCGCGTGAGCATGCGCTACTGCATCGACCGCACGGAGTACACCAAGCCCGGCGACGACAAGCCCTTGAACTGGCAGAGCTTCGTGACGGCGAGCAAGGTGTGCAAGGCCCAGGGTAAGCGGATCTGCACCGAAAGTGAGTGGAATTTCGCTTGTGAGGGCGAGGAGATGCGCCCCTATCCCTACGGCTGGAAGCGGGAGCCCGTCTGCAACCAGGACCGCGACGACCTGTACGAGGCGAACCCCCGCAAGCAGATCCTGAAGGACAACCGCATGGCGAGCGACGAGCTGAGCCAGTGCGTGAGCCCGTTCGGTGTTCTCAACATGGTGGGCAACATGGACGAGCCGGTGCTGCGTGAGAACGCGCGCTTCAATCCGCCGTACCGAAACGGCCTCAAGGGCGGTTGGTGGATGGCGGCTCGCAATCGCTGTCGCCCTGCCACCACCAAGCACGACGACTACTACAACGACATCCAGGTGGGCGTGCGCTGCTGCAGCGACCTCCCAGGTGACGACGGCGCCAAGGGCTGAGCTCCGGGACGCCACGTCGATCGTGGGATTTCGACGCTGATTGGGATCAAGTTCGAGGGCGGGTGCGGAGTAATTTTCGCGCCTGCGCCACAGGGCGAAGGGCCGCATGTAAGCCCGCCGAGATCACACGGGAAAGTGGGGTCCAACGACACTCGGCCCCGAGGCCTGGAGCACCCGGGTCTGGACGAATCTTCCTTGACGGGACCCGGATCAGCATCGAAAGTCCGCCTTCGTGCACCCCGGCCGACTGCTCACCGCCGCGGGTTTCGTCTTTGTCGGCCTGGTGGCGTGCCAGCAGGAGCCGGCGGTGACGAACCCCCCCCTCGAGCCCGAGGAGACCGCCGCCGAGATCCAGTTCCAGGATTCTCCGACGCTGGCCGCCGTGCTCGATCCCAACCTGGTTCTACCTGAAGTGAAAAAGCAGGAGGACCCGGTCTGCCCAGACGGCATGGTGCTGGTCGACGGCGAGTACTGCCCCAACGTGGAGCAGCGCTGCCTGAAGTACATGGATCCGCCCGGGCGCTACGAATACTTCCGCTGCGCCGAATACGCCCAGCCAGCCACGTGCAAGGGTCCGCGCAAGCACCTGCGCTTTTGCATGGACCGTGACGAATACGTGAAGCCCGGCGAGACGCTGCCCGCCAACTACCAGAGCTGGACCATGGCCGAGAAGACCTGCACCGGCCTGGGCAAGCGGGTGTGCATGGAGAGCGAGTACAACTTCGCCTGTGAGGGCGAGGAGATGCGGCCCTATCCCTACGGCTTCAAGCGGGACCCGACGGCCTGCAACGCGGACCACTTCGACGTGGTGGGCAAGGACGGCAAGCTCCGGGACATGCGAGTGCCGCCGGGAACCTACCCGCGCTGTGAGAGCCCCTTCGGCGTGCGGGACCTGTCCGGCAACCTGGAAGAGTTCGTGACCATCGACGGCAGCACGCCGGAGCGCCCCGCAATGAAGGGGGCCTACTGGCAGCCGAGCCGCAACTTTTGCCGAGCTGCCCAGACCGCCCACGACCGCTATTACAACGGAACCGAGACCGGCTTCCGCTGCTGCTCCGATACGCTGCGCTAAAGCGTGAGCAGGGTGCCCACGGTGCCCGGCGCCTCGGCGGCGCTGGGCAGAGCGTCGGACAACAGGTGGACGCGGGCGACGCCGCCCCGGAGCGCCTCGAAGGACTCCTCCAGCTTGGGGATCATGCCGCCGTCCACCACGCCCTCCGCGATCAGCGCCTGGGCTTCGGCGATCTTTAGCCGCTCGATGCGGGTGGCCGGGTCGTTCTTGTCGCGTAGCACCCCCGGCGCGTCCATCAGCAAGAACAGATCCGCGGCGCCCAGGGCCACCGCCAAGCGGGTGGCCACGATGTCCGCGTTGATGTTGTAGATGCGGCCCGCAGCGTCCGCCCCCAGACAGGCGAGCACGGGAACGTAGCCAAGGCTCAAGAGCTCCTCGAGCAAGTCCCGCTCGAAGCCGACGACGTCGCCCACGTGCCCCATGTGGATGGGATCGGGCCCCGCACCGCTCACCACCCGCGGCGGCCGTTGCACCGCGCGGATCACGGCCGAAGAGCCGCCGTGCAGGCCGATGGGACGCACGCCGGCGGCGAGCAGTGCGGCACACAGATCCACATTGGCGACGCCGGCCACGGCCATCTTGATGGCCTCCAGCGCCGCGTCGTCCGTGATGCGGCGCCCGCCCACGATGTTGGGCGTCTGTCCCAGCGCCTTCTGCAGCGCGCTGGTCTGGGGGCCGCCCCCGTGCACGACCACCACACGGGCGTCGACCTCCGACGAACCGACGTCGAGCGCCGCGATCTGCTTCGCGACCTCGCCCAGGCGGGCGCCGCGGATGACTTCGCCGCCGAGCTTGACGACGCGGGTGACGGTCGCGCTCACGGATAGCTCCCGGGATCTTCCAGGGACGCGCGCTCGTCCAAGCCGAGCACCAGGTTCATGTTCTGGATGGCTTGTCCGGCGCCGCCCTTGATCAGGTTGTCGGTGGCACTGAAGCACGACACCAAGCGCGTCGAGCCTTCCACCGGTCCCACCACCACGCCCACCTCGGCGAAGTTCGACCCTGCCACCGCCACCACTTCCGGCAGGCGCTGGGCGGGCACGCGGACGAAGGGCTCCTGGGCGAACCCGTCGCGGTACAGCGCCACGATGCGGTCCGGCTCCGTGTCCGCGGGCACGCGGGCAAAGCTGGTCGCGAAGATGCCACGGGCCAGCGGCGCGGACACGGGCACGAAGCGCAGCTCGAAGCCCTGAGCCCCAGCACCCCGCAGCGTCTCTTCGATCTCCGGCACGTGCTGATGGTTCAGCGTCTTGTAGGTCTTGATGTTGTTGTAACGAACGGGGTGGTGCGTCCCGGCGCTGGCGGCCACGCCGCTGCCGCTCGAGCCGGTCATGGCCACGGTCTCCACGCTGCCGCGAAGCAGCCCGGCGCGGGCCAGGGGCAACAGGCCGAGCTCGATCGTCGTCGCGAAGCAGCCTGGAGAAGCGACGTAGGCGCTGCTTCGGATCTTCTCTCGATTCAGCTCCGGCAAGCCGTACACGAACTTGGGCAAGAGCTCCGGGCAGGGGTGCTTCTTGCCGTAGAAGCGTTGGTACGCGGCGGGGTCCTGCAGCCGGAAGTCGCCGCTCATGTCGACGATCTTCACGCCCGTGGCCATCAGCTTGGGCACCACCTCGGAGCTCACCTTGTGCGGCAATCCGAGCAGCACCACGTCCATGCCGTCGGCGGCCACTTCCGGAGGCAGCTCCTGGAAGGCGAGGTCCGTGACGCCCTCGAGGTTCGGATGGGCCGCGGACAGCGGCTCCCCCACGTAGTCCAGGGACGCCACCCGCGAGAGCTCCACGTCGGGGTGGATCAGCAGGCGGCGGATCATCTCTCCGCCGCCGTAGCCCGAGCCCCCGATGACCGCTGCTTTGTACCGCTTCATCGCGGGTACATTAGAGCATCTCGCGCCCGGTCGTAACCGGAGCAGAGCGCTACTTGCCCTCGCCGCCGCTCAACGTGATCGGGATCCAAAGCGTCCGCATCTTGGCGGTGTGACCCCGACGAGTGTAGCCGGCCAGACCGTAGAGCACGTTCCACCAGTGGCCGTCGGGAGTCTCGCCGTAGGAGAAGGCGGGGAAGATGTGTACTTCCCAGTCGAGGCCGCCCTTCACCTTGCGCTCGTGATAGTAGACGTTGCCTACCAGCTGGCTCACGGAGTCACGATCGCTGAAGCGCCAGTAGACCGGGAAGCCGACCGTCGCGCGTTCGTCGCGACCCACGAAATCCCAGAAGAACGGCGCCACCACGGTGTGGCTCTGGTGACCGCTGCGGCCCAGATACAGGATCGGGTGGATGTTCGTCTGCCAACCGCGCAGGTCGTGGGTGTGTTGGAAGAACGGTGTGATCCAGGTGGTCTCGCTCACGCCGTAGCGTTCGAAGTGTCCCCAGAACGGGAAGAATACCTGGTTCGACTCCCGCGGGCTGGTGCGGGAGTACAGGAACGGGAACAAGAGCTTCTGATCGAGACCGATGTCCGGATCCCGGTAGTGCCAGTACAGCGGGGTGATCATGTCCAGCTGCGTCCGGCCGCGGTAGCGGGCGTAGCCCCAGGTCACGAAGGTGCTCTCGCCCTTTTCACCCTTCGCCTGGAGGTACAGCGGGTTGATGAACAGCCAGCTGTTGCCCTTCCATCCGTAGTGGAAGAACGGAAGCACCGTCGTGTGCCGCTCGTTCTTGCCCCAGATGCTCCAGTACAGCGGGAGCAAGTGGAACATGTCCCGCTCCTGCGTGTGCTCCCGATAGTACGGACCCCAGATATTGACGTAGGAGAGGTCGCGATCGTCGTACCGGTAGTAGTGGAGCAGCGGCGGGATGGCCTCGTACTTCTTCGTCTCGTTCTGCCCGTAGAAGTAGAAAGGGACGACGCCGAAGTCGAGATCGTAGGCGGTGCGGGTGTCACAGTGTGAGCCGCCCTTCCACGAACAGAACATCGGCCCGATCAGGTTGAAGCCGCCGTAGCCGTCGTTCTTCGTGTAGGTCAAGAGCGGCGGGATCACGGTGTAGCCGCCGTGCTTGCGCTTGCCCGTGAAGTACAGCGGTGCAAGCCAGTTGTCCCGCTCGCCGGGGGCCACTCGATTGACGAACGGCCCCACTACCGTGGTGCGGCTTCCGTCGCGCAGATCTCGCATGTTCCAGAACAGCGGGAACAACACGTCGTCGGCTCGCTCGGCGCTGCGGCGGTTGTAATAGAGGCCGCCGTAGAGCGACGCGCGGTCGGTGACGTTGGGCTTGGTGAGCGACGGCATCTTGCGCTCTGCCCACACCGGGAAGGCCAAGCGGAAGCGGTACTTGTCGCTCTGCTCTTCGTAATAAGGACCGTAGAAGCGCCGCGTGGTCGTGGCGCCCATGCCCACGGGCTCGTCTTCCAGCTGGACACTGGTACCGATGCGCGCGCGGACCTTCTTGCTGACCTTCAGCGGCTTCTTCGGCAGCGATGGCTCGGTGCCCGGCGGCAGCAGGCTCTCGCCGCCGCCGGCCGCATGCATCTCGGGAGCGCCCGGGGGCGGCTTGGCACCACCCGCCGGCTGCTGCCCCGTCGACCCCGCCGGGGCAGGACCAATCGGCGCAACGCCGGGTCCATAGGGATCCTGCGCCAAGGCGGGGAAGGCGAGCAGCAACGCTGCCGCCAGCGTGGCGAAGATCGCGAGAGCGCGCTTCAAGCTGGCTCCTCGCTGTCGCGTCGCACGCCGCCCAAGGCCAATCGATCCGCCACCACGTCCACGGCTCGCTCGAGAGAGATCTCGTCCTGGCGGTGCGCCGCGAGATCCTTGAGCTGAACCACGCCGCGCTCGAGCTCCGCCTCTCCGAGCACCAAGCACGCGCGGGCACCGAGCGAATCCGCCCGCCGCAGCATGCTCTTGAGCGAGTTGCCGCGGCCGTCGAGCTCGGTGCGCACGCCGGCGCGGCGCAAGGCTCGGGCCAAGGTCAGCGCACCGCCCAACGCGCTCGCGCCCAAGGGCAGCACCATGCACAGCGGCTCCGTCGTGGCCGGCTGATCGCCCATCGCCAACAGAATGCGCTCCAGCCCCATGGCGAAACCGATGGCCGGCACCGTCGGACCGCCGAGGTCCTCCACCATGCCGTCGTAGCGTCCACCGCCGGCGAGCGTGTTCTGCGTTCCGAGCTCACCGGCGCCCGAGCGCACCTCGAACAGCGTGCGCGTGTAGTAGTCGAGCCCGCGGACCAGGCCTGGATCGACGACGTACGGCGTGCCCAGGGCGTCGAGGGCCTTCTGCAGCTGATTCCAGTGCTCCGTGTCGGCCTCGTCCAAGAGCTCCAGGATGCTGGGAGCGCCTTCGCAGGCCTTTTGGTCACGTGGATCCTTGGAGTCGAGGATGCGCAGTGGGTTCTTCTCCAGGCGCGCCTGCGCGTGCTCCGAGAGCTCGGCCTTGCGAGGCCCGAGGAAGGCCAGCAGCGCGTCGCGGTAGCGCTCCCGCGTTCCCGCGCTGCCCAGGGAATTCACGTGGACCGTGAGATCCTCGATGCCGAGGTTTCGGAACATCGCCACCAGCATGTCGATCATCTCGGCGTCGCACACCGGGCCGGGATCGCCGAAGATCTCGCAGCCCGCCTGATAGAACTGCCGATAGCGCCCACGCTGCGGCTTCTCCGCCCGGAACATCGGGCCCAAGTAGTACCAGCGCGAAACCGGCTGCTTTGCGTAGACCTTGTGCTCCACGAAAGCCCGCGCGACACCTGCCGTGCCTTCGGGTCGCAACGTGAGCGAGTCCCGGTGGTGCTGGAAGGTGTACATCTCCTTCTCGACCACGTCGGTGACCTCGCCGATGGAGCGCACGAAGAGCTCCGTGTGCTCGACGGCCGGCACCCGCACTTCCGCGTAACCACACAGCTCCACGGCCCGCCGAAAGGTCGCCTCCAGCCGCTGCCAGAGACCTACCTCGTCCGGCAGGATGTCGTTCATCCCCTTGACGGCGCGGAAGCTCATGAGTTTGTCAGCCTAAGTATCGCGCTCGGATCTCGGTCGGGTTCGTGCCACGCCTGGGCGCGCGACCCCGCGCTTATGCTCGGACAAATCGGTCGGGTCAAGCTCCGCTACACCCGAAATGCCAAGGAGCTTCGGGGCGTGCTAAAGCCCCGGAGCCATGAGAGCCGCGGCCATCGATCTAGGGACGGTGCGCGTCGGCCTCGCCGTGGCCGACGAGTTGGGGGTCATGGCGCATCCGCGGCCCTTCCTTCCGGGGGGAAATATCGGCCAGCTGGTCGAAGCCCTCGCCACCCTCGCCGAGAGCGAGGGGATCGAGCTGTTCGTGGTGGGACTGCCCCGAAACCTCGATGGGCGGGAGGGCCCGCCGGCTCGGCGGGCGCGGCGGGTGGCGAACGCCCTGGCCCAACGGACCGGCCGGAAGGTCGAGCTGGTGGACGAGTGGCTCAGCACCCGGCAGGCCCGGGAGCGGCTCCGGGAGCAGGGCCTGGACGACCGCGCGGCACGCCAGCGCGTGGACAGCGCCGCCGCCGCCATCTTGCTCCAGACCTGGCTGGACGGCCGAAAGGCTGCCGCCCCGTGAACGCCCCGGCGCGAAGACGGGCCCCCGCCCGGCGCCGGCCGGCGTCCAGGCCGCGGCGCCGCAAGCCGCGCCGGAGATGGTGGCTCTGGATCGCCGCACCGATCCTGCTCGTGGGCGTCGTTTGGGCGTCGCTATGGACCTGGGCGCTGTCCGCCGGTCCGGGCAGCGGCAAGACGGTGCGAGTGCAGCTCACGCCGTCGGCGTCCTTGCGTCAGATCGCCGAGCAGCTGGCCGCGGCGGGTGTCGTCGAGAGCCCGCGGCTGATGGCGCTGTACCTGGGGGTCGTGGGCTCCGGCATCGAGATCGTGCCCGGCGAGCACGTGTTGAACGACTCCCTCTCGCCCCGCGAGCTGGCCCAGCGCTTGGGCCGGGTGGGGAGCCGGGCTCGCGCCAAAGTGACGGTGCCGGAAGGCTACACGACCCTGCAGATCGCCGAGCGCTTGGAGAAGAGCGAGATCTGCACCCGAGACACGTTCCTCGCTGCGTGTCGTTCGGCGAGCCTCCGCCGCGAGCTCGGCATCAGCGGACCCAGCGTGGAAGGGTTCTTGTTTCCCGCCACCTACGACCTCGCGGTGGACAGCGCCCCGGAGACGGTCATCCGCGGCATGGTGCGGACCTTTCGCCGCCGCTTGGAGAAACTCGCGGAGAAGCACCCCGATGCCATCGAAGGGCTGCGCCGCAAGCGCGGCTGGGGAGAGCACGAGCTCGTCACGCTGGCGTCCATCGTGGAGCGCGAGGCCGCTGCCAGTGACGAGCGTGGAACGATCGCCAGCGTCTATTACAATCGCCTGGACGATCCCGAATTTCGTCCCTCCGGCATGTTGCAGGCCGACCCCACCGCAGCCTACGGCTGCCAGGTGGCGCCCAAGAGCGCGGCGAGCTGTGCGGGATACGTGGGCCGCGTTACCCCGGCGATGCTCCGCGACCCGGACAATGCCTACAACACCTACAAGCACGCGGGGTTACCACCCGGCCCCATCGCGAATCCAGGCGCGAGCTCACTCGAGGCCGTTCTCGCGCCAGCGCAGACCGAGTACCTCTTCTTCGTGGCCAGCGGCAACGGTCGCCACACGTTCAGCCGCACGTTGGACGAGCACAACCGCGCCGTGCACGGCGAGTGACCGCGCCGGTTGCGGCCGAGCGCACGCGCCCTTAAGAGGCGGATCATGAGCGAGCTCAATCAAGCCGTGCACACGATCCAGTTCCTCGCGGTAGATGCCGTCGAGAAGGCGAACTCCGGTCATCCCGGAACGCCGATGGCCCTGGCCGGGATCGGCGTCGAGCTGTTCACGCGCTACCTGCGCTACGTGCCGGAAGATCCGCACTGGCCGAACCGCGATCGCTTCGTGCTCTCCTGTGGTCACGCGTCCATGCTGCTGTACTCGCTATTGCACATGGCCGGCTACGACCTGCCCTTGAGTGAGCTCGAGAGCTTTCGTCAATGGGGCTCGAAGACTCCGGGGCATCCAGAGGTCGGCCACACGGCGGGCGTGGAGACCACGACGGGGCCGCTCGGTCAGGGCGTGGGCAACGCCGTGGGCATGGCCCTCGCGGGCAAGATGATGGGCGCGCGCGTCAACACGGAAGACGACGCGCTGGTCGACTATCGCGTGTTCGCACTCGCGTCCGACGGCGACCTGATGGAGGGCGTCGCCAGCGAGGCGGCGAGCATCGCGGGGCACCTGGGCCTCGACAACCTCGTGGTGGTGTACGACGACAACCACATCACCATCGACGGCACCACGGCCATTTCGTTCTCGGAGGACGTGGGCAAGCGCTTCGAGGCCTACGGCTGGTACGTGCAGCACGTGAATGGTCACGACCCGGACGAGGTGCGCAGCGCGTTGGACGAGGCCATCGCCGAGGCCAAGCGGCCCAGCTTGATCGTGGCCCGGACACACATCGCCATCGGCGCGCCGACCAAACAAGATTCACCCAAGGCGCATGGCGCCCCCCTCGGTGCGGAAGAGATCGCCGGCGCCAAGAAGGCGGCGGGCTGGCCGGTGGAGCCGCCGTTCCGCATCCCGGAAGGGGCGCGGGTGCCCTTCCAGCAGCGGGTAGAAGAGGTGCGCCCGGAGTACGAAGCCTGGCAGCAGAAGGTCGCGGCGCTCTCGGGCGAGCGCAAGGCGCACTGGAAGGCCCACGTGGAGCGTTCCGTCCCGGCGAACGTGCTCGGCGAGCTGCTCGCCAGCGCTCCGCCAAAGAAGGACGCCACGCGCTCATTGGCAGGCAAGGTCGAGCAACGTCTGGCAGCGTTGATGCCCGCGCTGGTGGGCGGCGCCGCGGATCTCGCCGAGAGCACCAAGACCGACATCCACGACGGCGGGAGCGTCCAGCGCGGGGAGTTCGGCGGGCGTAATCTGCACTTCGGCATCCGCGAGCACGGCATGGGCGCGATCATGAACGGGCTCGCGCTCAGCGGGTTCTTCGTGCCCCTTGGCAGCACGTTCTTGATCTTCAGCGACTACATGCGGCCCAGCATTCGGTTGGCGGCGCTGATGGAGCAGCAGACCGTGTACGTGTTCACCCACGACTCGGTGTTCCTGGGCGAAGACGGCCCCACGCATCAGCCGGTGGAGCAGCTCACCTCGTTGCGGCTGATCCCGAACCTGGACGTGGTGCGCCCCGCGGATGCGCTGGAGTGCGCTGCGGCTTGGGCGCACGCGGCGACGCGTCGCCACGGCCCCACGGCGCTGGTGCTGTCACGACAGAAGCTCCCGGAGCTGTCGCGCCCCGCGGGCTTCGATCCCAAGACCCTGCTTCAGGGCGCCTACGTTCTGGTCGACGAAAAAGACCCCGAATTGGTGCTGATCGCCACGGGCAGCGAGGTTGGTCTCGCGGTGGAGGCGCAGAAGGTCCTGGCGCAGCGCGGCAAGCGCGCGCGGGTGGTGAGCGCTCCGTGTCTGGAGGCGTTTGCGCGCCTTTCGGCAAAGGAGCAAGAAGCCGTGCTCGGACGCGGCGTGCGCCGTGTGTCGATCGAAGCGGGACGCACTCCGCTGTGGCGCAGCATCGTGGGGCTCGATGGCATCACCATCGGTATCGATCGTTTCGGAGCGTCCGCTCCCTACGAGCGCATCGCGGAGGAGCTCGGCTTCACACCCGAGAAGGTCGCGAGCACGATCCTCGAACGGCTCTGACCATGACAGCGGACGTGATCCGCGTTAACGTGAAGAGCGTTTCGCGAGGGAGGCGCGCCGCATGAGTCTGCCCATCGTCCTGATTCCGCATCCCCACGTTCGGGTCGACCCGAAGGTGCTGGGCGGCAGTCCGCACGTAGCCGGGTCTCGGGTGCCGGTGCGTCGCTTGTGGGCGTTCTACGAGAGCGGCGCGCGCATCGAGACCATCCTGCGGCGCTATCCGCAGCTCGGTCCTGCCAAGATCTTCGACGCCCTCGCGTTTGCTCTCGACAACGTGGAGGTCATCGAAGCGGACCTCGCGCGGGAGCGGGAGATGCTGGAGCGGACCACTGGCAAGCGGGTCGCCCGGCCCGGCGCCACCCAGCAGATCGAGCTGCCCTTTGGAGAGGGCGCACCTGCCCGGGGCCCTCGGCCGCGGCCTCGCCGTAGCTCGAAGCAGGGCTGAACACCCTTTCCGAGGGGCCGAACAGGCCCCCGGAGCTGCGATCCGGCGCTAGGCGACAACAAAACCCTTGCCATTTCACCCAAACGGGGCGAATACGCGACCCGCGAATTGGTTGGTACCGGGCCCATTGCCCGGTTGTGTGGTGCACGCCCGGGGTCAACCCCGGGGTGAATCCCGGAAGGATCGGTTGGGGTTCCATAGTCGAGGGACCGGGTGTAGCGTGCACCGCGGCTTGGACGCCCGAGACGAGTTCTCGAGGAGGAGATATTCAGATGGTCGCGAATCGTTGGCGGAAGATTAGTGGGCCGGCACTCGGCGTGATGACGTTGGCCGTGGCGCCGCTTCTCATGGACTGCGGTGGTGGGCTGCCTGGGCTGCCCGGTGGGCTCCCCGGCTCTTGCCCGGCGGACATCACGAACCCCGAGGCCATCATGAGCGCGAACTTCGGTCTCCAAGGCGAGATCGAGGGCAAGGTCAAGGCTGCGCTGGCCGCAGGTGCGAACCTGCAGCAGCTCGCGGTCGAGGTCGAGGGCGACGTCAGCACGGCGTGCGGCAACCTGGCCAAGGACCTGGGCGCTACGGATGAGGACATCGCTCCCAAGGAAGAGGGTCCCGGCAAGAAGGCCGAGGCTGCTTGCGCGGCTGCGGTGAAGTTCCTGGGCGACGTGAAGGCGAAGGCCAACATCTCCGGCGGGCTCAAGGTGGACGTGGTTCCCCCGAAGTGCTCGGCGTCGATGAGCGCCATGGCGGATTGCGCCGCCAGCTGTGATGCCAACATCAAGCCCGGCGAAGCCAAGGTCGAGTGCGAAGGTGGCGAGATCAGCGGCACCTGCGAAGGCAAGTGCGAGGGCTCCTGCACCGTGGAAGCGGGCGCGGAGTGCTCCGGCACCTGCGGCGGCACTTGCGAAGGCGCCTGTGAGGCGGACTTCAGCGGCAAGTGCGGCGGAAACTGCACCGGCAAGTGCGATGGCAAGGACGTCAGTGGCAAGCCCTGCGCTGGCACCTGCGAAGGCAAGTGCGACGCCCAGGCCAAGGGTGGCTGCGGCGGTACCTGCAAGGGCACCTGCAGCGCTTCCTGCGAGATGAGCGGCCAGGCGGACTGCAAGGGCACCTGCTCCGGCGGCTGCAGCGTCGAGATGAAGGCCCCCAAGTGCTCCGGCGAGATCAAGCCCCCCGAGATGAGCGCCGAGTGCAAGGCCAACTGCGACGCGAAGGTCAGCGGTAAGGTCGAGTGCACCCCGGCCAAGGTCGCGGTGAAGGTCCAGGGCGCGGCGGACGCGGAAGCGGCCTCCAAGCTCAAGGGCGCGCTCGAAGCCAACCTGCCCGCCATCCTCAAGGTCACCCTCGGCATGAAGGGTCGCCTCGAGGGCGCGGTGGCCAGCGTGAAGGCCTCGATCGAGGGCGTGAAGGCTGCCGTCAGCGGTGGCGGCCAGGCTGCGCTCAAGGTCGGCGGCTGCCTCGCGGCTTCGCTCAAGGCCCAGGCCGACGCGAGCGTGTCGATCAACGTGTCCGTCAAGGCGAGCGCCAGCGCGAGCGGCGAAGCCGGCGCGGGCTGACCGACAACGCCACCAGGAAAAAGGCCCTGCGCTTCGGCGCGGGGCCTTTTTTTGTGCGCCCCGACTGGACCTGCCGTCCGGGTGAACGCTTCTTTCTCTGTGCGCCCCGAACGTTCCTGCCGTTCGGGGGACGCTTCTTTCGCTGTGCGCCCCGACTGGTCCTGCCGTCCGGGTGACGCTTCTTTTTTTGTGGGCCCCGACTGGTCCTGCCGTCCGGGTGACGCTTCTTTTGTTGGTTCGACGCGGAACCGCCTCGCGCACTCGCGCACTCGCGCACTCGCGCACTCGCGCACTCGCGCGGGTCGCGCACTCGCACTCGCGCGCGTTCGCGAACCAAACGTCCGCGTGTTGGCCGGGTGTTGGCCGCACGCCGCGTGTTGGCTGCGCCCTGCGTGTTTCCCCGCGGGCTAAACGTCCGCGTGTTGCCTGAGCCTGCCGTCCAGGCCAAACGTCCGCGTGTTGGCTGCGCCCAGCGTGTTTCCCCCCAGGCCAGACGTCCGCGTGTTGGTTGAGGTGCTGAGCCTGGCGTCCGGGCCAGATGTCCGCGCGTTGGCCGCGCCCAGCGTGCTTGCCCGCAGGCCAGATGTCCGCGTCCGTGGCTGAGCCTGGCGTCCGACCAGGATGTCCGCGCGTTGCCGAGCCTGCCGTCCAGGCCAGACGTCCGCGTGCGTGGCCGAGTTGCTGAGCTGCCGTCCAGGCCAAACGTCCGCGTGTTGGCCGACTGGCGTCCGGGCTGACCTGGCCTCTGGGCCAGACGTCTGCGGGTGGCTGAGCCTGGCGTGTTTCCCCGCGGGCTAAATGTCCGCGTGCGTGGCTGAGTTTGGCGTCCGGGCCAATGTCGGCGTGCGTGGCTGAGTTTGGCGTCCGGGCCAAATGTCCGCGACGCGACGTCCGGGGCGCGACGGGTATCGCGCCGCACCGACATGCTCTTGCTCCAAGTGGAGGCGGGGCGTGGCTGTGGCGCTGGCTGCGACGCGGGGTGTGGCTGTGATGCTGGCTGCGCGGTGACGGCAATTACAGCGCTTGCTGCGAGTCTCGGGTCAGCGCTTGCTTCGGGGTGTGGCTGTGACGCTGGCTGCGCGGGGACAGCAACTACAGCGCTTGCTGCGAGTCTCGGGTCAGCGCTTGCTGCGAGTCTCGGGTCGGCGCTTGCTTCGGGTGCTCGGGTCAGCGCTTGCTGCGGCGTTTGATCTCGTCGAGCAGGGCGTCGGGTTCGTCGGAGTCGAAGACGGCGTCGAGATCCGAGGCCGAGGGCAGGGGACGCGGCGGCTTCGCGCGGCGGGCGGCGAGGTTACGGCCCAAGGCTTCGGTGCAGCGGCTCTTGAAGCTGCTGTCGGCTTCGGCGCGGCGGACCAGCGCGTCGAGGGCGGCTTCTTGGAGCTCGAAGTCGCGGCAGATCAACAGGGCGTCGCAGCCGGCGGCGATGGCACCGACGGCGCTCTCGGCGATCTCGTAGTTGTCCGACAGGGCGCGCATCTCGAGGTCGTCGGAGAAGAGCACGCCGCGGAATCCGAGCTCGCCGCGCAAGAGCGTGGTGCACACGCGGTGGCTCAGCGTGGCGGGCACGCCCGGGTCGATCTCCGAGAGCACGATGTGCGCGCTCATCAGCGTGGGAATGCCGGCGTGGCTGGCCGCGCGGAAGGGCGGCAGCTCCACGGCGTCGAGGCGCTCCTTGTCGTGGCGGATGACGGGCAAGTCGAGGTGACTGTCCTTGTCCGTGTCGCCGTGGCCGGGGAAGTGCTTGCCGCAGGCGAGGACCTGAGCCTTGCCCAAGCCGCCGGCGAAAGCGCGGCCGAAGCGCGCCACGGCGTCCGGTTCGTCGGAGAACGCGCGATCTCCGATGATGGGGTTCTTGGGGTTGCTGTCGACGTCGAGCACGGGGGCAAAATCGAGATTGAAGCCCAGCGGCGCGAGCTGACGGCCCAGCAAGAACCCCGCGCGGCGCACCAGCTCCACGTCGCCGATCTTTCCGAGGGCGCGCATCGGCGGCAGCGTCATCACCGGCGCGGGCAGGCGGCGCACGCGGCCACCCTCTTCGTCGACGCCGATGAAGGGCGGCAGGTCGTCCCGGGCCGCGTCCACCACGGAGCTCGAAAGCTCGTGGGCGGCCTCCACGCTGGGCAGGTTGCGCTTGAAGTAGATGACCCCGCCACGGCGACCGGCGCGCAGCGCTTCGGCCATCACCGCCGGCAGCTCGTCGCCATCGAAACCGCCGACGATCAGCTGACCGCACAGCTCGGGGAGGGAAAGCTCCATCGGGGTCCGATCGTCTCTTCTCGCTGGCGGCTTGTCCAGGGACGTCAGCGATCGCGACCCAGCACCTCAGCGGGATCCGTGCGCGCTGCGCGGCGCGCAGGCCCCGCGGCTCCGAGCACGGCGAACAGCGCGGCGAAGCCGATGCCCACGAGCCAGAGCCACCACGGAAACACGAAGAAGGAGTCGGGCTTGAAGGGGAAGTCCGGCAGATCCACGCGGCCGCGCCAATCGGCCACCAGGGCTGCGACGCGCGCGACGCCGGCCCCCACGGCGCCCCCCAGCGCTCCGACCACCAGCGCCAGGGTGCTGAGCCAGAGCCGCATGTCGCTCGCACTGGCGCCGAGCGCGCGGTAGAGGCCAATCTCGTGCTGCCGCTCGGCCACCAGCACGCGGAAGGTGTGGGCGATGTTGAGCGCCGCCACCAACAGGATCACCCCCGCCACCAACAGCAGGATGGCGAGCACACCGGTGATCAGCACGCTCACGTCGCGCGCGCGAGTGTCGTGGGGCACGAGGCCGAGCTTGGCGGCCGCGGAGATGACGCCGCTGGTGTCGCTCGCGTCCTTTACCTTCACGACCACGCTGGAGTACTTCGAGCCCGCGGCTTCTCCCGCGTACTCGCGATTCCAGCGGCGCACGACCTCCACCGGCAGTGTGACGCCGAGATCAATGGCCTTGGGCGAGATGCCCACGACCTTCACCTTCACCCGCCGCTCCTTGCCCTGACGCGCGACCCCCAGCAGGGAATTGCCCAGTGTCATCTGGAACGTGATGCCCTTGGCGCGGCCGATGAGCGTCTCGGCTACCGGCGGCAGGCCGTGAGCCGGTGCGATCGCGTGATCGAACAGCTCCACCAAGTAGCGGCTCACGATCGCGGGCACCGGCGCGGAGCATTGGCCCACGCTCGCGCTGCTCGGTAGCTCGCAGTACTGCTCGGCGTCGCAGTCCGCGTCGCTGGTGCAGGCTTTTCCGGGTGAGCTCAGTGGATCACCGAAGCCGGAGACGTCGCCGCTCACGAGCGCCGGGTCGATGCCGTCCCCGACCATCTCGTGGGTGCCGATCTCGCGGCCCAGGATCTCCTTGCCACCGCGAGCCATGCTGGGAAAGCGGAAGCGGAGCTTGGGGTACACCTGGGTGACGCCAGACTCCTTCCGCAGCGTGTCCACCGCCTCGGCGTCGATCCCCGCGGGCTCGTGAGGGCCGCCGAGGAGCGAGAGCAGCCCGGCGCCGGTACGCTCGGGATCGAGCTCGACCTGGTCGATGGGAAAGACGTCGCCGAGCAGCACCTTGCGGGCGCCAAAACCGAGGGCCAGGAAGAAGACGAGCGCCGCCACGCCGACCGCGATGCCAAAGCCTGCGGTGAACAGCGGACCTCGGGTGCGCCGCACCTCGGAGGCCACCATTGTCCTCAGCGCCGAGAGCCTCACGCCTCGCCCCCTTCCACCAGGCGCCCGTCGAGCATGTGGATGCTGCGATGGGTGAGGCGGCTGAGGCGGTCCTCGTGTGTGACGATCACCATCGTGGTGCGCAGATCTTCGTGCAGGGAAGCAAACAGATCGATGATCTGCTCCCCCGTCTTGCGATCGAGATTCCCGGTGGGCTCGTCGCACAAGAGCAGGTCCGGCTGGCGCAGCAGGGCCCGCGCGATCGCGACGCGCTGGCGTTGGCCGCCGCTGAGCTCGCCCGGGGCGCTCTTGGCGCGATCCCCCAGCCCCACGCGCTCCAGCATCGCCATGCCGCGCTCGCTGGCGTCGGCGGCGTCGTCCGAGAACAACGCCGGCGCGGTCACGTTCTCCAGCACGTTCAGGTGCGGCAGCAGGTGGAAGGCCTGGAACACGAAGCCGATGCGCCGACCCCGGAGCCGCGACAGCTCGCGATCCGACAGCGACTTCACGGCGCTGCCGAACAGCGAGAGCTCGCCCGCGTAGTCGCGATCCAGGCCTCCGAGCAGCGCCAGTAGCGTGCTCTTGCCGGAGCCGGATGGACCGTAGATGAGGACGACCTCTTCCGGTTCGATCTCGAGGCTCACGTCGTCCACTGCGCGGCGTTCGGCCTCCTTCGCGCCGAACGTGCGGCGAAGGTCGCGGCAGAGGACGACGGCGCTCACGCCGGCACGCCCAGATCGGCTCGCGCGGCTTCGGCCATGTCCTGGACCACGCTCGCCAGCAGGTCCGGGTTCGGGCCTTCCACCATGAAACGGAGCTTGGCCTCGGTGCCGCTCCAGCGCACCAGCACGCGCCCGTCGTTGCCGAGCTCGGCTTCCACGCGACGGATCTGCGCGCTCAGCGTGGGCATGTCCTCGATGGGGCGCTTCTCCGGCAAGCTCACGCTCTCCACCAGCTGCGGCACGCGCTCCATTACCGCCGACAGCTCCGACAGCGGCCGCCCTTCGCGGGCCATGATCGCGAGCACCTGCAGCGCCGCCACCACGCCGTCTCCCGTGGTGGCGTGGTCGAGGAAGATCAGGTGTCCGGACTGCTCGCCGCCGAAGGTGCAGCCGGAGCGTCGCATCTCTTCCACCACGTAGCGGTCGCCCACGGGCGTCCGGGCCAGCCGCCCGCCCAAGGCGGAGAGAGCCCGCTCGAGCCCCATGTTGCTCATCACGGTGGCCACCAGCGTGTTGTTCGCCAGCCGCCCTTCACGCAGGAGCCGCGTGGCGCACAGCGCCATCACCGTGTCGCCGTCCACGATGGTGCCGGTCTCGTCCACGATGATCACGCGGTCCGCGTCCCCGTCCAAGGCGATGCCGATGTGAGCCTTGCGCTTGCCGACCTCGCGGACGACGTGCTCTGGGTGCAGGGCGCCGCACTGCTTGTTGATGTTGCGGCCGTTGGGGGACACGCCCATGGCGGTGACGTCCGCCCCCAGCTCGGAGAACACCAGCGGCGCCACCTTGTAGGCGGCGCCGTGGGCGGCATCCACCACCACCCGCAGACCATTGAGCGTGAGGTCCCGCGGGAAGGTGCTCTTGGCGTACACGATGTAACGGCCGGTGGCGTCGTCGATGCGCTCGGCGCGCCCCACGCGGCTGCCCGTGGGGCTCTTGCCGTCCAGAGCGTCGCCGTCTTCCAGCAGCGCTTCGATCTGGAGCTCGCGCTCGTCCGGCAGCTTGAAGCCGTCGGGGCCGAAGATCTTGATGCCGTTGTCGTGATACGGGTTATGGCTCGCGCTGATCACCACGCCCGCGTCTGCCCGCATCGTCTGCGTGAGGTTCGCCACCGCCGGCGTGGGCATGGGCCCGCACAACATGACGCGACCGCCCATGGCGCACACGCCGGCGGCCAGGGCCGTCTCCAGCATGTAGCCCGAGAGCCGCGTGTCCTTGCCGATCACCACCCGCGGTGGCCGGCCGCTCTGACGGCTCGCCACCAGCGCGATGGCGCGGCCGAGGCGCACCACCAGCTCGGGCGTCATGGGAGGCACGTTCGCCTCGCCGCGGATGCCGTCGGTCCCGAAGAGCTTTCGCTGTTGGTCAGTCACGGAAGTTTTCGAAAGAGAGATCGAGCTCGAGTTCATCGGCCTTGCGCAGGAACGCGATGACGTCCTGGAGGTCGTCCCTCTTCTTACCGCTGACCCGCACGCTCTGCTCGTGGATCGAGGCCTGGACCTTGAATTTCTGGTCCTTGATCATCTTCACGATGGTCTTGGCCTTGTCCTGCTCGATGCCTTCCTTGACCTTGACCAAGAGCTTCTGCGAGCCCTTGGGGCCCGGCTCCGGCTCGCCCACGTCCAGGTGCTTCAGGCTGACCTTGCGGCGCACCAACTTGCCCTGGAATACGTCCAGCGCCGCGCGCACGCGCTCTTCCGAGTTGGCGCGCACCACGATGCCCGCCTCGGTCTTCTCGAGCTCGGCGTCCGTGCCCTTGAAGTCGAAGCGCTGCGCGACCTCACGCTGGGCTTGGTCGAGGGCGTTCTTCACCTCGGACCAGTCCACCTTCGATACCACGTCGAACGACGGCATTCGTCACCTCACTGATCGATCTGGGGATCCGCAGGCAGCCCCAACAGCGAGCCGCGGGCCGCGCCCACGAGGTAGCTCGAGCCCGTGACGACCACGAGACCGCGAGATCCCACCTTGGCCCGCGCGATCGCCAGTGCGTCCGGGACGTTGGTCGCGACCTCGCCCGAGTAGACTTGGGCCATCTCCGCTGGATCCACCGATTTGTCCGCGATGGGGGGAGCGACGAACACGCGATGTGCCGCCACCTGCTCCAGGCGCTTGAGCATTGCGCGCCAGTTCTTTCGCTTCAGGCTGCCGAACACCAGGGCCACGTCTCGGCGTGACTCGATCTCGCCCAGCATGCTGGGATCGAGCACGTGAGACAGCGCCACCGCGCCGTCCGGGTTGTGGGCGCAATCGAGCAGCGTGAGCTCCTGACCGTTGCGGTGTAGGAGCTCGTTCCGCCCCGGCCACTGCGTGGCTTCGATGCCGTCCGCGATGGTGCGCGGGGGAATGCCGAGCTCTTGCGCGATGGTCACCGCCACCGCCAAGTTCGAGCCGAACATGGCGAAGCGGGGGTAGGCCAGCGCCGCCCCGGGAATGGGCTCCGGGCTGCCCAGAGCCACGAGGTGCGCGCCCACCTGGTCGGCGCGACGCTCCACCACCTCGCGGGCGTCGGGATGCAGCTTGCCGACCACCACGGTGGAGCCCGTCTTGATGATGCCCGCCTTCTCCACGGCGATCTTCGCCAGCGTGTCCCCCAGCTCCAGCATGTGATCGAAGGCCACGCGAGTGATGGCGGCGATCCGGGGTGGGGGAATGATGTTGGTGGCATCCAGCCGGCCGCCGAGCCCCGTCTCGATCACCGCGAGATCGATCTTGGCTTCCCGGAACGCGAGAAACGCGGTGAGGGTGGTCACCTCGAAGAAGGTGAGCTCGGGCGCCTCGTCCATCACCTGATTCAGGAGCCGGACCAGGGTTTCGTCGTCGATCGGCTCGCCGTCGATCTGGATCCGCTCCGCGAAGCGCACCAAGTGCGGCGAGGTATAGAGGCCCACCTTCTTGCCGGTGGCGCGGGCCATGGAGGCCACGAACGCGCACACCGTGCCTTTGCCGTTGGTTCCCGAGACGTGCACGGCCTCGAAGCCGCGCTCGGGGTGCGAGAAGTGCTCGCAGGCGGTCTCCAACCGACTCAAGTCGAGCTTGGGGCCGGTGACGGCCAACGCGTACAGGCGCTTGAGGGTGGTCCCGAGGTCGGTCACTAACGATCACCCGTGAGGTGAGACAGGAGGTTTCGAAGCGTGGCGCGCATCTCGGCGCGGGCGACGATGACGTCCACCATGCCGTGATCCACGAGAAACTCGGAGCGTTGGAAGCCTTCCGGAAGCGTCGTGCGCAGCGTGCTCTCGATCACCCGCGGGCCGGCGAAGCCGATCAACGCGTTGGGCTCGGCCACGTTGATGTCCCCGAGGAGCGCGGTGCTGGCGGCCACGCCTCCGGTCGTGGGGTGCAGCAGCACGCTGATGAACGGGCGGCCGGAACGTCGGAAACGACCGAGGGCGCCCACGGTCTTGGCCATCTGCATCAGGCTCAGGAGCCCCTCCTGCATGCGGGCCCCGCCCGACGCGTGCAGCAGCACCACGGGCAGCCGTTCGGCCAGCGAGCGCTCGAACAGGCGCGTGAGCCGTTCCCCGGCCACCGAGCCCATGCTGCCCCCCATGAAGGGGAACACGAAGCAGCCGTAGCCGACGGCATGGCCACCCAGGGCGGCACGCCCCACCTCGACGGATTCGCTGTGACCGCTGGACTTGGCCGCCCGCGCCAAGCGGTCGCGGTAGGACTTGCCGTCGTCGAAGGCGAGGGGGTCGGCCGGTCGGATGTGCTCGTCCCAGCTGTCCAGCCGGCCGCCGTCCAACAGCAGCCGCCGCCAATCCGACGAACGCATCGGGTGGTGGTAGCCGCAGGCGGTACACACGTTCCAGGCGTCGGCCAGCTCTTCGGCGGTGTAGACCGCGCCACAGCCCTCGCACTTGCGGAACACGCCTTGGCCCAGGGAGCGCTTCTCGCTGGCCCTGTTCTGGGCGGGGGTCTTTGCCGGCAGCACCACGTTAAACGGCGAATCTATCAGAGGTTTTGCAGGTGTTGGGGGGCGAGTGACGATCCGACCCCGCACTGCGACCGGAGGGTGGCCCAGGGCCGACCGCGTGGCAAGCCCGGGCTTGTAGCGGCTCGGAGAAGCGGGGGATACTTCCGCTCCCATGACCGAAGGCCCGAACTCCCTTTTCGGCGTCAGCGACCTGCGTGCTCCGCTCATTGGCCGCCAGGCCGTCCTCGGGGAGCTCAAGAAAGCCTCCGATGCGGCCTTGGGCGAGCAGGTCTCCCGGGTGGTGACCTTGCTGGGTGCTGGGGGACTCGGGAAGAGCCGGATCATCCATGAGTTTTTGCTCGAGCTCCGGGTGGGTGGGGGCCGCTTGCCGCGGGTGTTCCGGGGCAGTGCCCGTAGCATCCAACTGAGCTACGGCGTGTTCGCCCGCCTGTTCCGCTCACGCTTTGGCCTGGTGGAAGGCATGGACCCGGAAGCGGCCAAGGCGCAGGTCCGTGCACAGGTGGCGCAAGTCCTCGACGACCGCAAGGTGGGGGACGTCTGTTACTTCCTCGGCCAGCTGATGGATCTCGAGTTCCTCGAGAGCCCGCTGACGAAAGCGGTGGCCGAGGATCCGCTGCAGGCCGGGCTCTTGCGACGCGCCATCGTCAAGAACTTCCTCGATAGCGACGCGGCGCGCGGTCCGTTGTGCCTGGTGTTCGAGGACCTGCACCTTGCGGACGACGATTCCATCGAGCTCTTGCGATACTTGATGGAGCACCTCGGCGGTCCGATCTTGATCCTGTGCGCCACGCGCCCGGATCTCCTGGCGCGCCACGAGGACTGGTTCGATTTCGCCAAGGCTCGCCACACCCGCGTCGACGTCGAGCCCTTGAGCGAAGAGGACAGCTTGGCGGTGGCGAACGCGCTGCTCGCCCCCTGCGAAAACGGCCCTCCGGAAGCCCTGGTGGAGTCCGCCGTGGGCATGGCCGGCGGCAACCCGGGGTTGCTCGAGCAGATGGTGCGCATCTTCCACGACACCGGCGTGCTCGACGAGCGCGACGCCCTGGCTCGAGATCCGGTGTGGAAGGTGAACCTCGACAAGCTCGCCTCCGCGCGCCTTCCGCTCACCGTCGACGACGCCGTGGCCGCCCGCATCGCCGCTCTCGGTTCTCCCGAGCGACGGCTCTTGGAGCACGCCGCGGCGATGGGCAGCGTGTTCTGGCTCGGCGGTCTGGTCGCCCTCGCGCGCAGCGAGCGCGAGGCGCCCGAGCTATGGAGCGCCGACGCCATGAAGGACATCGAGGAGCTACGCTTGCTCCTCGCCGAGCTCGTGGAGCGGGACTACGTGCTCGAGCTGCCGGACTCGGCGTTCTCCGGCGAGGTGGAGTACGTCTTCAAGCACAACCTGGAGCGCGAGAAGGTGGCGCAGCTCACCAGCGCCGCCTCGTGCCGGCGCTATAACCAGGTGATCGCCGACTGGCTCGCCCAGAAAGACGGCGTGCGCTCGCAGGAAGAATACTGCGCGATGCTGGCGCAGCACCTGGAGAAGGCCGGGGCCATGGCCCGCGCCGGCGTCACCTATCTGGAGGCCGGAGATCTCGCGCGCAGCACCTACGCGGCCAAGAAGGCGCACGAGCTGTACGGCAAGGGTCTGTCACTGCTGGGCGAGATGGACGCCCCGCGGCGCATCGAAGCGCTCCACAACCACGGGGACGTGCTCACCTTGCTGGGGCGCACCGACGAAGCGCTGGCCGCTTTCCGCGAGATGCAGAGTCTGGCCTACCGCCTCGGCTTGCGCGGCAAGGGCGGCGCCGCGCACAACCGCATCGGTCGCCTGCACCGCGACACGGGCAGCCTGTCTTTGGCCATGAAGCACCTGGAGACCGCCCGCGGTTTGTTCGAATCCGCCAACGACGAGCGCGGCATCTCCTCGTGTCACGACGACATCGGCAAGGTGCTGTGGCTGAAGGGCGAGTACGACGAGGCCCTCGAGGAAATGCGCAGGTCCCTCGAGATGCGCAAGAAGATCGGCGATCGTCGCTCCATCGCCCTGAGCCTCAACAACATCGGCTTGGTGTGGATGGACCACGGCCGCACCGCGAAGGCGGGCGAAGCGCTGGAGGCCGCCCTGACGATCCGCCGGGAGATCGGCGATCCGCTCGGCATCGTGCAGAGCCTCAACAACCTCGGGAAGCTCGCCCAGGAGCTCGGCGAGAACACCAAGGCCCTGGAGCACTTCACCGAGGCCCACGAGGTCGCTCGCGAGATGGGCGAGCAGAATCGGATCGCCGTGGTGCTCACCAACATCGGCGAGACCCACTACCGCATGGACGCCACCGAGGAGGCCATCCGCATCCTCAAGCAGGCCGAGGAGCTGTGCGACGAAATGGGGGACAAGCTGCACTTGGCGGAGGCCAAGCGGGGCCTGGCCAAGGCTTATTTGATGCAGAAGGAGCTGCGCAAGGCGCGGGACAGCATCAAGCACGCCGTGGATCTGTTCGGCCAAGTGCGCAGCAAGTCCCATCTGGCCACCGCCCTCAGAACCCTCGGCGAGATCACCGCAGCGGGCGCCTGGGGCGCGGGGCACGAAGGCAAGGCCATCGACTACTTCATGCGCAGCATTGCGCTGTGCAAGGAGATCGGAAACGAGCTCGAAGTGGCCAAGAGCTATCGGGCCTTCGCCAGCTACGTCCAGAGCTCCGACCACTACCGCCAGAACGCGGACATCCAGCGGGAGGCGCAGAAGCTCAGCGGCATGGCGGACGAGATCTTCGAGCGCCACAGGCGCGCGGCCCAGGCCGCCAACAACTGACGGAGCCTTCGAGCGAGCACGAACATGAGCACGGACCTCTCGGCACGCCTGCGCCAGGTCGCAGAAACCCTGGATTCGCAGTTCTTGGGCAAGAGCGAGGTGATTCGCCTCTTGCTGATCGCCGTGGTGGCGCGGGAGCACGCCGTGCTCATCGGCCCGCCGGGCACCGCCAAGAGCGCGCTGCTCCGTAACCTCGCGCACCTGCTCGACGCGCGTTACTTCGAGTATTTGCTCACGCGCTTCACGGAGCCGAACGAGATCTTCGGTCCGGTGGACATCCAGGCCTTTCGCGACGGCCACTACCAGCGGCGCACCGCCAACATGCTTCCAGAAGCGGAGATCGTGTTCTTGGACGAGGTGTTCAAGAGCAACAGCGCCATCTTGAACGCGCTGCTCACGCTCCTGAACGAGCGTATCTATTCCTCCGGCGGGCAGGTGATCGAGACGCCGCTCATCAGCGCCTTTGGTGCCAGCAACGAGGTGCCCAGCGACGAGTCCCTGAGCGCGCTCTTCGATCGCTTCCTGCTTCGCATCCGCAGCGACAACCTCGACGCCTATCACTTCAACGAGCTCTTGCAGCTGGGCGTGAACCACGAGGTCAAGAAGCTCCGCCGCGCCAAGGTGCAGCCGCTGGTGAGCGCCAAGGACATCCACGCCATGACGGAGGATCTGGCCAAGCGCTTGAGCTTCTCCGAAGGCTTTTTGAGCAGCTACAAGGGGCTCATTTTCCAGATCCGCGCCGAGGGCATCAGCATCAGCGACCGGCGCGTGGTGAAGATGCTCAAGCTGTTCGCCGCCAGCGCCTACTTGGACGGCCGCTCCCAGGCCGACAACTCGGACTTGTTCGTGCTCAAGCACATCTGGAACGCCGAGGACCAGGCGCCGATCCTCGAGCAAATCGTGCAGCCGGTGCTGGAGGCGTTCTATCGCGAGCATCCGGATCGCCGCCGGGTGGGTGCGCTGGGCGTGGGCGTGGAAGCGCTCGGCGCCGAGATCGACCGCATCCGCCAGGTGCTCACGGGCGCCGCGCCGCCGAGCGATCTCCAGCTCTTCAGTCAGCTCAAGGCGCTGGGCGAGATCAAGACGGCGCTGGCGCAGATCCCGGATCAGCAAGCGCGCCAGCTCGAGCAACGCGTGCGGCAACTGCTCGACGCCACGCTCAAGAGCGGGCGCTTCGCGGAGCTCTGATGCCGGAGCTTCGCGTGAAGCGGGTCGGCGCCGTCGAGGTGCCGTTGCCGCGCTATCAGACCCCGGGCTCCGCGGGTTTGGATCTGTGCGCGGCTCTCGAGAGCGCCGTGCTGCTCGCCCCCGGCGAACGCCGACTGATCCCGACGGGCCTGGCTCTGGCCATTCCCCCGGGGTTCGAGGGACAGGTGCGCCCCCGCAGCGGCTGGGCTCTCAAGGGCGGCATCTCCATCGTCAACAGCCCCGGCACGATCGACAGCGACTACCGCGGGGAGGTGGGCATCGTGCTCATCAACCACGGCGCCGAGCCCTTTGCCGTGGAGCCTCTCGCGCGCATCGCGCAGCTCGTGATCGCACCCGTCACTCGCGTCCAGATCACCGTTGCACAAGAGCTCGACGACACCGAGCGCGGCGCCGGCGGCTACGGCTCCACCGGCGGCTGACGGGTATTGTCGGGGCGCCGCGGAACCTCGCGACGCGCGCCACGGCGCTGCGCTCGTCCCGTGGCGGATGCGCGCAGCGTCCGCAAGGGCGCGCCTCGGCGCGCCTCGGCATGTTGGACAACACGAAGCGGCCCGCGAGGTTCCGCGCCGAACCAACATCCAGACGCGGAGGCGAGTGCACCACAAGCCGCGCCCGGCGAGCGAGCCGGCTCACTCGCCGCCAAGAGCCCAAGACGCCATCGCGTCACCTGCTACCGGTGAGCGTCAAACGCCATCGCGTCACCGGCTACCGGCGTCAAACGCCATCGCGTCACCTGCTACCGGCGTCAAACGCCATCGCGTCACCGGCTACCGGCGTCAAACGCCATCGCGTCACCTGCTACCGGCGTCAAACGCCATCGCGTCACCTGCTACCGGCGTCAAACGCCATCGCGTCGCCGGCTACCGGCGTCAAACGCCATCGCGTCACCGGCTACCGGCGTCAAACGCCATCGCGTCACCTGCTACCGGCGTCAAACGCCATCGCGTCACCGGCTACCGGCGTCAAACGCCATCGCGTCACCTGCTACCGGCGTCAAACGCCATCGCGTCACCTACTACCGGTGAGCGTCAAACGCCATCGCGTCACCGGCTACCGGTGAGCGTCAAACGCCATCGCGTCACTCGCTGCTGGGGATGGGGCCCCAGCAGCTGGAACCACTTCATCCGACTTTGGCACGATCAGATCACGTATCGGAATTGAGAGGCGAGGGAGAACCCGGCGAGGCCGGGCGCCTGCTTCTCTTCTGGATGGAGAGGTCGCGAGGCGCTGCAGGTCGGAGCGGTGTAGAAAAAACCCGAGGTGATTCGCCAAAGGCGAATCTCCGAGGAGAACCCGGCGAGGCCGGGCGCCTGCTTCTCTTCTGGATGGAGAGGTCGCGAGGCGCTGCAGGTCGGAGCGGTGTAGAAAAATCCCCGAGGTGATTCGCCAAAGGCGAATCTCCGAGGAGAACCCGGCGAGGCCGGGCGCCTGCTTCTCTTCTGGATGGAGAGGTCGCGAGGCGCTGCAGGTCGGAGCGGTGTAGAAAAATCCCCGAGGTGATTCGCCAAAGGCGAATCTCCGAGGAGAACCCGGCGAGGCCGGGCGCCGGCTTGTCTACCGGATGGAAGAGTCGCAGGGCGTTGCGGCCAGCAGTGGTGTAGAAGAATCCCGGAGGTGATTCGCCGAAGGCGAATCACCGAAGGCGCAGAAAGAACTCGACGAGCTCTTCGCGGACCAGGGCGCGCTCGAGGTCCCGAGTGATGATGTGACGCGATCGCCACAGGACGCGCACCTTGGGGTCCGTGGTGCCCAGGCGCGCAGCGACGCGGCCGGCGTTGGCGGAGGGGCACACGCGATCGCGCGCGCCGTGGAGGATGAGGGTGGGGAAGTGCAGCTCGCCGAGCCGCTCACGCAGGCGCTTGCCCGCGCTCCAAACGTCCACGGCGGCGTGGACCGGTTGCGCGGAGAGCGTGAGGTGAGTGCGGCGAGCCTCGGGATCGGCGATGTCGGCGGTGACCTTGGGCAAGGAGAAGTCCGGGATGCCGAAGCGATCCACGGCGGCCAAGGCCCAGGACGGGAACGGCGACATCAACCAGAACGCGTTGGCGAGGAGACCGAGGGCGACCACGCGCTCGGGGCGGGACAGGGCGAGATGAGTCGCGAGCAGGCTGCCCAGAGACAGGCCCACGACGATGGCGCGGTCGTGCTCCTGGGTGACGCTCTTTAGCGCTTGCTCGGCGCTTTCGGCCCAATCCTCCCAGCGCGAGGCCGCCAGCGCGGCGACGGTGGTGCCATGCCCCGCGAGCAACGGTGCGTGGGCGGCGAGGCCGGCGGCCTGAGCAGCTTCCACCACCAGCGCCACTTCTTGCGGCGTGCCGCCGAAGCCGTGGATGGCGAGCACCGCGGGGCCGTTGCCGTCCACGCGGAGGGGCGCGGGATCCCCGTCGCCTCGGAGGTCCCCCCGCTCTCGCGTATCAGCCCTCACCGCGCTTGATGCCATAGGCGCGGATCTTCTTGTGCAGGTTGGTGCGCTCCACCCCCAGCGCCACCGCCGTCTTGGAGATGTTCCAGTCGAACGCTTGCAGGGTGGCCACGATGTAGGCGCGCTCCGCGGACTCGCGGTACTCGCGCAGCGTGAGGCGCTCTCCGGAGTCGCTGACCGCGGGGGAGGGCACGGCGATGGCGTGGGTGCCGGAGGTCTCGGCGTCGCTGTCGTCCTCGTCGAAGGGGCTGGCGTGGGGATCCTCCGGCAGGTCCGCGATGGTGATGACGTCGCTCGACAGGATCGCCGCGCGCTCCACCACGTTCTTGAGCTCGCGCACGTTGCCGGGCCACTTGCGGCGAGCGAGAGCCTCCATCACCGACGGGTCGATGCGCTTGATGCGCAGGCCGTTCTCCTTGCAGAACGCCTTCACGAAAGACTCCGCCAGGATGGATATGTCGCCGGAGCGATCTCGAAGCGCGGGAACGCGGATGGGGAACACGTCCAGGCGGAAGAAGAGATCTTCGCGGAAGTTTCCGTCGGAGACTTCCTTGGCCAGATCCTTGTTGGTGGCGGCCAGCACCCGCACGTCGACCTGGATCACGTGCTCGGAGCCGACCCGGACGACCTCGCCGTTTTGCAGCGCGCGCAGCACCTTGGCTTGCGCCGCCAGATCCATGTCGCCGATCTCGTCGAGGAACAGCGTTCCGCCGTGGGCCTGCTCGAAGAAGCCCCGCTTGCGGGCCTGGGCGCCGGTGAAGGAGCCCTTCTCGTGGCCGAACAGCTCGCTCTCGATCAGCTCCCGCGGGATCGCGGCGCAGTTGACCTTGATGAAGGGCTCGTCCTTGCGTGGGCTCAGCCGGTGGATCGCGCGGCTCACCAGCTCCTTGCCGGTGCCGCTCTCCCCGGTGATCAGCACGCTGGCCTTGGTGGGAGCGACCTTGTCGATCTCCTGGTAGAGCTTCTGCATCGCAGTGCTCGTCCCGATCATCTCGTATCGGGTCTCGAGCTCCTCGCGCATCTGCTCGACGGTGCGACTGAGCCGGGCGGTGCGGATGCAGTTCTGGACGCTGACCAGCACGCGCTCGCGGTTGAGCGGCTTCTCGAAGAAGTCGCTGGCGCCGAGCTTGATGGCGGCCACGGCGTCGTGCACCGTGGCGTGACCGCTGATCACGATCACGGGGACGTCTTTGGTGGCGTCGTCCGCGCGCAGCGTGGAGAGGGCATCCAGCCCGCTCATGCCCGGCAGCTTGAGGTCGAAGATGGCCAGGTCCACGGGCAGCGCCGGGTTCTTCAGGGTGGCCAGGGCGTCTTCCGCCGAGCCCGCCTCCAGCACTCGGTAGCCCTCGCCGGAGAGCACCATCTCCAGGGTCCGCCGGATGTTCTTTTCGTCGTCCACCACCAGCACGGTCGGCGAGACCGTGCTCAAGATCTGCGGTTCACTCGCCACGGACCCTCCCTCACTCCAGCGACTCGGGGGCTGCCTTGGCTCCCAGCGGTGCCGTCGCCTCCGGGGGCGCCGGCCGAATGGACTCCGGGTTGCCGCCGAGAAGCTTCAAGAAGTTCTTCGCCGGCAGCACGAAGGGGCTGTCGGGATACAAGGCCAGCATCTGCTCCAGCACGGCCCGGGCCTTCCGCCGATGCTTCATCTTCATGTAGGTCTCGCCCAGAAGCACCATGGCTTCGGCTTCGAGCCCCGAGCCCTCGTAGTGGCGGAGAGCGTACTGGCAGCGGGCCACCGCCGCTTCGAAGTTGTCCTCGTTCAGGTAGAAGCGCGCGACGTAGAGCTCGTGCCGCGCCAGGAGTCCGGCCACGCTCTCGAGCATGAACTCGAGCTCCCGGCTGTGCTTGTACGTCGGGTAGTCCTGCAGGAACGCCTGAATGGTGGTGTAGGCGTCGTGCACGCTGGCGAGATCGCGCTCTTCCAGCGGCGGCAGCAAGATCGACTGGCTCGACTGCTCGAACAAGCTCTTGGCGACGCGATAGCGCGCGTAGGGCACTTCGGGATCGTTCGGGTAGTCGTGGACGAAGGCCTTGTAGGCGCCCATCGCCTCCGGAAACTTTTCCTGGTGATACATGGCATCGGCGATGCGGAGATCCGCCAAGCGGGCGTAGCGGCTGTAGCCGTACTTGCGCTTGACCTCTTTCATCAGCTCGATGGTCAGCTCCCAGTCGTGATCGAAGAAGGCGTCCAAGGCCTCGTCGTAGGCGCGCTTGGCGTTCTCCGTGTAGTGCAGGGGGTTGTCCGCCGGCTTCTTGGGGCCACAGGCGGCCGCGCCGAGGGCGGAAAACACGAGCAAGGAGGCGAGAGCGCGACGCATGTTGGGCTCGGCTCGGCGTGGTAGCGGCTCGGCCGAGCGCTGGCAAGCTCCCGACGGCGGGGGGCCTGCTTTTTCCGCCATTTTTGCCAGGGGAGGAACGGCTTGCAGCCTCGAACCAGGCAGGAGACGTTAGGGGAGCGGATGATCTGTCCTCGCTGTCACCGTGGTCGGGCTTCCCCCGGGGCGCGCCATTGCCCCTTCGATGGCGAGGCGCTCCAAGACGTCTCCGAGCTTTCGCTGCTCGACTTCGAGCCTGCCGAGCCGGCGGTGTACAGCAAGCGCTACATGGTGCGCGGGTACATCGGCAAGGGCGCGATGGCGCGGGTGTACCTGGCCGAGGACATGCTCACGAAGCAGCCGGTGGCGGTGAAGGTCCTCGACAACTCCCAAGCCCGGCAAGCCGCCGATCGCCTGCTGAAGGAGATCCGCCTCACGGAGCGTCTGCTGCACCCGGCGGTGATCCGCATCTTGGACGCGGGGCAACGCACGGACCGCACGCCCTACGTGGTGATGGAGTACCTGTTCGGAGAGTCCCTGGGGGATCGCCTGCGACGCGAGCCGCGGCTGCCGCCCCGGCAGTGCCTGAGCATCGCCTGGCACGTCGCCTCCGCTCTGGAAGCCGCGCATGCCCAGGGCATCGTTCACCGCGACGTGAAGCCCGACAACATCTTCCTGGTCGGGGAGCGCGGGGATCCCTACGCCGTGAAGCTCTTGGATTTCGGGCTCGCCCGCGCCGTCGGGGAAACGGGGCTCACCGCTCAGGGCGTGGCCGTCGGGACCATGAACTACATGGCTCCGGAGCAGACGGTGAGCGACAAGACCGGCCCGCGCACGGACATCTATGGTCTCGGCGTGGTGCTCTACCGCATGGCCGTCGGCGAGCTGCCCTTCGAGGGCGAGCACGCCGAGCTCCTCGCGCAGCACCTGTTGACGCCCCCCACGCCGCCGTCGGAGCGGGTGGCGGAGCTGGACGCGCGCTTCGACGCCGTGGTGCTGACCGCCATGCGCAAGCTGCCGCGCAATCGCTATCCCACCATGGACGACTTCGAGGATGCCCTGGCGGCGTTGCTCGGCGAACGCTCCGGCGAGCTGCCCTTGACCGCGGAGCTCTGGGAACCGGACGTGTACGTGCCCTACTCGCCGTATGCGCGGCACATCGCGGGCATCCTCTATGCCAAGCTTCGCAGGGAAGTGCCGGCCTGGGCCTCGCTCACGGCGCCGGACCCGCACGCGGCGGTGCGGAGCGGTTGATCGGCGATCTGGGGCCTTGATCGGGCTCGGGGCTGAGGTAGCTTGGGCCTCCCATGACCGAGAAAGTTCCGATGACGCCCCAAGGCGCGCAGAAGCTCAAGGACGAGCTCGCGCGGCTGAAGGAGGAGCGCCCCAAGATCTCGCGGGAGATTGGTGTCGCCCGGGAGCACGGCGATCTCAGCGAGAACGCCGAGTACCACGCTGCCAAGGAACGGCAGGGCATGGTGGAAGCTCGCATCAAGGACATCGAGGACAAGCTGGCCCGTTCGGAAGTGATCGACCCCAGCAAGCTGGATGGAACCAAGATCCGCTTCGGTGCCCGGGTGACGCTCGCCAACATCGAGACGGAAGAAGAGGTCACCTACCAGATCGTGGGGGCCGACGAAGCCGACATCGACTCGGGTAGCATCAGTGTCTCTGCGCCCTTGGCGCGGGCCCTGATCGGCAAGGAGCCGGGGGACGAGGTCAAGGTGAAGCTTCCGGGCGGCCTGCGTCAGTACGAAGTGGTCGACGTGGAGTTTTCCTGACCGAGCTCGCGCGGCCTCTTCGCGGTCGCGCCCCGAGTCGCGTGTCCCAGCCGCTCACCATCGCTGCGCCCCTGGCGCACCTTTCGGGGGTGGGGCCGGCGCTGGCAAACACCTTCGACAAGGCCGGCCTCGCCACCGTGGCGGATCTTCTGTGGCTCTTGCCGCGGAGCTACGACGACCGCGAGCAAGCCGTGACGGTCGCCGAAGCGGTGGAGCGGGCGCCGCGTCGTCCCCATTTGGTGGTGAAGGGCACGGTGAAGCGCGCGAGCTTCGTTCCCGGACGCCGCCGACGACGCATGCTGCGGGTGGAGATCGCGGGGGAGGACGACGCGCGGCTCACGGCCTTTTGGTTCTTTGCCGCCCACGGCATCTTGGCGCGGGCGAAGCCGGGGGCCGCGTGCGTGCTCGCCGGCCGCGTGGCCCCGCCGAAGCGCGGCCCTGGCGCCATGATGGCGCATCCGGATCTGTGGCTGGACGACGCGCCCAAGATCGTGCCGCGCTATCCGCGGGTGAGCGGCGTGAGCGGCGAGCGGCTGCGACACTTCTTGGAGCAAGCCCTCGAAGCCAACGGCAGCGCGGATCCTGTGCCCGCCGCCATCGCCCTGCGAGAAGGTTTCGCGCCGCTGGATCTCGAGCGCATTCATCGTCCCGCGGCGCCCGTCGCCGTGAGCGAGCTCCGCGCCGCCCGCGAGCACCTGGCGTGGGCGGAGGCGTTCGCGCGGACCTGGCTTCGCGCCCAGCGCCGACAAGAGCTCCGCGCCACCGCGCCCGGCCTGCCGCCGGCGCCAAAGGCGGTGCGAGCGCTGGAATCCGCGCTGGGCTTCACGTTCACGGCGTCGCAAGACCAGGCCATCGCCGAGATCGCTCAGGACCTGGCAGGTCCGGAGCCCATGCGTCGTTTGCTTTTGGGTGATGTCGGCGCGGGCAAGACCGGGGTCGCCCTCGCTGCCGCGGCGCAGGCCCACGCCGCCCGCGCGCAGACGTTGATCTTCGCGCCCACCACCGCCCTGGCGGACCAGTACGGGATCGCGGCGGACGCGCTGACGCGGGCCGTCGGCGCGCGCACGGCGGTGCTCACCGGGGCGACGCCCGCGGCGGAGCGCCGCGCCGTGCTGTCGGCCCTTCGAGAGCATGACATCGACGTGCTGATCGGCACCCACGCCTTGCTGGGCGAGGGGCTCGAGCCGGCGCGGCTCGGGCTCGTGGTGGTGGACGAGCAACAGCGCCTGGGCGTGGCGCAGCGGCTCGCCGTGGCGCGCGGGCGAGATCCGCACCTGCTCACCTTGAGCGCGACGCCCATCCCGCGGACCCTCGCGCTCGCACTCCGCGGCGAGCTCGAGACGAGCGAGCTCCGGGAGCTGCCGCCGGGCCGTCGCCCCGTCGTCACGCGTCGGGTCGTCCGCAGCGCGTGGTTCCGCGACGTACCAACAATCATTCGAGAAACCATCGAACGGGACGAAAACACCTTCGTGGTGTGTCCCCGCATCGATGCCGACGACGAAGACGACGACGGCCCCAGCGCCACCGAGCGCGACAAAGAGCTGCGGAAGGCGTTCGGCGACCAGGTGGTGCTGGCCCACGCGCGGCTTCCCGTCGCGGAGCGTCGCGCTGCGCTGGCGCGCTTTCGCTCCGGTCAGGCGCGCGTGCTGGTGGGCACCAGCGTGGTTGAGGTGGGCATCGACGTGCCCCAGGCCACGCTGATGGTGATCGACGGCGCCGAGCACTTCGGCTTGGGGCAGCTGCACCAGCTGCGGGGTCGCGTGGGTCGCTCGCAGCGACCGAGCACTTGTCTGCTGGTGCACGACGAGCCGTTGACGGAGCTCGCCGAGCAACGCCTCGAGACGCTGGAACGCACCGAGCGCGGGGCCGACGTTGCGCGGGCGGATCTCGCGCAACGGGGCGCCGGAGATCTGTCGGGCACGCGGCAGAGCGGGGAGTCAGGGCTCGAGTTCTTGGACGCCTTCGCGGACGCGCCATGGCTCGAGCGGATCGCGGAGGACGTACGCGCGCTCACCCGGGACGACCCCGAGCTGTCGCAGCACCCGGCGCTCAAGGCCTTCGTGGCACGAGCTCCCGAGCTCGCCGCGCGGGAGGAAGCGGGATGACGCTGCGGGCGATGGCGGCGGCGTTCTTGGCGCTGATGGTGGAGCTCCTGGTGGTGGGCGTGCTGCATCGCTCCGAGGTCGCCAGCGTCTGGGAGCTGCAGTTCGGCCTCTTGTGGCTGTTGCCGTTGATGCTGCTCGGCGCGGTGTTCGCCGGGGCGCTGGGCGCGCTGCTTTCGTCTGCGCTGCGACAGTCGGCGGACGTGCGGGTGCGCGCCGTGCTTGCCGTCGCGGCGGCCCTCGCGGCAGGCGCAGCGGCCTGGGGTGTGGGCGGTGGCCGCCACCTCGCCACGCTGTCCACGCGCGGCGGCTTCGCGGCGCTCGTCGCCCTCGTGGCGGCCGCTGGCACCTACGCCCTGGCGCCCGCGCTCCAGCGGCTCCACCGGGGCCGCCCCGAGGCCGTCGCCCTCGGCTTCGTCGGGGTCGCCATCGCTCTCGAGATCGCCAACCAGCTCTTGCTCGTTCGGCTGTATCCCGCGTTCCACCTGACGCTCGCGGCCCTCGCGGCGCTGTCGGCGGCCTGCGCGGGGGCGCTCTCGCCCGGAGCCCCGAGGGACCGGGCGCGCTGGATGGCGCTGGCCGGCGTCGTCGGACTGGTGGCCCTGGTGGCGGCGCGGCCCGCGGCGCTGCGCCTCGCACGCTTCGATAACTTCCGTCTGTGGATGCTCGAGCACGCGCCGCTGGGCGCGGAGCTGGTGCGCACGGCAGCGCTGCTTGCACCACCGCCGCCGATCTCCGCCGAGAGCTGCGTGGACGCGAGCTGCGGCGAGATGCTCGCGGCCCGTTCCAACCGCTCGCCCCTCGACTGGCGCGGCCGGGACCTGCTGCTCATCAGCATCGACGCCCTGCGCGCGGACCACGTGGGCGCCTACGGCTACTCGCGACCGACGACGCCGAACATCGATCGGCTGGCCAAGAGCGGCGTGGTGTTCGAGCACGCCTACTGCGCCACGCCCCACACCTCGTACTCGGTCACCTCCATGATGACCGGCAAGTACATGCGGCCGCTGCTGTTGCAGGGAGCGGGGGAGGACTCGGACACCTGGGCGTCGCTGCTGCGCACCTACGGCTATCGCACCGGGGGCTTCTACCCGCCGGCGGTGTTTTTCATCGATCCGCGGCGTTTCACCCACTTCCGGGACACCCATCTGGGCTTCGAATACGTGAAGACGGAGTTCTTGGAGGGGGACGCCCGGGCCCAGCAGGTGGAGGGCTACCTCCTCGGCCTGCGGCCGGACCAACACGTGTTTGCCTGGGTGCATCTGTTCGCGCCCCACGAGCCCTACGAAGCCCACCCGGGGCACGATTTCGGGGATCGCGACGTGGATCGCTACGACTCCGAGATCGCCTTCGCGGACCACACCGTGGGGAAGCTGGTGGCAGCGTTTCGCAAGCGAAGCCCCAAGGGCGTGGTGATCGTCACGGCGGATCACGGGGAAGAGTTCGGCGAGCACGGTGGCCGCTACCACGGCAGCAGCGTGTACGAAGAGCAGGTGCGGGTGCCGCTGGTGATCGACGCGCCGGAAGTGCTCCCGCCGCGGCGCATCTCCGAGACGGTGCAGTCCGTGGATCTGTTGCCCACGGTGCTGGGCGCCTTGGACATCCCGCGACCGGCGCGCATGCGCGGGCGAGACCTCGGCGCGCTGCTGGCAAAGAAGCGCGAGCCCGAAGCGGGGTTGGCGCTGGCGGAGACCGAGGAGCAGGCGCTGCTCGCGGAGGGGCCCTGGCGCCTCGTGTGTCAGCGCAAGGTGGGCGCCTGTCGGCTGTACGACGTCAGCACGGACCCGAAGGAACAGCGCGACGTGGCGCCGGAGAACGGTGAGCGATTCAGCCAGATGCGGGAACGGCTGCGGCAGATGTCCGCCAGCCATGGCCGCTACGAGGTTCGGGGCCTGCGAGCGGAAGGCCGCGGCTGGCCGGCGGCGATCCTCCGCGGAGTGACGGGGGACGGGGACGCCGCGCCGGACATCGCACCGCTGCTCGACGACGCCGACGTCGCCATCCGCCGCAAGGCGGCGGAGCTGTTGTTCCAGCTGGCCCGGCCCGAGACGGCGCCGGCGCTCAGGCTGGCGCTGAGCCGCGACGAGGACGAGACCGTGAAGCGCTGGGCCGCGCTGGCCCTCACACGCATGGACCAGGGGGCGCCCCTGGCGTTCGAGCTGGTGAAGTCCGACGACCTGCGCTGGCGGCGCCTCGCCGCTCTGGCGCTGGCGGAGAGCGGTGACAAGCGCGGCGAGGGCATCCTGATCGCCTGGTGGAAGGACGACAAGGCCCGGGACTACGACCGCTCGCGGGAGCTCCTGGACGCGTTCGCGACCATCCGCTCCAAGGACGCCGTGTGGCCGCTGGTACAGAGCCTCGGTGACGTGCGCCTGCGGCCTTACATCGCGGCCTGTCTGTCCAAGATCGGCGACGACGTCGCCCGGGTGCCGCTGGCCAAGGCCCTGGGCAAGGAGCGCTACCAAGGCGCTCGAGTGGCCATCGCCGATGCCCTGGTGCACCTCGGCGCCGAGGCGGAGATGGCCAAGCCCCTGGTGCGCTTCCTCGGCGTTCCGGACCCGCTGCCCAACGGCCTGGAGGTGGCGATGAAGGCCAAGATCCTCCCCAACGTGGGCGGCCCCGACGAGCACGACCGCAAGCGCCTCGAGAGCCACGCGGGGCTCGGGGTAGGGGTCACGGTGGTGGTGCCGAAGGGGGGCAACGGGTCCGGGATCAGGGTGTTGGTATTGGCGCGGGCACGGGGCGAGACGGGCACCGCATACGTCGCACCGCCTCTCAACAACATCAGATACAACCGTAAAGGTGAGCCGATAAAGGTCCGAGATCTCCCGCGATTGGACCGCGAGCGCACGCTTCGGATCCCGGTCCCCATCTCCGACACCTGGCGCGAGGTCTACGCGCTGGCGCCAAAGTCCCTGGGCGCCAAGCCCGGGGGTGGGGTGCGGCTGGTGGTGTTTGCAGACCGCCACGTGGAGATCGCTGCCATTGCCCTGGTGCCCTTGGCGGACGAGCTGCCGCCCCCGGCACCGAAGCCGTGGCACCCGGACGGCGGCGCTCCGGACGGCGGGTCGGACGAGGAGCCCTGAGGGGGGTTCTTGCGACGAGCCTGGGGGTGCTATAGAGGCGCCCGGCCCAGGATCCCGGGCGAATTTGGAGAAGTCGGTGGCAGAGGAAGACACCAAGCAGTCCCGCCGAGCGCGACGCCGCGCGGAGCAAGCCAAGGCCGAAGCAGAAGAGCGCGACGACGACGCGCTCGAAGAGGAAGAAGAGCGCGACGACGACGAGGCCGAAGAGCCTGCCGCGGAGGCCGACGCCGAAGACGACGACGAGAGCGACGACGACGAGGGCGACGATGACAGCGCCCCCGTGGTCGACGCTGGCGACGACGAAGACGACGACGAGGACGAAGAGCGGGCCGCCAAGCCCGCGGCGTCGTCCAAGAAGAAAAAGAAGAAGAAAAAGCGCGCTTCCGACGACGATTCGCCCGAGGACATCAAGGACCGCAACAAGCGCCTGCGGGCGGCCGCGGCCGCGCGGCGCCGCGCCAAGCGCGAGCGAGAAGTTGCGGCGGCGCAGGGCCTGGATGCCGGCGAGATGGTGGACGATGCCCTCGCGCGGGGCACCCACGCCGCCACCACCTGGGTGAAGAAGAACTTCAACGTGGTGCAGTGGGTCGTGATCGCCGCCTTGGTCGGCGGCATCGGCTGGCAGATCTACTCCTGGCGCAAGAACAAGACGGAAGAGAAGGCGTCGGACACGCTGATCACCGGCGTGGAAGCAGAGCTCGGCCGCGTCGGAGCGCCGCAGATCACGCCCCCCGGGATGCCCGAGGACGATCGCCCGAATTTCGCCACCGCCCAGGAACGCCTGGACGCGGCGAAGAAGGCCTACGAAGAAGCCGCGAACATCGACAAGGGCTCGGGTACCGCGATCCTCGCCAAGCTGGGCCTGGCGGGAGTGCAGTACGACAGCGCCAAGTACGATGAAGCCAAGACCAGCTACGAAGAGGTGAAGACCTCCGCGCTGGCGAAGCACGACGACGACGTGCTCGGACGCTCCATCGAAGGCATCGGCCTGTCGCTGGAAGCCAAGGGCGACACCGACGGCGCGCTTTCGGCGTTCAAGGAACTGCAGGGGACCAGCGGGGAGGGCTTCAAGGCCCTGGGGCTCTATCACGAGGCCCGGCTGGCAGCGGCGGCGGGCAAGAACGACAAGGCCAAGGAGCTGCTCGGCAAGGTCAAGGAGCAGATGTCCAAGGACAAGTCCGCCTACGGTAACGAGAGCTACCTCGAGCGGGCTTCGCAGGATCTCTTGGGCGTCGTCGATCCGAGCCAAGCGCGGAAGCCGTCGGCGGCGGGCTACACGCCGGAGCAGATCGACGAGCTGAAGGAACAGATCCTCAAGGACCCGCGCAAGCTGCAGAAGATGCTGGAGGACATGGGCAAGGGCGCCAAGGACCTCGGCAAGCAGGTGGAAGACGCGCAGAAGATGCTACCGAAGGTCCCGCCGCCGGCCCCCTCGGGGGCTCCGTGAAGCGAGCCCTGGTCGCCGCGGCGCTCGTGGCCACGGCGACGTTCGGCTGCGACTCCGTGCGCTCCGGTGCCAACCCCGAAGTGCCGTCCTGGCGCTATCGGCCGAGCTGGTCCTTGGACGTGGTGTACGAGCGTCCGATCCTCGCCGAATCCCGCAAGGTGGGCGAGCCCTACGAGCGCGGGCAGCCGGAGCTCGACATCGAGCATCGGCGCCTGTTCGTGGGCTCCAGCGACCGCGGCCTGTACGCCATTTCCGCGGCGGATGGCACCGTCCTGTGGCGCTTCGAGACCCTCGGCTTCGTGCAATGCGCGCCGCTCTACGTGCCCGGCGAGAACGTCGTGTACTTCGGCTCCAACGACGGCGCGCTGTACAAGGTGAGCGCCCGAGATGGGCGGCTCTTGTGGCGCTTCGCCACCAACGCCGAGGTGGCTCGGCGCCCCGTTGTGCAGGACGGCGTGGTGTACGCCGTGAACGCCAACGACACCGTGCTGGCGCTGGAAGCGCGCAGCGGCAAGCCGATCTGGACCCAGCACCGCACGCCCGCGCTGGGCATGGAAGTGGCGGGCTATGCCGGGCCCACGGTGTGGCGCGGCAAGGTGTACGTCGCGTTCAGCGACGGCAACGTCACGGCCTTCGACGCCCGCACCGGCGACGAGCGCTGGCAGCCGGTGGATCTGTCCGCCGAGGCCGAGCAAGCGCTGGGGGAAATCCCAACGTACTTGGACGTGGACACCACGCCGATCCCGGACAACATCGAGGCCGGACCGGTGGTCTACGTAGGCAGCTATCAGGGCGGCGTGTACGCGCTGGACGCCGACACGGGGACCCAGGTGTGGGCGAACCCGGCGGTGACCGGCGTGAGCGACGTGACGCTCTGGAGCCAGCCGGCCCACGCGCCGCGCGACGGCGTGGGGCCCAGGGTTCCGGCGCGGAAGCTGCTCTTGGCGTCCACCGGAACCACGGGACTGTGGGCGCTGGATCCGGAGACCGGTCAAGAAGCGTGGCGAGCGCCGTTGCCGGAAGGCGGCGTGTCCAAGCCGGTGGCGCTCGAGGGCGCGCTGCTGGTGAGCACGACCAAGCTCGGCGTGTTCCTGGTGTCTCCGATCGACGGCAGCATCATCGACGGACTGCACCTGACGGACGGCTCGAGCTCCACGCCGGCGGCGTATGGACGCCGCGGCTTCGTGCTGACCAACCACGGCAACTTGCTGAGCCTGTACGTCACGCCGCCGCACGGCTGAGCTTGGACGTCCGCTGCGGGAGGTTCCGCGGCGGACCGACATGCTTGCGGGGAAGCCCGAGAACCGCCTTCGCTTCCCACCTTAATGAGATCGCATAAGATACATTATGTTAACTAAACGGATCGGGCTGGGCCCAGGGGTGGCCTGGCGAAGCCCGGAAGAAACGCGGACACTTGGGGCCATGAGCGGTTATCGGAAGGCCGTGCTGGGTAGCCTGCTGGCGTTATCGCTCGCGGGCTGCTGGACGGTGCGGGCGACGCCGGCGGCGGGACCGGACGGACGCGAGGACTGGTGGTTCGTGGAGTGCGTCGAGAGCAAGGCGGACTGCTACGCGAAGGCCCACGAGCTGTGCCCCAAGGGCTACGTCATTGGTGACAGCTCTTCGCGCACGACCAGCAGCGTCAGCGGCGACCGCGACCAGATCCACGGCGTGACGCAGACCACCGAGAGCTTCTTGATCCGCTGTGCCGAGCCCAGCGATGACACGTCCGCTCCGCTGCCGCCGCCGCCCTCGGGTCCCGAGCCGCTGCCTCCGCCACATCCCGGGCCTGGGCCGGGTCCAAGCCCTGGTCCGATTCCGCCGCCGGGGCCGATCCCGGGACCGCGCCCGCCTCCGGGTCCAGAGCCGCCCGGGCGGCCGCCGGAGGGCCCCTATCCGCCGCCCCCGGAGCTGCCGGGCACGCCCGGCCCGAAGCCGCCCGAGCCCCCGATGGTCCCTGGGCCGCCGGCGCCGATGCCGATATCCCCACCGCCGCCCCAGCCCCTGCAGCGCCGCTATTGATTCAGAGCACGAACTGATCGCCGATGCCCATCACGGTCAGGTTCACGCCCTTGAGCTTGGCGCACTCCTGTTCCACCTCGTTCTGGAACACCGGTTTGATGTGATAGAGCAGCGTCGGCAAATCCTTGGGATTGCCGAACTTGGTCAGGTCCTTCTGTAGCGTGCGGGGCGTGTGATGCCCGCTCACGGTCGCGAGCTTCTGCTCCCGATTCGGAAAGCTGACCTCCATGAGCATGGCCCTGAGGTTCTGCTCCTTCTTGAGCAGCTCCCACATGCGGTCCGTGGGGCCCGTGTCCCCGCTGTACGCCAGGGTCGCGTCCTTGCCGCGGATGATGAACCCAGCGGACTCGATGGTGTGATCCACCATCACGCTCTCGACCTCGTACCCCGCGATGATTTGAGGCTTTTCCGGCTTGAGCTCCACGAACTGGATCGTGGGCTGGGCCTTGCTCGGGATCTCCGAGAAGTCCGGCCAGATGAGGTTATTGAAGAAGTGCTTCTTCAGTGCGCGGATGGTGCCGCGGCTGGCGGCGACCACCAGCGGCTCGCACTCCGCCTGGCAGCGGTTGTCGGCGATGGTCGCGAGATCGCGGATGTGATCCAGGTGCGCGTGGCTGACGAGCACGGCGCTCAGACGGAACTGGAGCTTGAGGTCCATTCCGCTGGTGAGCGAGCCCGCGTCCACCGCTATGCGTTCGTCCAACACGAACGCGCTGGTGCGGTGTCGCGGCGTCTCGCCGCCGTGGCAGCCTATGACTCGGAGCTCCATGGGTGGACCTGGATGTTCGTATGGGCCAAAAGGACCACCCACGCGG
>JACKEA010000003.1:900000-1004610 GCA_020633235.1 Polyangiaceae bacterium | reverse complement strand
ACGCAAAACGCTTGTGGAGAGGGAAGCTCTGGCGAACCGTCGCTCCGGTCCGTGAGACTACCCTCGTCGAAGCAGGAAGGGCCTATGCCCGACGCCCGAGAAGGGCGGTGTCGGCAGAAACTGTCAACACGCTTTAGAGACCGGCGCAGGCCGCCAGAAACTCGCCTCTCCTCGGGCCGGCATGGTAGCGCCACCCCATGGGTGTGTCCCGACCGCTGGCGGCCTTGGCTGCGTCCTTCGTCTACTCGTTCCTGGTCTTCCATGCCGCCGGCTGCGGCACGGACGCCGTCGGCGTGGACGAATGCCGAGACATCGAGGAAGCCCGCTGCGAAGCTGCGCAGTTCTGCGGCATCGTGGACGACGTCGATCAGTGCAAGCGCTTCTATCGCGACCAGTGCCTGCACGGGTTGGCGAAGGGCGAGCAGCCGGGGGCACCGCAGGTGAAGAGCTGCGTGAGCTCGATCCAGGCCGCCGGCAGCTGCGCGAAGAACGGCGTGACGGAGCTCTCGAGCTGCGACCCCAAGCCGAGCGACAAGACCGCCCTCACCAAGGTGTGCGACGTGGTGCTGAACCCGGAGAAGATCGCCGAGTGCGAGTTCCTGGCCGTCCCCGTCGAGGTTCCGGACGCCGCCCCGGATACCTCCACCCCGAAGGACAGTGGCAGCGAGGCGGCCACGGACGGCGCGACGGAATGATCGCCCGCGCGACCGTGCTCGCGTCTCTCGTGCTCGCGGGCTGCGGAGGCCGCGCCAACGAACGGCCGCCGGAAGTCGCCCACGAGACCCCCGAGGACGAAGTGCTGCGGGTGGGAACCACCTGGCAAGCGATGCAGCAGTCGCGCGGCATCCGCCCGCCACCCAATGTCATCGAGCGCTTCGAGCGCACCGTGACCAGCACGCTCCGGCTGCACAGCGGCTCGGCCACGGCGGAGGAGCACGTGAGCGTGGCGGAGAAGCTCACGATACGCAGCGGGGAGCGTTTCGACTGCACCGCCGAGTCGGCGTTCAACGTGCGCGTGCGCTACGCGCGGCACAACGGCGCCGCCGCCGTAGAGGTGTCGCGCCCGCCGGTGGTGCTCAGCCGCCGCTGCTCTCCCGGAGATTTTCCCGAGCCCACCTTGGAAGCCGGCTCCGCGGCCGCTCGCTTCGTGCTGCGCTCGGATCAGCTGGTGGCCTACGAGCCGATGGGCGACGAACGCGTGTACCTGCCCATCGAATAGGCCTTTGGCCCAGCCTGCAAAATCCCGCTTTGCGTGGAGCACGGCTCGGGCTAGGACACCCGGCACGTTGCGTACTCTTCTCTTGTCCGCCCTGCTCGTGGCCACCACCGCGTGCAGCAGCACCGGGGGCGAGGCCCCGACTCGGACGCCGACGCTGGTGGCGGTCGCCCCGCAGGATTTCCTGGGCGAGGTGGTGTGCGCGGACGCGCCCGGCGCAGCGCGACGCATGGTGGTCACGTTCTTCGACCTCGGCACCGCCGAGGAGCCGGCGGATCCCTTTGCGTTGCCGAGCACGGTGCTCAGCGACGGCGGCGCCTATCGCCCGCTGTCGTGCTTGCAGCCCGCCGCCACCGGCTTCGTGATCCCGGGCCATCGCTACGACGCCGAGGTCGACGTGTACGATCGCACCGACGTGCATGCCCTCGGGCCCGGCGGCCGCACCCTGGTGCGGGACAGCACCGGTGAGTACGTCCCCCCCCGCTGGAGCACGAGCTGTGGCAGGAACCTCGCCGGCTCCCCGGCGGAAGGTCCGGTCACCGCCGCCTACTACCTGACCCGCTACGTGCACGGCTGCGGCAAGCTCGTCGCCGGTAGCGACACGCCGACCGCCATTCGCGTGGGTATCGGCACGGCCCTCGGGGATCTGACCTGCGGCACGGATGCCGGCATGGTCGAGCACTTCGATGCCCACCGGCTGGGCGCCGCGCCGGCGACACAGAGCGCGGGCTGCGGTGACTCGGCCACCTTCAGCGATCTGACGCCCGATCAGAGCTACGACTTCGAGGTGTTCGCCTTCGAGAGCGGAGCGTCCTCGCCGCGTTGGGGCACCACCTGTTTCCGCAAGGCGCAGGCCGGGGCGACGCTGGACGCCGGTTGCGATCCGCTGACGGAGGACTCCAGCATCCGAGTTCCCTCGTCCGTGGTCAGCGCGACGCTGGGCATCAGCTGCAGCGACATCAGCGAAGTCACGGGCCTCTTGGACGGCAGCGACAAGAAGACGGTGCCTTGCGGCGGGGATCTCCGCTTCGACGGGCTCGCCGCCGCGGCCCACGACGTCACCGTCACCACCCGCAAGACCGACGGATCCCCCGGGCCCATCGCGCTGTGCAGCGCGACGACGATGCCGGGCGTAGTGCGCGACGCCAGCTGCACCGCCGTCCAGTGAGTTGCGGAGGGCCGCGGCTGCGGCTACGAGTTGTCTCGTGAGGGAGAACCCGACTCCGGCCTTCGTGCTGCCCCGCCCCGGCAAGGCGCTGTGGGGCGTGATGATCACGCTGTTCGCCATCTGGCTGGCCTTCGCGCTGGGCCTGAACTGGGGCGGCGCACCCGGGACTGCCTTCGCCTTCTTCTGTGGCAACACCGACAAGATCCTCGAAGGCGAAGTGTGGCGCTTGTTCACCGCGCCGCTCATGCACGAGCCGCGGGTGGGCGCGATCTTCTTCGCCTTGCTCGGCTTCTACTTCCTCACGCCCAGCTTGGAGCAGAAGTGGGGTGGGCCGAAGCTGATCCGATTTCTGATCCTGTCGAGCACCGTCGCCTATCTGTTCCAGATGCTGATGGGAAAGATCTTGCCGGCTTCCGTCGCCGCCAAGCTGATCCCCGAGTACTGGTTTTCCTCCGTGCCGGCGATCGAGGCCATCGCCATCGCCTGGGCCATGAGCTTCAAGGGCCAGACCGTGCAGCTCTTCTTCGTGCTGCCGGTCACTTCCCGCGGCCTGGTGCTGTTCGTGGTGGCCATGAGCGTGCTGATGGTGATCACGCTGGAGATGCCGGCAGCAGGGCTTGTCTCTCCCTTCGGCGGCATGCTCGCGGGCTGGCTCTTCGGTGGCTCGCCCAGCCCCGCGCGTCGCTTCTGGCTCAAGCTCAAGCTGCGCTCACTCGAGCGCGAAGCCGCACGCGACCGCGACGCGCGCAAGAAGCGTGTGCAGCGCTCGGGTCTCAAGGTGATCCAGGGGGACGGCAAGGACGACGACGACCGGGGTCCCGACGGCAAGCTGCTGAACTAGAGCGCCTTGACAGCACGGGGCGGATGCGTTGAAACGATCGGACATCGTTTTCAATCGCGTCCCGCATGCGCGGACGCAGTGCTTTTTCGCGGAGAACAGTGAGCTCGACCAGTCCGGACACGACTTCCACCCCGCCCCAATCCACCTCGGCCAACAACGGCGTCGCACGCCGAGAGCGCATCTGGAAGCGCGCATATGAGGCGAAGAGTCGCTCACAGTTGCGGGATCTGTACCGAGACTGGGCCACCACCTACGACGAAGATCACGAGGCCATCGGCTTCTTTGGCCACGTTCGCGCCGCAGAGATCGTGGAGAAATTCGTCCCTTTCAAGGACGTTTCGCCGGTCCTGGACGCTGGCGCAGGCACGGGCGCTGCGGGCGTCGAGCTCGCCAAGCGCGGCTTCGGCCACTTGACCGCCGTCGATCTCTCGGACGCGATGCTGGAGCAAGCCGCTGCCAAGGGCGTCTACCAGCACGTCGTGCAGGCGGACCTGGGCTTTCCTCTGGACGCGTTTCCGAACAGTCACTTCGCCGCCGCGGTGCTGGTGGGCGTGTTCTCCTTCGGCCAAGCTCCGGCGCATACCCTCGACGAGATCACGCGCGTCGTGAAGCCCGGCGGCGTAGTCGTGTTCACCATGCGCACGGACTTCTTCGAGAGTGACGCGATGGGGGTGCGCTCGAGGATGGAGGCGCTCGAGAAGGACGGCGTCTGGCAGCAGGTCCACCTCACCGAGCCCGAGCAGTACCTGCCCAAGAAGGACCCGAAGGCGATGTTTCGGGTGTGGTGCTATCGAGTGCAGGACGCTCAGCTGTCGGAAACGGAGAGCGAGTTCGAGAGCGCCGTGCGCCGCGCGATGGCCAGCCCCTCTCGGGTGAAGCGGCTCGACCACTGCCACATCTGGAACTCGATGGGCTCGCGCCTGTACGACCGCTACATCGACTGCCCCGACTACTACCTGGTGGACGCCGAAGAGGAGATTCTACGCTCTCGCGCCGGGGAAATCGTCGACGGAGAACGACTGTTCGTCGAGCTCGGCTGTGGCTCCGCCCGCAAGGTCAAGTTGCTGTTCGACGCCGCCTTGCGCGGGCGGGCGAGCACCCGGCTCACATACACGCCCATCGACCTCTCCAAGGGCGCGCTGTCCGCGACCAAGGCGGAGATCGAGGAGTCCTACCCGGGACGGGTAACGGTGGAGCCGCGCCATGGGCACTTCGACGAGGTGCTCGAAAGCATCCCCGACGCCGCCGGAAAAGTGATCCTGTTCTTCGGCGGCTCCCTGGGGAACATCGAGACCCTTGCCGATACGGTGGAGTTCTTGCGGTCGATGCGAGAGCGCATGACGGTGCACGATCGCTTCCTGATCGGCATCGATCTGCACAAGGACGAAGAGATCCTGCGTCGCGCCTACGAAGCCGGGCACGCGAACCACGCTTTCTTCATGAACATGCTCCGGCGCATCAACAACGAGCTGGATGCCAACTTCGACTTGACGGCCTTCGAGCAGGAATCCACCTACGACCGAGACGAGCCCTACGAAGGCATCGAGAACCGCTGCGTGAACATGAAGCTCGCCACGACGGTCCCCCAGGCCGTGTACATCGGCAAGCTGGACATGGAAGTGCGGCTCGCCGCCGGAGACGCCGTGCAGGTGGGCACGTCGCGCAAGTTCCGCCGCGAGGACATTCCCAAGCTTCTCTCTCTGTCCGGCCTTCAGCTGCGTCGGCAGTGGCTCGACAGCCGCGGCTACTTCTCCGTGAACGAATGCGTCCGGAAGGACGCGCCAGAATGATCACCGCGACCGGAGCGCTGCAGCGGTGACTTCGGTTTGATCGAGCTTCTCGACGTTTCCAAGGTCTTCGTCGACTCCGAGGGCAAGGAGGTCGCGGCGGTCAGCGGGCTGACCCTCGACGTCGCTGCCGGCGAGACGGTGTCCCTGATCGGCACCAGCGGCTCGGGCAAGACCACCACCATGAAGCTCATCAATCGGCTGATCGAGCCGACCAGCGGTCGCGTGCTGTTCGACGGCAAGGACATCACCCAGTGGGACGTGATCCGCCTCCGCCGCAGCATCGGCTACGTGATCCAACGCGGTGGCCTGTTTCCGCACCTGAGCGTCGCCGAGAACATCGGTCTTCTGTGCGCGCTCGAAGGGTGGCCGCGGGAGAGGACGAAGCAGCGCGTGGACGAGCTCTTGCGGCTCGTGAACCTGCCGCCGGAAGACTACGCCGCGCGCTTCCCTCGCGACCTCTCCGGAGGTCAACGCCAACGCGTGGGCGTGGCGCGCGCCTTGGCCTTGGACCCGCCGTGCATCTTGATGGACGAACCTTTCGGCGCCCTCGATCCCATCACGCGAGATCAGCTCCACGACGAGTTCCTGCAGCTCGAAGAGCAAGTGGACAAGACCATCGTGCTCGTCACTCACGACATGGCGGAGGCGTTCAAGCTCGCCGATCGCGTCGTGCTCATGGACGCGGGAAGCATCGTGCAGAGCGGCACGGAAGAGGACTTCCGCCAGCGCCCGGCGAACGAGTTCGTGCGTCAATTCCTGCAGAGCCACTTGGCGGGCCCGCATGCCTAGAGTCCTGGCCCACCGCTGGTGGATCTTCCTCACGCTGATCGGCGTGCTGCTCCTCCGCGGCGTCGCCGAGGGGCAGCCGGCGACGACGTCGACGATGGCGATCGGGAGCAAGAACTTCACCGAGAACCGCCTGCTCGCGGAGATGATGGCGCAGCTCATCGAAGCGCACTCCGACATCCGAGTGGAGCGCAAGGTGAACCTCGGGGGCACCACCGTGGTGTTCACCGCCCTCCAGAACGGCGACATCGACGCCTATCCCGAGTACACCGGCACCGGCTGGAGCATCCATCTGAAGATCGCCGAGCCCGTGCGCGACCCACTGCGCGCCTACCTGGTCGTCGCCGACGAGTTCGAGAAGCGCTTCGACGTCACCTGGCTTCGCCCCTTCGGATTCTCCAACAGCTATGCCCTGGCCATGGATGAAGGCCGCGCCAAGGAGCTCGGAATCCGTACCATCTCGGATCTGAAGAGCCACGAGCAGGAGCTCCGCGCGGGCGTCAGTCACGAATTCCTCAACCGACAAGACGGCTATCCGGGGCTGGCCAAGGCGTACGGCCTGCACATTTCCCACATGTCCGGAATGGAGCACGGCCTGGCCTACGAGGCGATTCGCAGTCACCGCATCGACCTCGTCGATACCTGGACCACGGACGGCAAGCTCCTGCGCTACCCGATCCGCATTCTCCAGGACGACCGGCACTTCTTCCCGCCCTACGACTGCGCACCGATCGTTCGCTCCGACACCCTCGAGCGCCACCCGGAGCTCCGGGAGCTCTTGAACCGCCTGGCCTTCCGAATCGACGACCAGAAGATGCGGAAGCTGAACTATCGCGTCGAAGAAGAGGGTGGCTCCTTCGCCGAGGTCGCCCGCGGCTTCCTGCAGCAGGAAGGCCTACTGAAGGGCGCGAAGCCACGGCCGGTGGCTCACTCGGAACGCAGCCACGGTTTCCTCGCCTTCATGTGGTCGCGCCGCAGCCAGACGCTGAAGCTCGCGGGCCAGCACATGTGGCTCACGGCGATCGCCGTACTGCTGGCGGTGCTGGTCGCTGTTCCCATCGGCATCTCGCTCACCCGCCGGCAGGTCTTGGCCACACCGGTGATGGCCGCGGCGGGGGTGATCCAGACGGTTCCGAGCCTCGCGCTCCTGGCCTTCATGATCCCGATCCCCGGGCTCGGGCTGGGCGCGCGCTCCGCCATCGCAGCATTGTTCCTCTACGCGCTTCTCCCGATCCTCCGCAACACCTTCACCGGGATCAAGGAGGTCGACGCAGATCTGCTGGAGGCCGCTCGAGGCATGGGTCTGACGAACCGGCAGACGTTGCTCCGCGTGCAGCTGCCGCTGGCCACGCGCACGATCATGGCGGGCATTCGCACCTCCACCGTGATCAGCATCGGCGTCGCAACGCTGGCAGCCTTCATTGGCGCCGGCGGTCTCGGAGACCCGATTGTCACTGGTCTCCAGCTCAACGACATCGATCTGATCCTGTCCGGCGCCGTCCCCGCAGCGCTGCTCGCGCTGCTGGTGGACTTCCTTCTGGGGCTTGCCGAGCGCGTGCTCGTGCCCCGCGGCATCCGCTAGCGGCGGCGCCTGCGGAAGAGCACCAGGGCGGAGAGCGCGAGCGCTACGCCGAGGGGGCGGCTCGGAGCCCGCGCCGGAGCCCGGCAGCCGCAGCCACCGTCGTCCTCGCTCGGCTTCGCGCTGCTGCTGCCGCCGGTGCCGGAACCGCTACCACCCGCGCTACCGCCGGTGCCCTGCCCCGCGCTGCCGCCGGTGCCGCCGGTGCCGCCGGTCGCGCCGGTGCCGCCAATGCCGCCGGTCGCGCCGGTGCCGCCGAAGGCGCCGGCTCCCGCCGAGCCACCAACGGCACCCGCATCCGCGCTGCCACCACTACCGCCGAAGGCACCCGCCCCCGCGGCGCCCCCAGCGCTGGTCCCGGCGGCGCCGCCGCTTGGTACCGCGCCGCCAAAACCAAACCCTCCCATGGAGCCATCTGTCTTTTGATTGCCGGCGTCGTTCTGATAGCTGCCCCCGGCGCCCCCACCAAACAGGGTTTGATCGGATTGTGCGCAGCCCGTGGCGAACAGCACGAGCCCGGAGAGCAGGGCCAGATGAGAACCAACACGAGCGAGCGCCATCCATCGCCTCCAAGGGAAAGTGTAGATCAACGGGGTTCAGCGTGCTCGTTCGGTGTGGCCGGGGAAGCCGTAGCGTTCCACGAACTGCCGATGCGCTTCGAGCTCGGCGTCTGTGCTACCGAAGAGCTCCTTGGCCCGGTAGCCGGTGGCAATGGAGAGGACGCGGACCAGCTCGCCGTCCACGGTGAATCGCACACGCCACTCCTTGTGTGCGAGACGATAGGCGTCTCCATCGCGTTTGATCCGACGATACGGATGGGGCTGCGGGCCGAGCACGAGCGCTTGCTCGATGCCGGCGCGCAGATCCGTGTGCCACTGCTCGGCCAGGTAGCGCAGTTGCTCCCGCGCGCGTTCGGAGAGCTCCACGCGATAGCGCGGGCCTGGATCGTCCGGAGCCGAGAGCCACCCGGAGTCTGCGTCCGGCAGCGCGTCGGCGTAGGGAAGGTACGGCTTGATGTCCAACACCGGCGTGCCGTCCAGTAGATCCACGCCGGAAAGCTCCAGTCGTAATCCGTCGATGGCGACGAGGCGCACGACGCTCATGCCGATGGGGTTTGGTCGATAGGGCGCGCGGGTGGAGAACACTCCGCGGCGAACCGAGCTGCGTGGCGGCAGCACCTTGAGCTTCTCGCCGAGGGCCCGGTGGAACCAGAACAGGATCCACAGGTGCTGGCCGACGGTCAGATCTTCGACGGCGAACTCGTAGCCGCGACCCTCGAACAGCTCGAGGGTCGCCGTCACGCCTTCCGCTAGGCGCGCTTGGCGCGGCGCCTGGCGGGGCTCGACGAAGGGCGAGCGCACCACGCCAATGGGTTTGACCCAGAAGCCGTCGTCGCTCGTCACGCGGTCAGTTGCAGTTCTTGTTGCACTCGCTGACGACCTCACCCACGCAGATGCTGTCCCAATCCGTGGAGCAGCAGTAGGAGTCCACGGCACAGATCTGCGAGACGCAGTTGGCCTTGGCGCTGTCGCAGCCGGTGGTGAAGGGCTGGGAGGTGGTCCCGGTGGTGCACAAGGTGTGAGGGCAGTTGCCCTTGGCCTCGTCGCACTTGAGGCTGCCGCAGTACGTTCGGACCTCGCTCACACAGAAGCTGTCCCAGGTATTGCTGCAGCAGAACGAGTCCGAGGCACACACCTGGGTCACGCACGGATCCCCACCGCAGCCGCTGGTGAGGGCCACGCCCGTCACGCACTTGTCGTGAGCGCAGGGGCCGCCGCTGCAGTTCTCGTCGACCTGACCGTTGCAGTTGTCGTCCAGGCTGTTGTTGCAGATGTCGGACGGGTTGGCGGTCTGGTTCTGCTTGCAGGAGAGGGCGCCGGCTTGGCACGTCATGGTTCCCGCGGAGCAGATGCCCGGCAGACCCGTGGTGCACGCGGCGCCGCCGCCGGGGTTGCCGTCGTCCGGGGTCCCGTCGCAGTCGTCGTCGATGGCGTTGCAGGTCTCGCCCTTCGGCAGCACCTGTCCGACGCAGCTCCCCCAGTTGCCGTTGGCGCAGGTCTGCGTGCCGCCGTGGCAGGGGCCGACGTCCTTGGTGGACGGCGCGCCCGTGTAGCAGCTCTGGGTCTGGCCGTTGACGCAGTTGCAGCCCTCGTCGGTCTGGCCGTTGCAGTTGTTGTCGACGCCGTCGCAGGTCTCGGTGCTGGCCTGGGTGTCTTGCTTGCACTTGACGGTGCCGCCCTCGCAAACCTTGGTGCCCGCGGCACATACGCCCGGCAGGCCGGTTTGGCAGGCCGAGCCTCCCTCTGGATTGCCTTCGTCGGCGGTGCCATTGCAGTTGTTGTCCAGGCCGTCACAGACCTCGGGACTCGGCACGGCCGTCTGATTACAGATCTTGGTGCTGTTCACGCAGGACGTGGTGCCTGCGGCGCACACGCCTTGCTTCCCGGTCTGGCACGCTTGGCCACCTTCGGGATTGCCCTCGTCCGTCTTGCCGTTGCAGTCGTTGTCCAGGCCGTCACACAGCTCGGTAGCGGGGAGCACTTCGTTGTCGCAACTGCCCCATGCACCGTTGGTGCATGTCTGCGTACCGGCGGCGCACTCCCCGACGTTCTTGGTGGCGGGGGCGCCCGTGTAGCAGCTCTGAGTCTGGCCGTCCTGACAGCTGCAGCCCTCGTCGACCTGGCCGTCGCAGTTGTCGTCGACGCCGTCGCACTGCTCGACGGTGTTGCCTGTTCCGGGCGTGCACGTCTGCGGTTGGCCATCCACGCAATTGTCGACGGTGACGGCACAGGCGCCCATGCCGCACGTCGTCTGGCCGAGCTGCTCGTCCGCAAGCCCGTTGCAGTCGTCGTCCAGGCCATTGCAGACTTCCGCGGTGGGAGCCACCTCTCCAGTGCACGTGCCCCAGTAGCCGTTCACGCACAGCTGGGTGCCGGCCTTGCACTCGCCGACGCCATCCGTGCCCGCCGGCCCGCTGTAGCAGGGGCGCTGCTCGTTCTCGGTACACTCGCCTTGGAAGCCGCCGCCGGTTCCTCCGGTGGCACCCACACCGGCGGTTCCGCCCGTGGCGCCACCAGTACCCACGCCAGCCACGCCAGCGAAGCCGCCTGCTCCTCCGCTGCCCGCCCCGCCCCCGGTACTGGAGCTGGTGCCGCTGTCACCGCTGGCGCAGCCCGTCGCCAGTGCTGCGGCGAGGACCAGGATCGAACCAAAGACAAGTGCGGCCGTGCTCGAGTCGCGCATGGGAGCCTCCCGTGGCTTAAGCCAGAGTTTCATATTTTCAGAATTTTCGCGTCCGCGCAAACGGTCACGGCAGCGTGCAGGCGCCTGCGCCATCCACCAGGGCCCAGGTCCCCCCGGCATCGCTGCAGATCTCTTGGTTCGAACGCGTGACGTTCCACCACTTGAGGTCGTCGATGGATCCGTTGAAGGCCGTGTCCACTGCTGCGCTCTTCCCGATGTACAGGTCCCCGAAGATCGCCGTGAGGTAACCCCCGGACGCCGTCGCGTGCAGCGTGCCGTCGACGTACAGAATCAGCGAAGAACCGTCGTCCACCACCGCGACATGCGTCCAGGATCCCGGGGAAAGTACGTTGGCGCTGCTGGTAATGATGGCGGCACCGACGCCGACCTGCCCGAAGGAAGCCTGAATGTTGCCTTGTGCGGTCTTGAGTCGGACGTGGCTGTCGTTCTGGCCCGTTCCGCGGGACAGGATGGTGCCGCTCTGAACACTTCCCAGCCGGATCCAAAACTCGATGGTCGCTCCGGTGCTGAAGTCCAGAGTCAACGAGTTTGGAATCTGCACCTGGCCGTTGCCTCCGTTGAAGCCGATCGCAGGTCCCACCTTGCCGGCGACTGCCTGAGCCACAGCGGTGCCCTTCACGGTGCCGTGATTGTTGTTTCCGGAGATGTCGAAGGCGAGCCCCGCGGCCTCGTCGAAGGTCCAGTAACCTTCCAAACCGGTGACGCTCACGACGTCGGGAGGGGCGTCCGGCAGAGCGTCCACCGCCGCATCTTGGCTGGCATCCGAAGCGGCATCAGAGCCGGCGTCGTTTAGGGCGCCTCCGGCCCCGGCCATGCCACCACTCGCGGCTTCGTCGCTCACGTCCGGCCCCGAATCCTGCTGCTGCCCGGCGAAGCCGCCCAACCCCGCATCGAATGGATTCGTTCCCGGCGACAGGCCCTGCTCGGAAGTGGCACACGCCGTCACCACCACGAGCGTCGCCCAGCACCATCGGTGTCCCGCCATCGCGAAAGATGTAGCGCGTTCCGGGGTGGCGTGCACCCACATTGCCGCACAGCGTCTTACATCGAGACTGGATCTGGATCTCGAGGCGTCCCCGCGGCAACGTGCCCGCCATGTCACACGTCGCGTTCTTGGGAACTGGTTTGATCGGCTCGGCCATGGTGGAAGCCGCGCTGGGCCGCGGGGAAACGGTGAGCGTCTGGAACCGCACCCAGGACAAGGCGAAGCCGCTGGCGAAGCTTGGAGCCACGGTCGCGGAGGACGCTGCGGAGGCAGTGCGGGGTGCGGGGCGGGTCCATCTCGCGCTGACCGACGACGCGGCGGTGGACGCCGTGATCGCCGCGATCCGTCCCGGGCTTGGTGCCGGCGTCGTGGTCGTGGATCACTCCACCGCTTCTCCCGCGGGCACTGCCGCTCGCTTCCGGCGCTGCGAAGAATTGGGGATCGAGTTGCTCCACGCGCCGGTGTTCATGGCGCCGCAACACTGCCGTCAGGCGCAGGGGTTGATGCTGAGCGCTGGGCCTCGCGCGCGCTTCGACAGAGTCAAAGAGGCGCTCGAAAGGATGACCGGGGAGGTTTGGTTCGTCGGTGAGCGCGGTGATCTGGCGGCAGCCTACAAGCTGTTCGGCAATGCCATGATCCTCACCATCGTGGGCGGTCTATCGGACGTATTCGCGATGGCCAGCAGCTTGGGCATCGACGCCAAGGAGGCGCACGCGCTGTTCTCCAAGTTCAACCCCGCCGGCACCATCGGCTATCGCGGCAGCAAGATGGCACAAGGGGATTTCGCCGCTGCTTTTGCCCTGACCATGGCCCGCAAGGACCTGCGCTTGATGTTGGAGGCAGCGGGGGACCGCAAGCTCGCGCTCCTTCCCGCGCTCGCGAAACGCATGGATGCATTCATTGCCGCAGGGCGCGGCGACGAAGACGTGGGCGTCTTGGCAGCGCCGGCGGTGGAGAGCCACCGCGGCTGATCACTGCGGTGGAACGAGGCCGCGCAGAGTAGCGGCCAAGAGCTGCTCCGGCTTCAGCTCGCCCTGAAGTCGAAACGGAACGTCGAGGTTGAGTTTCTCCCCGCCCACGTTGGCGATGCCTTCGAACGTGTAGGCGACGGGCTTCCCGGTGGTGGCCAAGGGCGCGAGGGCGGCGATGTTCGACCAGCGTGCGGTGAGATCGCTCGACAGCCGCGCCGTGCCGTTGGCGGGGACGGTCTTGCCGCTGTCGACCCGGGCGTTTCCAACCTCTACCCCAGAGCCCATCAACAGCTTGCCGCTCACGGTGCGCACCAGCAGTGGGAACCCGTTGGGATTCGTCACGTCCAGCTCCACGCCCAGGGTGAGCCCGGTGGCGTCCACCGTCTTCACGCGTGCAGCGTGGGGCTCGATCTTGGGGGGCTTGGGCTTCGAGCAGCCGACGGCGAACACCAGCAAGGCCAACAGGATGAGGGCGCGGCGCATGGCTACGAGTCGTAGCCGCGCCGGATTGGGCCAGCAAGGGATTGACGAATGCATTGTCTAGGACAAAGCATGGACGCATGGACGTTGAGGTGTTCTTCGATGGCGACTGTCCCTTGTGCCGCCGCGAGATCCGGATGCTCCAGCGATGGGATCGGCGCCAGCGGATCCGTTTCACGGACATCGCAGCTCCGGACTTCGACGCGGCCGTTCTGGGCCGGACCCAGGCCGAGCTCATGTCCCGCATCCATGCCCGGCTCCCCGACGGCTCCCTGATCGAAGGCGTCGAGGTGTTTCGCCGGCTGTACGCGGCCGTGGGACTCGGTCCTCTCGTCGCGCTGAGTCGCCTGCCCGGCGTCTCCCACGCGCTCGACTTCGCCTACGCCCGTTTCGCCGACAATCGTCTTCGACTCACGGGGCGTTGCGACGCGGCATGCTCCGTCGAAACCGGAGCCAGCGGAGCGTAGGCATCACCGCCACCACGACGCCCACCAGCACGGGCCACCACCAATGGATGCTGAGGAAGCGGCCGAGAGCGATCGCCGCACCCATCCCCAGAAAGAACGTCGACCCCACCCAGAAGTCGACGTCGATGACGCGCAGGCGACTGATCGCAGGATCGTGGGAGAAGTAGTAACGCTTGGCTTGGGTCAGCATCGACGCCGCTTCGGCGTCGGGAGTTCGACCGTCGAGGGCGACCTCCACGTCCGCCGCCAGGGCTGACACGCTCGCGTAGCGTCGGTCGCGATCCGACGCCATCGCCTTGTCGATCACGGCAGCCAGCGGAGCAGAAGCGCGTTCCGTGGGGCGGCGCTCACCAGTGCTCACCTTGACCAGGATCTCGGCCAGCGTCTTCCCGTCGACAGCGCGCCGGAGCTCGCACAGCTCGTACAAAATGGCGCCCAGCGCATAGACGTCGGAGCGCTCGTCCAGCGGTTCTTCTCGGGCCTGCTCTGGAGACATGTACACTGGCGTTCCGGAGCCCGAGCGCTCGGAGGTTTCCGGCAGGTGGTGACGCAGCTCGTCGCCAGCGGGGGTCGGCAGTGGCACCGCCAGGCCCCAATCCGTCACCAGCACCTCGCCATGAGCACCGAGCATGACGTTGGCGGGCTTCAGATCCCGATGCAGCACGCCGGCGGCGTGGGCGTAGGCCACCGCGTGGCACAGCTGCAGAAAGACCCGCAGGCGCCGAGGCACGGTTGCCAGCGCGCCTTCGTCACTTGGCAACCCTTCCAGGGCTGCTTCCAGCGACTCGCCGCGGACGAGCTTCATCGTGAAGTACAGGTGGCCCGTCGGCGACACGCCCAGATCGTGAACCGGAACGATGTTCGGGTGGTCCAGGTAGGCGGTCACTCGCGCTTCCCACAAGAACTGGCGCAGCAAGCGACCGTCGTTCCGGAGCTCCGGTCGGAGCTGCTTGGCGGCGACCTCCCGTAGGAGGTCCGAGTCCAACACGCGCTCCACGCGTCCCATGCCACCTTCGCCCAGCACGCCGCGGCGTTGATAGCGATCGCGGGAAGCGACGGGCCTTTCAGCGGCCGCTGCCTGAGGCTCGAGCGCGACTACGGTGCTGGCGATGCCGACCAGTGCCTCGTCCCCGGCCATGACGGCCATGGTGCGTCAGCACCAGCGAACGCGCACTCGATATTTGATCTTGGTCTTGCCGTTTGCAGGCACCTTCACGTCGAAAGTGAAGGTGAAGGCGTCCTTTTTCTGGTGCGGATGCGACTCTTCCAGAATCGTCCAATCCCCGCCGATGGGCTCGTACACCTCCACCTGGGCTGCCTGCTTCTTGTGGTTGCGGAGCTCGATCTCCCAGGTGCTTTCCGAGGTGCAGGAGCCGAAGGTCCTCCACTCCATCTGCTTGCGATCGCCCACCACGTCGAAGGCCTCGCCCATCTTGATGCGTACCTTCTCGTCCCGCGGCGTGTGGTCGATGTTGTCTTCACCGATGAACTGCTTGGCGCCGCTCTTGTCGGCCTTGTACACGCGCACGATGCCCTTGGGCAGCGGCATTCCGAGACCGTTCTTCGCGGTGTTTTCGATGTCGAGGTACACGCCCACCTTCTGGTTCTTCTGCACCTCACCGTAGCGGCCGCGGTACCAGTATTGCTGTCCGAAGTAGATCAGCTTCTTCTGCACCTTGGCGTTCGGCGCTTCCAGCAGCGTCACCTGCTTCTGCTCGTTCTCCAGCACGTCCGTCGGTTGCTGGAGCGTGTACAGGTGGTACTCGAAGAAGCCTTCCTCGCGGAAGCCCGTGCTCTGGCCCGCGCTCTTTGCGGCGTAGCTCCTGGGCGCCCGGTCGTAGGCCACGTTCGAGACACGCTGCACGTCACCGGCCACCAGCTTGAGCTTGGCGTTCTTGTAGGACGCGCCGGACTGATTGGTGAGCGTGACCCAGCCCGTGAGGTCTCCGGCGCTGTCGTCGGCGTTGATGACGAACACGTAGTCGCTCTTCCAGTTGAGCCCGCGGGTCAGGTAGGTGGCTTCCACCTTCTGCTGGGCTTGCTTGCTGGAGAGCATCCAGACCAGAGTGGGCTTCGCCATCAGGTTGTCGGGAACGCCGGGGAAGGCGATGCGCCCCGGGAATCCATAGGTGACCTCGCCGTTGATCTCGTACACCGGCTCGCCGTTGGCCACGCTGAGGATTTTCGCGTCAAAGGACTCGTCCTTGCCGGTCTTCTCGTTGAAGCGATACAGACGCACCTTCTTGCCGACGTACTTCTCGAGCAGCTTGGCCGGCGTGAGCAGGTCGTAGCGGTAGTTCTGCTCCAGCACGGAGAGGCCGTTCGGATTCGACAGCGACTTGATTGCCACGGTTTCCGGCTGGATCTGCGACGCTACGTCCTTGAACTCGAGGGCGACGTCTCCGCTGCCCAGGTTCAGATCCCGCACCTCGCGCACCAGGCCGAAGCTCTGGTTATAGACCGTGATGCTCACTTCCTTGCGGTCGCTCGCGCCGGAGGTCTTCTTTGCGGGCGCTGCCAGCGCGCTGCCGGAGCCGAGCAGGAGCGCGAGCCCGGCCAGTCGTCGAATCCTTCGCATCGTCTTCCTCTCGCTCAGCACCAGCGCACCCTCACTCGATAAGTGACCTTGGTCTTGCCCCGCGCCGGCACGTTCACGTCGAAAGTGAAGGTGTGCGCGTCCTCTTTCTTGTGGCGATGACTCTCGCTCAAGATTTCCCAGTCGCCGTTGATGGGCTCCCGCACCTCCACGGTGGCGGCTTCGTCCTTGTGGTTTCGCAGCTCGATCTCCCAAGAAGACTCCGAGGCGCAGATGCCGAGGGTCTTCCAGTCCGTTTGCTTGCGGTCGCCCACCACGTCGAAGGCTTCGCCCATCTTGATGCGGATCTCTTCGTCCCGCGGCGTGTGGTCGATGCTGTCCTCGCCGATGAACTGCTTGGCGCCGCTCTTGTCCGCCTTGTAGACACGGACCACGCCCTTCGGCAGCGGCATGCCCATGTGGTTCGACTTCTTGTTCTCGAAGTCCAGATACACGCCCACCTTCTGGTTCGAGACCACCTGGCCGTAGTTGCCGCGGTAATACTGTGCAGCGCCGAAGAAGATGAGCTTCTTCTCGATGGCGATGTCATGGGCATCCAAGAGCGTCACCTGCTTCTGCTCCTTGTCCAGAACGTCGGCGGGGCGGCTGAGCGTATACAGGTGGTACTCGAAGAAGCCCTCTTCGTGGAACTGGGGCTCTGCGGGCGGTGGTGGTGGTGCCGAGGCGGTCTCGGCCATCGCGTAGTCCATCATCTGCTGTTGGCTCACGCGCTGGACGTCCCCCGCTACCAGCTTCAGGGTGGCGTTCTCGTAGCTGGTGCCGCTGTTGTTGGTGAGCGTGACCCAGCCCGTCAGGTCGCCCTTCTCGTCCTTGTCGTCCACGACCAGGACGTAGTCCGCGCTCCAGTTCAGGTTCTGGCTCAGGTAGCTGATCTCCACCTTCTGTTGGGCGGCGCCGCTGTCGAGCAGCCACACCAGGGTCGGCTTGGCGATGAGATTGTCCGGAACTTCGGGGAAGGCGAAGCGACCCGGGAAGTTGTAGGTGATCTCGTTGCCGATCTTGAGCACCGTGCCCTGCTCGGCTGCGAGCACCTCGGCGTCGTAGGCCTCGTCCTTGCCGGTCTTCTCGTTGTAGCGGTAGACGCGGATCTTCTTGCCGACGTACTTCTCCAGCAGTTTCTGCGGGGTGAGCACGTCGTAGCGGTAGTTCTGCTCCAACACGGACAGGGCGTCCGCGGAAGAGAGCGACTTGATGCTCACCGTTTCCGGCTGGATGTGCGCCGAGACGTCCTTGAACTCGAGGGAGACCCGGCCCTTGCCGAGGCCCACGTTACGAACCTCCCGCACCAGCCCGAAGTTCTGGTTGTAGACCGTGATGGCCACGCTCTCGCGCTGCTTGGAGCTGGATTCGGCCTCGCTCACGGGACCGGTGTGGCCACCGTGCTCCGGAGGCTTGGTCCCGCCGCAGGCCGCCGTGGTCAGCGCCAACAAGCCGGCGCAGGTGAAATTGCGAAGGATTTTCTGCTTCATGAAGGCGGATTTTCCTGGTCCGAGGACTTCGACGTTTCGGACAACGATCCGGTTTGTTCGGACCTTACATCGGCGTTCGCATTCGGCTCGGTAGCCGGTTCCCAGGCACCGATCTCGTCTCCGGTGGGGTCCGGAGACATGCGCTGCCCTTCGTACACCGTCAGCCGCAGGGTCAGCACGTAAGTGACGCCACAGGCGAGGATCGCCGGCGGTCCGTAGGGCGTGCCGAAGATCTCCAGCACCAGCGCGATGGCCGCCAGAGGCACCCCCACCATCGCCACCAGCGCCGAGGCGATGCCCACCACCACGAACAGCGCCACGTCGAGCTGCGCGAAAGGGCCGACGAGCTGCAGCAGGCGGCAGGTCGCTGCTCCGGAGACGCCGCCGAGGAACATCGAGGGAATCAAGAGGCCCGCCGAACCTCCCGATTGGATGGTGAGCCCGGTGGTCAGCGTTCGGCCCAGCACGGCGAGCAGCAGAAACCACCACGCTCCCAAGTCTGCGGGAGGGTGGGCGGACAACAGCTCCTTCAAGGTGTGCTCGCCCATGCCCAGCACGTGGCGCGTATCCATGCCCACGGCGAAGTAGAGCGCCAAGGCGACGATTCCGGTGCCGAGGCCCCCCACGGCGCCCCGCGCGACGGGGTGCACTTTGCCCACCAGCTTGCGGGTGCTCTTCATGGCCAGGCCGAAGCCGAGGGCCAGCGGTGCGCTGACGGCGATCGCCACCAGCGCCGTCACGCCATACTCCGTGAGCGTGTAGGTGTGGGCATGCTCCGGCGCGACGAACACGGGTGTGTAGCCGAGCACGCGGTTGTTCAACACGTAGGCGATGGTGCCGGCCAGCAGGGCGTAGGCGAGCTTGCGGTAGATGACGCGATCGCCGTACGCGATCTCGGTGGCGAACAGCGCCGACGCGAAGGGTGCGTTCAACAGGGAGGCCACGGCCGCGGCGATGCCGGCGATCTGATAGGTGCGGAGCTCGTGCTCGGAGCGCGAGGCCATCACCCGCGCGACGCCGGCTCCGGTGGATTCGCCAATCAGCACCACCGGACCCTCGAGCCCGCCGGAACCTCCAGTTCCCAAGGTGAGGAGTGTTGCCAGCAGCTTGCGCAGCGCGAGGCCGAACGCCGGCAGCCTGAAACGCGGCGAAGGATCGTCGACGTCGTCGTGATAGGTGGAGTGATAGTTGCCGAGCGCCAGATCGATGCCGTCTCCCGCGGCGTCGCGCCAGCTGGGCCAGCGGTTCAGCACGCCGCGGATCAAGCCGCCCCCCACGAGGGTGCCGAGTAGCGCCAGCGGGCCGAGCCATGGGCCGTGACTCGCCACGAACTCCAAGAGCCCATCGACCATCAGGTGCATGGCCTTCTTGAGCCCCGCGCACAGCGCCCAGATGACGCACGACGTCAAGCTCACCAAGAACACGACGCGTGCGATGTCGTCCCACGAGTCGTGGAGCGCGCGTTGCTCTTCGTCGAGCTCCAAGAACCGCTTACGACCCACGGCTCCGCATTTAGGATGACCTTCCCCGGGTTGTCACCCTCATGTACTCTGGAGGCATGGGGACACCGAAGCGCGTCGCGCTGGCGATCGTATTGGGACTACTCGTCGTGGGCTGCAGCAGCGACGACAAAAAGCCGACCGGCAGCGGCGGTTCGAGCAGCGGCGGCAGCGGCGGTTCGAGCGGCGGCAGCGGCGGCAGCGGCGGCATCAAGTGGAAGGCCGCCGTGGGAGAGCAGGGCGTTTTCGTCCAGACCTTCGACGAACAGAGCTGGCAAGAGCGGAACCTCGTCGACCAAAATCTCTACTCGGTCACTTGCGTGGGGAACGAGCACGGCTGGGCCGCGGGCGAGAGTGGCACCGTGGTCCACTCCTCCGACTACGGTCAGACCTGGGCGGAGCAGAGCTCGGGAGTGAGCCAGACCCTGCGCTCGGTCCACTTTGCCCACGGCTCGAGCGCTTTGATCGGCATCGCCGCCGGGGATGCCGGCACCCTGATCCGAAGCAACGACGGCGGAGCGACCTGGCTCGCGGTGGATACCAAGACCACCAGCGATCTGCACGGCACCGCCGCCGGGCTCGGGGGCAAGCTGCTCGTCGCCGTTGGGGACGCCGCCACGGTGATCCTCTCGCGCGACGCGGGGGAGAGCTGGGAAGCGAGCACCGTCAGCGGCGCGCTGGATCTGGCCGCCGTGGCCATGGATGCCAACGCCGTGCAGATCCTCACCGTGGACGACGCCGGTCACGTGTTCGCGTCGACCGACAAGGGCATGTCGTTCCAGCTCGAGACCACTCTCGCTGGGGCGTTGAACGCGGTGAGCGTTGGCCCTGACGGCCAGGCCGCGCTCATCGCCGGCGACGGCGGCACGGCCTACACACGCACGGCGCCGGGTAACTGGCAGCAGGTGACGACAGCCACCGACAAGAATCTGTACGCCGCCCTCATCAGCCACGACGGCTCGGACTCCTACCTCGCCGGGCAGAGCGGTGCGTTGCTCCAGAGCAAGAACGGCGCTGCGTTCAGCCAAGTCGCTGTGACTACGGACCTCGACCTGTTCGGGCTCGAGGACCTGGATCCCCATTGACCCGCCGCCAAGCGGACAGCTCGCGCCGCCAATAGAAGGCAGCGGCGATGGCACCGGTCACGCCGGTCGCCATCAACAAGGGGGCCTCGGCGGGAGTGCCCAGGATGCAGGCGACGACCGTGACGAACTGCAGCACGGTGGCCGCCTTGCCGATCCAGTTTGCCTTCGGTTCATCGGCTTTCGTCTTTCGCTGCGGTCGGCTGACGAGCCACCACGCCACCAGCGGCAGCTCGCCGAGCTCGCGCATCGCCAGCGGGACGACGCCCCACGCGGGCAGCCGGCCGCTCGCCACCAAGCTCACCACCACCGTCGCCACGAACAGCTTGTCGGTGATGCCGTCGAGCACTGCCCCCGTGGGGGTGGCCATGTCCAGCCGTCGTGCCAAGTAGCCATCGACCACGTCCGTCAGCGCCGCCAACGACAGCACCACCAGCGACGCCGCGGCGCTCTCCTCCACGAAGGGAAACGCTACCGCCAGCGGCACTCGCGAAAGGCTCACCCAACCCGGGGGCAAGAGCAGGTCTCTGGCGCGATAGCGTCCCACCCCCAAATCTTGTCACGCCCGGGGGCTCAAGGCTCGGCCTGGCTCTTGGCGTACGCTTCCACCTTGCCCCACACACGCAGCACGTTCCCGGAGCAGATCTTCTCGATGTCGGCGTCACTGTAGCCGCGCTCGATCAGAACCTCGATCAGGTTCGGATACATGGAGACGTCGTTCAACCCTTCGGGGAGCGTGTCCCCCACGCCGTCGAAATCCGAGCCCAGGCCCACGTGGTCGATGCCCACCAGCTTCACGACGTGATCGATGTGGTCGGCCACCTGCGACAGCTTCGCGTGCTTCTTCTCCACGCCGTCCCAGAACTCCTTCTTGACGGGCTTGGCGCGCTTCTCCCCGTAGCTCAGGTGCTTCTTCGTGAGCAGCGCCATCAACTCGTGGAAATGCTTGTCGTTTTCCTTCTGGATAGCGCCGTCCAAGAAGTCCGAGCCGAAATTAATCTGGATCACTCCACCGTTTGCGGCGAGCTCCTTGATCATGTCGTCGCTCATGTTCCGCTGAAAGCCCGGCGTGAAGTGCCGACACGACGAGTGCGAGGCGATCACCGGGACGCTCGTCACCTTCATCACGTCTTCGAAGGCATCGTCCGAGATGTGCGACACGTCCACCAAGATGCCGAGGCGGTTCATCTCCGTCACCACCTTCTTGCCGAACGGGCTCAGACCGTGATTCGTGTGCCGCGTATCGTACGACGAATCGGAGATGTGGTTGTCCTTGGAGTGCGCCAGTGTGATGTAACGAATCCCCCGATCGTGGAAGTAACGCACGTTCTCCAGCTTGTGCTCGATGGGCGAGCCGTTCTCCATTCCCATCAGCACGGCGATCTTTCCATTCGCGAAGGCGCTCTTTACCTCCGCGGGTGAGCGCGCCAGCACGAATTTTTCGGGGGCGCCCTTCACGATGCCCTCCACCATGTCGATCAGACCGTCGGCGAACTTCCTTGCGCCGTGCCCTTCATAGCGGGCGGGCACGTAGATGCTGAAGAACGGAGCGTCCAGACCTCCGGCCCGGGCTCGCGGGTAGTCGAAGTTCCCTTCCTTGGTCGCCTGTGTGACGTCCTCCGTCAGCTCCCCCGCGTCGTTCTTGCTCTCCTCCAGGCGATAGGGCACGTCGACGTGGCCATCCAGGATGATGAAGCGATGGGCCAGCTCCGCTGCCCGTTCCTTGGCAGTTTTGGGTTTTTGTCGGGGCGGCGCGGCACTCGTCGCGGGCTCGCTGCTCGTCCGAGCCACGACGCTGGTCGCGCTCGCGGGCGTCGCGGGCTCGCTCGTAGATTTGCTGTCACACGCCCCCGCACACAGCAGCAGGGCGAACATCACGGCGGTGTTCCTCACGCGGCGCAGGGTCGCACAGCTGAGCGCGCTTTGCAGCTCACCACGCGTGCCAGCGGATCTGGGCGCCCGCCGTGGACGGCCCCAGGAGCACGCCCATCTGCGTCTTCGAGCGGCTGCTCGCGTCCAGGTACCACCAGACGCCGCCCGCCACCAACGCCGCGGCGCCCACGCCGAGGAGCACGTTGCGCTTCACCTTGGCCGAGTCCGACTCGTCCAGCAGGTTCTGGTGATCCGGGTCGTTCTTGATGGAGGTCGGACACGAAACGGTGCCGCCGCTCTTGTCGCAGTCCCGTGTGGCGTCGTCGTACTTGCTCTCGGAAACGAAGTGGAACGCCGTGCCGCCGGCGAGCGCCAACACGCCCACGCCCCCGAGAACGATGGCCGGCAGGGGAGGACCGCCGCCGGCGCTTGTCTCCTCCTTCTTGGGCGGTGTCGGTTCCGGAGTCTTCGCGCGGCCCGCTGGTGCCCGAAGCACCACGGAGACGTTCAGGCGATCCGTGGGGCGCGGCGAGAGCGTTTGCTCGAACGTGATGTAACCCGGTGCGCTCACGGATAGCTGTCGCGTGCCGGGGTTCACTTCCACGCTACCGTCCGCGGCGAGGGTCACCACGCGTCCATCCACGCGAACTCTGGCGCCCTCCGCGGCCGGCGAGATGGACAGCACCAGCACCGGCACCCGCGGCGAAAGCTCAGTCACCGCCTGGCTGGCCGCGGACGCCACTGCGTCGAGGTGCTCGGCCGAGGCTTGCTCCTTTGCTCGAGCGAAGTGCTGCTTCGCGTCCGCCAGCGCACCGAGGTTGCGTTCCGCCTGCGCCAGGTTGAAGAGCCGCGTCGCAGTGGGCTTGTCCGCCACCAGCTCTCGGAGCAGCGCTGCAGCATCCACCCACTGCGCCTTCTCCATCAGCTGACTGGCCTGCTTGTCGCGTTCCGTGGGGCGGTCCGCCGCGTGGGCCACCGGCCCGGCGAGCACCAGAGCGAGCGCAATCGAGACTATCCGCCGCACGGCGGCAGCCTAGCCCAAATCTCGTGCCGAGCGCATCCGCTCAGAACAAGCTGCCCTGCCCACTTCCCCAGCGCTCGAGATAGCGCGAGAGATGCAGCTTTCGCCGCGTGCTGTCCGACGTCATGTAGCGGACCGTACCGAAAATCGGCCGCTCCGGCCCCCACGGCCGATCGAAGCGACCGAAGCACCAGAAGATCCCGCTGTAGGAGCTCGGGTCCCGTCCGTCGACCGCGTACTTGTTGTTGAGGTGAATCAAGGTCTCGAGCGCCTGCGCGGGAGTCTTCGACCACTGCAGCACCTTCTTGCCCCACAGCATGCGGAGGTAGCCCTGGATGCGACCTTCGCTGACGAGCTCGCGTTGTGCGGCGTTCCAGATCTCGTCGTCGGTATCGGCGGCTTCCAGCCGTTCCGCGCTCACCACGTACTCACGCTCGTCCTTTGCGTGTTTCTCCAGGGTCTTCCGGGACCATTCCGGCAGCGTGGCGTAGCGATCGTAGTCCTTCACACGATGGGTGAAGTTGGCGCTGAGCTCGCGCCAGGTGACGAGCTCGTCCAAGAACGCTTCGCTGCTCTTCGACATGCCCCAGAAACCCTCCCGCTGGCCCGCTCGGCGGGTGCCGAGAGCTTCCACGCTCCAGCCTTCTTCTCGCGCCACGGCATCGAAGACGCGGTGGGGCGAGACGTGGCCGAAATGAAGGTAGGGCGAGAGCTGGCTGCAGGCGTCGGCGTCGGGGTGGTGGTGCTCCTCCCCGTAGCGCGCGAGGGCGTTCGTGATGAAGCCCCGAAGACGCCCGAGCGCCGCCTTTTCGCCCCCGGCGTAGCTCACCGCGCCCACTCCGTGATCCAGCGGCAGCTCCGCGATGCCGCCGTCGAGCAGCTTCGGGAGATCGGCCGCGGGCCACCTGGACGAGATCGCGAGCTTGGGCGCGGCCCGCAGCTCCAGTCGACGCAGCGGATCCGCCCGCGGTCGCTCCCCGAGATGCTCCGGCAGCGTCTTCTGTAGCGCTCGCCGGAAGTCCACAGCGCGATGGAACACGCGATCCGTCGCGCGCAGCGGCAACAGGCCGTTGCCGTCGACCACCTCCAGACGTCCGGGTGCTCGAGCCGCGGCAGCCTCGAGCATGCGCGGCAGGAAGAAGCAGGGGTACTCGTCGGTGACCACGACAGCTGCATCGTCCGAGAGCGCGGCGAGCAGTCCCTTCCCCGCGCCTGCCTCGGGCTCCACATAAGGGTAGTAGGCGATGGGACTCTTCTCGAAACGCTCCTGGTTGTCCCGCATGCCCTCGATCACGAAGCGGTGCAGCCGGTCGCTCGCCCAGCGGTAGCCTACGCGGAGAGCCTCGAGCACGACCAAGGGTCGGTCGAGGCTCTTGGCGTGCTCTATGGCGCGGTCCAGGGCGAAGTTGTCGTGCGTCCGCCGTTGGGCGGTCATCCAGTACAGGACGTACTCGCCGTCCTTGCGGACGCCGGCGCCGTTCGCGGTTCGAATGCGGATCTCGGGGACGCTCGCCACGGTGCCCACATAACGCACGGCGTGGCCATGCCAAGCGGAGAATCAGCCCGGCGCGACGTCCAGGGCGACCAGTCGATGCATTTCCGAGAACCCCTTGAGCTCCGCCTCGAAAGGGTGCAGCGCAAAACCGCCGTGCGCCACTCGCTCGCGGATGTCGGGGTGCTCCAGCAGAGACTCCATCAGCACCACTTGACCGGCGCCGGCCTTCGCCTGAAGCCGCGCCGCTCGATTCACGGTGGTACCGAAGAAGTCGAGCCGCTCGTTGGCGCGCACCATCAAGCAGGGCCCCTCGTGGAGGCCGACCTTCAGCGACGCGCCAACGTCCCCATGGCGTTGATTCATGCGCTGCACCATTTCGATCGCCGCGTCCACCGCGCGCACGGCCGAAGGAAACGCCGCCATCACCGCGTCTCCCATGGTCTTCACGATGGCGCCGTCGTGGGCCACCACCACGTGACCGAGGGTGCGGAAGTGATCCTCCACGAAGGCGAACGCCTTGGCGTCCCCCAGCCGCTCGTACAGCGCCGTGGAGTCCGTCAGATCCGTGAACAGCAAGGTGAGGGAAGCGACGGAGAGGTCCACCCCCGCGGCCGGCGCCTCGGCGGAGAACAGGTCGAGGAAGTCCGGCACCGTCGCCATGTCGCGTCCGAGCACCGCGTCGGGCTCGAAGGTCGAGCGCTCGATCACGAGCAAGGCGTCACTCTCGGTGTCGTTCACCGCCGTCAGAGCGGTGTGCTCCGCGCCCTCGCCCTGCTGCTCGGCCGTCAGCCCCGACGCCGTGAGTCTGAAATCGACTCGATGCGGCCGCTTCACCTCGATCTCTGCGCGGTGGGGGCTGGAGACGACCCGCGCCAAGAGCCGTCCTTGGGGCAGGTCCGCGGAGATCTCCCGTCGCTCCCTCGGGGACAGGCGAAACTGCGCGAAAACGTGGGGGCGCAGCGTGGGGGAGCTGGCGCAATACACCGGCGAGCCCACCTTGCGGATGGCCGGGTTCACCTGAAACACGGCTTCCACGTTCTCGGCGAAGTCCACCGCGAAGTCCACGTCACAGAAGTCGCAGTGATCTCGCGGCTGCACCGAGGCCATGGTCGCGGTGCTGCCCGCGGCCACGCGACACGTCGGGCAGTCGAGCTGCCACTTCAAGTCCACCAAGCCGGCGCGCGCCGCGTGCAAGAACGCGGTGAGCACGTCTCGTCGCGGCAGCCCCCACACCCGCGCCAGCTCGTAAGGGCGGATGCGGTTCACTTCTTCGTCGGGACGGTGCGCGAGGAGATCCACCACCCGGGCGCGGAGCTCCGCGCTCACTGGCGTCTTGTCGTAGCGCCGCTGTCGGAACGACAGCTCGGATGCGTCCGTTCGCGACGCAACCCCGGAGATCGTCGGGCTCGCGCTCGCGTTCATGAGCAAGCGTCGCACCGCCGACGCCGGCGGCTCGTCGCCGCTGAACTCGTCCAGAGCCCGTCCGGCCAGCAGGGTCTCCAGCTGATCCAGATAGCGGTTCAGCGACGCGCGCATGTCGGAGCGCAGCTTCAGCCCCACCAAGCGCGCCAGCGCCCCGCTGGCCGCCACGTAGCTCTCCACCTCGACCCGGCTGCCGCCGGCGGTGGGCTCGATGCGCACCCGGAGACCCCCGCGGGAGACCGGGCCCTTCTCGAAGCGCCGCTCGCCGTGGAGCGTTCGGCCTTCCACCCACTCGTAGGGCGGCTCCACCCAGCGCACCTCGAAGCCCAGCTCCTTCGCGTGGCCGACCACCGTGCTCGGCTTGCCGTCCCCCGAGGCTTTCATCTCGTATTGGGGTGGCTTGAGGCCCATGGCGCGATCGGTGCGATTGCTGTCGGCCACCAGCGCCCACACCACCTTCGGGGGAGCAGCGAAGACCCGGTGCACCTTCGCCAAGAACTCCCTCTCCGCCATCACCGCCCAAGATAGACGACTCCCGACGCCGCGGCCAGCGCCCTCTCCCCAGCATGAGTTTGTCGCTGCGCCGCGGAACCTCGAAGACCGCCGGCGCGTCAGTGCAGCTCGGCCAGGCGTCGCGACGTGATGTCGGCGAGGGCCATGATCGTCGCTTGCGGGTTCACGGCGCTGGGACTCGGGAACACGCTCGCGTCGCACACGTACAGGCCGTCCACGCCGCGCACCTTGCCCTCGGGATCCACCGGCCCGCTGTCGTCTCGGGTCATGCGACAAGAGCCGAAGGTGTGGTTCAGCGTCATGGCCAGGTGTCGCGCGGTGATCTTGCCGCTCACCAGGCTCGCGGTGTCGGCTTCCGAGCGCATTTCGTCTACGGCACCCAAAATGCCCGTGTGCACGTAGCGGGCGCCGGCGGCCAACAGCGCGTCCGCGGCGATCTTCATGCCGCGCATCACCGGCATCACGTTCTCTTCCGGTATCACGAGCCGCATGCTCGGCTCGCCGTTGCGCTTGGCGCGGACGCTGCCGTGCACGTCGCCGCGGTACACCACGGCGACCACCGTAGCGTGCTTCACCTCGTCCAGGCGCCGCACGAAGGGGCGCCCCACGTCGCCCCAGCGCACCATCAGCACGCTGGGCGATGCCCACAGGCCTTCGTACTTGAGACCGCGGATTTCGCTGCTGATCGCGCCCCACCCCTGAGTCGCTCCCACCCACGGGTCCACGACCTCGTCCATGATGCCGACGAGCCCGCCGCCGATGTGACAGAACATGGTGGCGCCCACGCGCCGCCGCGGATTGATGCGACTCTGCTGCAGGATCACCGGTGTGTGCATGGTGCCTGCGGCGAGCACCACGGTCTTGGCGCGCACGCGCACGCGGGCGACCTTCTCGTAGCGCGGGCTCATCACGTGGCCTTCCACGCCCACGGCGCGGGCGCCCTCGGTGAGCACGCGCGTCACGTGACAGTGCGTGTAGATCTCCGCGCCGTGCTCCTCCGCCGCGGGCAGGTACGTGCGATCGACGGATTGCTTCTTGCCGGTGGCGCAGCCGGTGAGGCAATCGGAGCTGCCCTCGCAGCCCTGCACCGCCCGCGGCAGCGGGTAGCCGGGCACGCCGGCATGCTTCTCGATGGCGTCGCGCACCAGCAGATTGCGGCGTCCCATCACCGTCATCGGCGTGGGGGCCACGCCGGAGCGCTCGAACACGCGATCGTAGGCGGCTTCCAGCTCGGGGCCATCCAGCCACTCGATGCCCGTCTCCGCGGCCCACTCCTGTCGCACCCAGTCGGGGAGCTTCAACATGATGGCGGAATTGACGACGGTGCCGCCTCCGACGCAGCGAGCTTGGAGCGACGGGCTCTGGGTGGTGCCGCCGATGAGCCGCAGGCCCCCATCCCAGAAGTAGCGCGCCAAGAAGCGGGGGGCGTCCCGCGTCATGTCCTGTGGGCGCACCTCGGGGCCGGCCTCCAGCACCACCACGCGCTGCCCCGCGGCCGCCAGATTCAGCGCCGCCACGGCGCCGCCCGCGCCGGAGCCGACGACCACCGCGTCGCACTCCACGTCCACGCCGCCCTTCACGTCCTCGAAGCCGTGTCTCATGCCGCCGCTCCTTCCAGGGCGTGGCTGCTCGCGTGCTCTTCGCACGCCGGACCGCGTCCGACGTCCAGAGTGCGCGCCACTGGGTCGATGATGGCGGACGCGATGGTCCAGTTCATGGCATCGCCGTGGCAGCAAATCGTGTTCATGCTCGGTCCTTCGCGTCCGTGGTCCGCGAGCAAGCGACGGATGCCCTCGCGATCCAGCGCGGCGTGCGGTTCGATCTCCGGCCAGCGGGCTTCGCGTTCGACGTTCACGGAGTGGACGTCGTAGCCCGCGCCGAGCCCCGTGGTGACGGCCCCGACGGGCACCTCGACCGCGACGAGCTCCGGTAGCCGGTACTTGTTGAAGGCGGAGAGCACCCGATCTTCGGGCTCGCGGCGTACGGCGACGTGCGTGGCGGAGACTTCCGCGACGGCGCGTTCACCGGCGGCGTCGACCAGGGTGAACAGCGCGCCCGTCGCGCAGGGGGTCCGCCGAAGGACGGCGACGGCCTCGCCGACGCTCGCGCATTCGTCCAAGCATGTCTGTAGTAACAACGTGGACAAGAGCGCGGGCCGCGCGCGGGAGAGATCCGTGGCGAAGGCTTGATTGACGGTCATGGCCAGGCCCGCGTCGTTCACGCCGGCGACGGCGCCGACGAGCATCGGGTAGGTCAGCGTCAGGCTTTGACGTACGTCCGGGCCGGTTCCGCGGCGGACCAACAAGAAAGGCGCGAAAGAAGGGGGAAAGTCGTGGTTGTAGGCGAGCCACGGCCTGCCCGCGCGGCTCAGCGCGGAGGGGATGGCAAGGGCGGTGCAGCCCAGGCGAAAGCTCAGGTTCGCGCTCTCGATCTCGAAGGCGTTGAAGCCGTACACCGTGCCCGGGCGCACGCCGAGGCCGCACGCCAAGCCTTCGAGCGCTTCGAGATAGCGGCCGCGGCGATGTCGCCGAAGCAAGCCGCGGTGCAGCGTCAGGTAGCTCTCCCCGATGGCCGACAGCGCTCCGCGCAGCAGCGGCTTCGGGATCGGGCGCGCGGCGAGGGGCAAGGCAGCGAGGGCGGCGACCATGTGACTCACGCGGTCTTTGCCATCACGACCTTGGAGCAGGCCGCGCTCTCGTGGGCTGCCTTTGGCGCTGACCAGTCCGAGGGCCGTCACCCCTCCGCCTCCATCGCGGGCAGGGCATCCGGACGAAACTCGATGTGCGCGGGATCCAGCGGGCGCTCGCAGCTGCGATACTCCCCGATGTACGCCTGCACCGAGGGGTGCGACATGTACATCATGGTGGTGATCGCCTTGAGGCTCTCGCCCAGCACCCGGAAGGGAAAGAAGCCGGAGCGGCGGAAGCCACGCACCAACAGCGTCCGTTCCTCCGCATCCATGTTGGATAGCCGCGATACCGTCGCGGTGAGCAGCGGCCCGAAGAGCTCCACGAACAGGAACAAGGTCAAGAGCAGGCGGCGCTGCCCTGGCGGTAGCTCGTCGAGGTACTCCTCCGTGCGACGGACCATCTCGGTGGAGCGCCAGTCCGGCGCGCCGAAGTCGTTCTCGGGAAACGTCGCCTCGCTCACGGCCGCGATGCCATCCCGAACGTGCATCTCCAGGAGGCCCATGAGCTGGCCTCTTACCACGGCCCGGGGCCGCGAACGCGTCAGGAAGCCGTCACGGGCAGGCGTGCGACGCCGTGGCGCGGGCGCCACGATGCGATCCCTCGACCGCGGCGCGCACGCCCCAGGTCCAGCTTCGGATCTGCGGAGATCTACGTGGGCATGACGGTTGCTTGGTGCGGCGCGCGCCATGAAGCTCACCCTGTCCAAGCTCACCGTTTCGTCGCTCCTCGTGCTCGCCGTCGGCTGTAGCGGCGGAGGAGGTGGCGGCGGTGGTGGCTACCTCGACGGCGGCACGTCGACGGGAGGCTTCGGCAACTTCGGCTCCGGAGGGAGCGGCGCGGTGGGCGCGGGGGGCGCGCTGCCGAGCGGCGGCAGCGGCGGGGATCCCGGAGGCGGCACCGGAGGCGGAGGCATTGGCGGCGGCGGCCCGAGCGGCGGCGCGGCGGGGACGTCGAGCGGTGGCAGCGGTGGCAGCGGCGGCGGCGAGTGCACCGTGTGCCCGAAGGGCTGTGTGGATCTCGCGACCGACGCCAACAACTGCGGCAGCTGTGGCTACGCCTGCTCCACCTCCGCGGCGGGCGCCAAACCCGTGTGCCAGGGCGGACAGTGTCAGGCGCAGTGCATCACCGCCGGCGAGACCATCTGCGGCGGCGCCTGCACCAACACCCAGAATGATCCCGACAACTGCGGCGCCTGCGGCAAGTACTGCCAGGCTCCTTCCGGCGGTGGATCCGTGAGCTGCGTGAACGGCAGCTGTCAGACCGGTTGCCCCTCGGGCTCGACCTTGTGCGGCAACAAGTGCGTGTATACCGCGACGGACAACCAGAACTGCGGCAGTTGCGGCAACAGCTGCTCTTCCCTCACGCCTCCGGTGGGCGGCAACGCCTACAGCTGCAAGGCCGGCAAGTGCGAGGCGAGCTGCCCGTCCGGCAAGACCTTGTGCGGCAACGAATGCGTCGACCTGATGTCGGACCACGCGAACTGCGGCAGCTGCGGCAAGCTGTGTTACGGCAACCACGGCTGCAGTGTGGGTCAGTGCAGCAGCAACAGCTGCGCCTTCGACGTGTGCGACGGAAACTGCTGCAGCGAGACCCAGAGCTGCAATTTCTACTGGGGCACGGACATCAACGGCAAGCCGGTGAAGCACTACTTGTGTAGCTGACGCGTGGCTGGCGCGCCCTCGCCGCCGGGGTGTACCCTGGCGGTATGAGACGGCTCATCTTCGCTCTCTCGGCCTTGCTGGTGCTGGCGCTTTCGCCGCGCGCCTTGGCCGCCGACTTCTACGTGGATCCCCAGAACGGGAGCATGTCGAACGACGGCAGCAAGGCCAAGCCGTGGAAGACCCTGGCCGAGGTGGTGGCCGCCAACCTGATCGAGAGCCAGAAGTGGGCGAGCTTGCCCTACGCGGCGGGCGCGAGCTTGGTGCCCAAGAACGCCGGCGCTCCGGTGAAGGCTGGCGACACCATCTGGCTCATGAGCGGCTACCACGGCGACGTGGACATCACCGGCTACTACAACGCTTCCGACATCACGATCGCGGCGGCGCCGGGGGAGACGCCGAAGCTCAGCCACCTCTTGATTCGCGCCAGCAAGAGCTGGAAGGTCGTGGGGCTTTCGCTGAGCCCGGAGTACGCGCCGACCTACGATCCCTCGACCATCCTGGATCTGGACTCCCACGGCTATCAGGGGCCGGTCTCCGACATCACGGTGGAGGGCTGCACGCTGATGTCCAAGGAGGACGTGTCCGCTTGGACCATGAGCGACTGGGACACGCTCAGCGCCAACGGCATCTCCGCGGACGGCGATAACATCACCCTGCGCAAGAACATGCTGAAGAACGTGAACTTCGGCCTCAGCGTGGGCGCCAAGAACTCGCTGGTGGAAGGCAACGTGGTGGATTCCTTTGCGGGCGACGGCATGCGCGGCCTGGGCGACAACACCGTGTTCCAGTACAACACGGTGAAGAACTGCTCCGACGTGAACGCGAACCACGATGACGGCTTCCAGTCCTGGTCCGTCGGCGCAAACGACGCAGTGGGCACCGGTGAGGTGAAGGGCATCGTGCTGCGCGGGAACGTGATCATCAACTACGAGGATCCGAACCAGAAGTTCCGCGGCACCCTGCAAGGTATTGGCTGCTTCGACGGGACCTACACGGATTGGGTGGTGGAAAACAACGTGATCATCACGGATCACTGGCACGGCATCACGTTCTTGGGCGCCAAGAACGTGCGGGTGGTGAACAACACGGTGCTGGATCCCAACACGGAGACGCCCGGGCCACCGTGGATCAGCATCGACGACCACAAGGACGGCACGCCTCCCGAGGGCTGTCTGGTGCGCAACAACCTCACCACCGATCTGAACCTGGCAAGCAGTGGGGTGACTGAAGATCACAACATGTTGATCAAGGACGCTTCCACGTTGTTCGTGAACGCCGCAGCTTACGACGTGCACCTGTTGGACGACTCGCCGGCCATCGACCAGGGCTCTCAGGACCAGGCGCCGGCGACGGACATCGAAGGCGTGCCCCGGCCACAAGGCGCGGGCATCGATCTGGGCGCCTACGAGTGGCACGACGGCAGCGTGGTGATCGACGGCGGTGCGGGCAGCGCGGGCACCGGCGGCGGCATCGCTACGGACGGCGGCGTCTCCGGCTCTGGGGGCAGCGGCACCGGCGGAGGCGCCGGCAGCAGCGGCGGTGGCGGTAGCTCCGCCAGTCCGGACTCGGGAGACGACTCCGGTTGCGGCTGTCGCCTCGCGTCACGCTCCAATGGCGGCGCCGGATCCATCGCGCTCTTCGCTCTCGGCCTCCTGATCGCGCGGCGTCGGCGTCGCTAATCGTGGCCGGCACCGTCGAGCTTCGGCAGACCTTCGACCAGCGCTGGCAGGAGCTGGCGCTGGCGGAGACCGCCGTGGCCGTCGATGCCACCATCACGCCGGAGCCCGCGGCCTGGACACGCCCGGTGGCGGAGGAGCTGCCGCGCATCTCCCTCTCCTTCAGTGATGCGGACGCCGAGGGCGCCCCGACGCCCGCGGCCGTGAGCCGAACGGATCTGGAAGTGCGCGGCGTGCTGGGCGAGGGCGGCATGGGACGGGTGCACGCCGCGCGACAGCACTCGCTCCGGCGCGAGGTGGCCGTGAAGACCGTCAAGGAGCGCGCTACGGCGAGCGCCGCGGCGGCCATCTTGCGGGAAGCGGTGGTGACCGGTGCGCTCGAGCACCCTGGCATCGTGCCCGTGCACGCCCTCGGCCTCGACGATCGCGGGCGCCCGGTGCTGGTCATGAAGCGCGTCGAAGGCGTGGAGTGGCGCGCGTTGCTGCACGACGCCGCGCACCCCGCGTGGAGCGCCCGCGGCGAGGATCGCATGGTCGCGCACTTGGAGATCTTGATGCAGGTGTGCCAAGCGGTGCACTTCGCCCACACCCGCGGCGTGGTGCATCGCGACATCAAACCCGAGAACGTGATGTTGGGGGATTTCGGCGAGGTGTACCTGGTGGACTGGGGCATTGCCCTGCGCCTGGACGACGCGTCGGAGCGAACCGGCCTGGTGGGCACGCCGGCGTACATGGCGCCGGAGATGGTGGCGGGGCGCGCCGTGTCGCCGCAGACCGACGTGTACTTGCTGGGTGCCACGCTGCACGAGATCCTCACCGGGCAGTTCCGACACTTCGGCGAGAGTCTGCAGGACGTGCTGCTGTCGGCGTTCTGCTCCGATACGCCGGAGTACACGGACGCCGTGCCCAAGGAGCTCGCGGAGCTCTGTCGCAGGTCCATGGCGCGGGATCCCGAAGCGCGCCCCGAGTCCGCCTTGGCGCTGCGTCAGGCTCTGGCGGATTTCCTCGGTCACCGCGGGTCCATCGCGCTGGCGGAGAGCGCGGGGGAGCGGCTGAGCGCGCTGCTCGAGCTGTTGGCCGGCGCGCCTGCGGCGGAACCTCCGGGAGATCTGGCCCGGGCGTATCAGCTCGCGACGGAGAGCCGCTTCGGTTTCACCCAGGCGCTCTCGGAGTGGCCGGAGAACGACGCGGCGCGCGCCGGCTTGCACCGTGTGCTGTGCGCGCTGGCGGATCTGGAGCTGCGTCAGGGCCACGCGGAAACCGCCGAGACGCTGGTGAAGGAGCTCGACCCGCCGTCGCCCGAGCTCGCCGCGCGGGTCGCCGCCGAAAAGAAGAAGAAGGCGCGCCAGCAGCTGGAAGAGAAGCGGCTTCGCGAGATGGCGAACGACATGGACGTGCGCGTGGCCGGCAAGCAACGGTCGCGCGCCCTGGCCGCGTTGCTCGGCGCCTCCGGTGCCATGGCGGCCTTCGCCCTGATGCAGCCGCATCCGTCACGCCTCAAGGTGCAGACGCTTCTGTCTCTAGCTCTGGTGTTGGTGCTCGTGATGCTGGCCGCGGTGGGTGTGTGGCGGAAACAGCTGATGCAGAACGCCTTCAATCGCCGGCTCGTCGGTTTGATGCTCCTCTCCGGCGTGTCCGTGGTGTTCACGCGCTTTTTCGGGGGTGCGCTGGCGCTGCCCACGCCCTACATCTTCGCCCTGGACTCGCTGGTGCTGTGCTTGGTCTCCGCGGCGGCCACCATCGTGATGCTGCGGGGCCTGTGGCCGCTGTGCGTGGTCATGGTCGCGAGCTCCGCGCTGTGCCTGATCCACCCGAGCTGGTCCGCCATCGTGTTCGGCTTCGCGTCCACCGCCACGGTGCCGCTGGTGGCCCTCGCCATCCACCTGCACAAGAAGCAGCAGGAGCGCGAAGGGGAGCTGCCGCCGGAATCTCGCGTCTAACGCGGGCAGGGGATGCGGCAGCTGCGCTCGCAGCTGCGATGGGCCTGATTGCAGCCCGCCTTGCACAGACTCTCGCTGCCCATCTCGTGGCGGCCGTAGCGGAAGCAGTCGAGGTTGCAGGCGTTTAGCTCACTGGTGCAATCTTCGCCGCACTCGTAGCTCGAGCAGTTGCCTCCGGTGGGACGCGGCGGCCGTTCGCGCTCGAGCCGCGCAGGATCCGGATGCGGGCGTCGCAAGAGATGCAAGCGCACCTCGCCCACTGCGCTCGCGGAGGGTGACAGCGAGGTGACCACCAGATACACGGGCTCGTAGGGGCAGAACTCCGGAGACAGCTCTGCGTCCTTTCCGGCCTTGCCCGTTCCCGGCTCTGGCGGAGGCTTCTTGCTCGTCGGATCGGGGGTGCCCCGCTCCGCGATGGCGTAGTGAAGCCGGAGGGGCGCGCTGCTCTCCGTGAGGATCGCGAAGCAGTCGCCGTCGTTGATGAAGAAGCGCTCTTGGCGAAAGGACGCGGCGGACAGCGTCTTGCTCTCACGCACGAGCTGATAGGGGCGCAGCCCGGAGGCGAGCTCCGGGTGCCGCTCCTGTTCCAGCGCCAGAGGTGCCGTCATGCACGCCGCGCCGTCCGCCAAGCGCTTGGACGTGCACGCGCCGTCGGGGCTCACGCAACGTTCGTCGCCGGCGCACCAGGTACAGGGCGGCCGATTCATGCACACGCCGCAGCTCGACGCGGCCGCGCAGGTCGCGGCCCACGCATCCGTGCCGCTGTGGGTGGGCGCGACGGAGGGCGCCCGCGACGTGGAGGGCGCCGGCGTCAGCGCGGGTCCGGGCCCGGGTGCAGCCGGCGGGGGTGCGGCAGTGCGCTCGCGGGCGCACGCTACGGCGACGATGGCCAAGGCGACGAGCCCCGCCGCACCGGATCTGCCGTTTCCCCGCCGCGTCATTGCGACCGTGGTGTAGCAAAGTCGCCGCCCCGCTGCACCGGAGGCTTGCCGTGACGGCATCGCGCCGCACAAACAAACCCATGAACCAAGATCTCTCGGGAGTTTCCATCGTGCTGATGGGGGCCACGGACGGCATCGGGCGGCTGGCCGTGGAGGAGCTCGGCCGCCGTGGTGCGCACGTGTTCGCCCATGGGCGCAGCGCCGACAAGGTCGAGCGCAGCGTGGGAGAGCTCCGCAAGGCCGGCATCCGCGCGGAGGGGCTGCTCGCGGATCTCTCCTCCCTGGCCCAGACGAAGCGTCTGGCCGAAGAGATCGAGAAGCGCGTGCCGAACCTCGACGTGCTGGTGAACAACGCCGGCGTGGGTTTCGGACACGATCGCACGCAGCGGGAAACCTCAGAAGACGGCTTCGAGCTACGCCTCGCCGTGAACTACCTCGCGCCGTACTTGTTGACCACGGACCTGCTCCGCGCCGGAATCCCGCGCCGCGCGATCGTGAACGTGGCGTCCATCGGCCAAGAGCCGCTGGACTTCGACGACCTGATGACGGAGCGCGGCTACTCCGGGATCGTCGCCTATCGGCGCAGCAAGCTCGCGCTGGTGATGAGCTCCTTCGACCTGGCAGCAGCGCATCCCGATCGCGTGGTGACGGTGCTGCATCCGGGCACGCTGCTCGACACCAACATGGTGCGCGGCATTGGCATCGAGCCCCACGGTCCCGCCAGCATCGGTCGTGACGCCATCGTTTCCGCCGTGGAGCGCGCGCTTTCCGGCGAGAAATCCGGCCAGTATTACGACGTCCAGGCCCCCGCCCGGGCCAACCCCGCCGCCTACGACGCCAGCGCGCGGCAGCGTCTCGCCGCCCGGAGCGAGGAGCTGGTGGCCCCGTTCCGCGCGCCCGCCGGCGCTTGACAGGGGCCCCGGGCCGAGGACCAATCGCTCCGACTGCGTCCTTTGCGCCCGTAGCTCAGTGGATAGAGCGGTGGATTTCTAATCCACTGGTCGCAGGTTCGAATCCTGCCGGGCGTGCCACAGAAACGGCGAAAGACGGTCACGGAGCTAGAGGACCAGTAGGCATGCGATCGGTTGATCGGTTCGCTGCGCGCGGGCCCTTCGGGCCCGTGCTCGCGGCCTCCTGCAAGGCGTGCATCGTCCCAGCAGATCAGATGGAGTCCAGCGGCGCCCCTGGGACCGCCGGCTCGAATCCTGCCGGGCGTGCCACAGAAACGGCGAAAGACGGCCACGGAGCTAGAGGACCAGTAGGCATGCGATCGGTTGATCGGTTCGCTGCGCGCGGGCCCTTCGGGCCCGTGCTCGCGGCCTCCTGCGAGTCGTGCATCGTCCCAGCAGATCAGATGGAGTCCAGCGGCGCCCCTGGGACCGCCGGCTCGAATCCTGCCGGGCGTGCCAGTGCCTCATGATGTCGCTGCGGCGCGAACCCCGTCGGTTCACCACTCGCCGGTGCTGGGCATGCTGGCCCACGGCTCCTTGGGCGGGAGCGCGGCGCCGGCTTGCAGGAGCTCTACGGAGATCTGATCCGGAGAACGGACGAAGGCCATGCGCCCGTCCCGCGGCGGCCGCAGGATGGTGACGCCGCTCGCCTGGAGCTTCTCGCAAAGGGCGTAGATGTCGTCGACGGCGAAGGCGACGTGGCCGAAATTGCGACCGCCGCCGTAGGGCTCTTTCTGATCCCAGTTGTACGTGAGCTCGATCTGCGCCGAGTCCCCCGCTGCGCCGGTCTCCAGGTACACCAGGGTGAAGCGCCCCTGTTCGTGCTCCGTGCGCCGCGCCTCTTTCAGGCCCAGCTTGTTGCAAAAGAAGTCGAGAGCCGCGTCCAAGTCTTGCACGCGGACCATGGTGTGCAGGTAGCGCATGGCGCCCAATGTAGAGCAGGCCGGCCCGGTTCGGAACCGCCTCGGGCTACTGGCAACTGGAGAGGCAATTGTCGTTCAAACACTGGGACACGCCGGCCCAGATGGTGACGCCGCCTTGATGGTCGGCGATGCACTGATCCGGCGTCTTCTGGCCGCACGCCTTGACGCAGTCGTAGATCGCCTTGCACTCCGTGTCGGCTTCGCAGGTGGTGATCTCCGTCCCGCACGCGCTCTGCACGCAGGCCAGGCAGGTGGGGCAATCTCCGCTGCCCGCGCCGCCGGCACCACCGCCGGACGCGCCGCCGTTGCCGCCGGCGCCGCCCGTTGCCGCCCCCGCGCTGCCGCCGGTGGAACCGCTGGAGCCGCCGGAGCCACTGGACCCGCTCGAACCGCCGGACCCGCTCGAGTCGTCGCTGCCGCAACCGAAAGAGCCAACCGCGAACAGAACCGAGACGACGAGGGCGATGCGCTTCATGGTCTCGACGCTATCGTTGGCGATGGCGAGGGTCAACGCGGGTGATTGGCCCGTGCCCAGCGCCGGGATATGTCAGCGGGCCCATGAGCGAGATCGACTGGTCGGCGATCGAAACCCACGACGGACCCGCCACTCGGGTTCCAACCTGGATCGAGGAGCTGACCGCGAGCTCGGCATCGGTGCGCAAGAACGCCGTCAGCCAGTTGAGCGAAGCGCTGAACCATCAGGGCACGCCGACGCCGGCCGCCGCGGTTGCGCTGCCGCTGCTATTGCCGCTGTGCTTCGACGCGCGCCTGAAGGAGCGCGATCGGCTCATCATGCTGTGTGTGGATCTCGCGTGCGGCGGCAGCCACGCGCGCTGGCTCGGCCGGCCGCACGCCGTCCCCGGCGCGGAAGCCTTGGGCGCGGTGGCAGAAGAGCTCGTCGCAGCGCTGTCGGACCGCGCGGCGGGCGTGCGCGCTGCCGCGGCCCTGGCGTTGGGGTTCGCAACCGTGACGGAGGCGAGAACGGCCCTCGCTGCGCGGCTTGCCCGCGAGAAGGTCGAGGTCGTCCGCGCCAGCATCGTCTTGGCGCTGGGCCGCTACTCCGACGACCTCGGCGACGAGCCGTTGGACGGCCTCGCCGCTTTGATGCGGGCCGTGGTCCGCGCCTGGTGGTCCAGCGAAGGCTTCGACCGCTGGGGACCGCCGCTGGTGGACGGCCTGTCCACGCCGGCCGCCGCGCTGCCCTGGGCCTACGGGGACGTCGGCAACTTGCTCGCGGAAGTGATCGCCGCTCGCGCCGCCGAGCTGGGCTCGACGGATCTCGCGACGTGCCTCGCCGCGCTGCGGGGCACGTGGAGCGCGAGCCGCGTCGCCGCGCGCGCGGTGCACGCGCTGTTCCCGAAAGACCACGAGCTGCCGCATCCGCCGCGGGACCCGCGCGAGCTCACGGAGGAGCAAACGCGCGTGCTCACGCAGCTGTCCGCCGAGACGTTCCTGAACGGAGCGGACGGCTACTACGCACTGCAAGAGCACGGGCTGCCCGCGCGCTTGGAGGACTTGCGGCGCTTCCTCGGGAGCGAAACGCCCGGCGCTCTCGACCAGCGGGTGAACGACGTGCCAGCGTGGCTCTGGATTTCCCGCGAGCTCATCGCGCGTCAGCAGGGCCGCAGCGCAGACGCCGTTCTGACGCTCTCGACGCTGGACGAGGCAGCGCTGCTCGCCGTCGCCACCGAGGCCGCCCGGGGCGATTACCTCTTGCTGCGCCGCTGGCCCTGGTCCGATGCGCTGCAGGCGGACGAGTACGAGCACGCCGCCGATCTCGGGCTCCTCTTGGTGGACGTGCTGATCGCGGGCTCGAACGCTCCGGCGCTCCAGCGCCTCGCCGATCCGTTCCTCGCTTCGCCCCAGTACGATCTGATCCGCGCGGTGCTCTTCACCACCTTGGCGGAGCTGGGCGCGTTGCCGGAGCCCTACGAGGCGCTGTTCCAGCAGGGCATCAGCTACACCCGGGTGCTCCGACGCGGCCTCGCGCAGCTGGCTCCCGACGCGCAGGAACGCGTGCTCGCGACGCAGCCGATTGGCCACCAAGTGCAGGGTGGCCGCGTGGTCGCGTGGGGCTTGTGGCTCTATGCGGATCTCGCGCCCAGCGCCGGCGTTGTCGCGAAGGTGCTCGACGCGATGGCCCAGTGGCAAGACGGCGACGCACCGCCCGCGGAGGGCGAGCGAGTGCTGCGCGCGCTCGCCGCGGCGCACCCCGACGTGGTCCGCGACTGGGTCGCGACGCACAGCGGTGCCGGACAGCGCTTCGCCGCGGCGCTCTTGTGACGGCCCCGCGGCCGCGAGGTTCCGCGCTGCCGCGACAAACCCATGCACATTGCGAGTACCTTGGCGAGAGCGGACGTCATTGCCCTTTGCGGCCGCGTTGGCTAACGTCCTGCGCGGGAAGGGAGGAGCTCCGTGCGCGATCGGGTCACGTTCAAGTCGGTATTCATCGCGGTGTTCATCGGAACAGCGGCCATCGTCGTCGCGTTCCTGGTCAACGCCCAGCGACCGAAGGTGGAGGTCGCGCAGCCCAGCGCGGATCTGGTGAAGGCGAGCGGCAAGTGTGCCGAGTGCCATCGACGGGAGACCAGCGCCATCGTGCATCAGTACGAAGGCAGCAAGCACGCCGCCAAGGGCGTCACCTGTCTGGATTGCCATCGGCCGGCGGCGGATCAGCACGGCATCGAGCACAAGGGCTTCACCATTTCCGAGAAGCTCACGGCCAAGAACTGTCAGGGCTGCCACACCACGGAGTACGAGCAGTTCGCCCGCAGCAGACACGCGGCTCCGGCCTGGGCGGCGGTCGCCGGGCGGGACGACTTTTCCCCGGAGCAGCTGGCCTTCGCCAAGAAGTATCATCCGGAGGCGGTGGACCGCGCGCCCAACGGCCTGGCCCAGCTGGAAGGCGCGAGCGCCATCGCCAGCGGCTGTCAGAACTGTCACTCCATCGGCAAGCCCAACGCCGATGGCAGCTTTGGAACCTGCACGCCGTGCCACTCGCGGCACTCCGGTTCCATCGAGCTGGCACGCGAGCCCACCACCTGCGGGCAGTGCCACATGGGCCCGGATCACTCGCAGATCGAGATCTACGAAGAGTCCAAGCACGGCGCGCTGTTCACCGCGCAGCGCAGCAGCATGAATCTGTCGGCGGATCCGAAGCACCTCACCACCAGCGACATGCCGGTGCCCACCTGCTCCACCTGTCACATGAGCGGCATCGAAGGCCTCAAGGTCACGCACGACGTGGGCGAACGTCTCTCTTGGTACCTGTTCGCGGCCATCAGCCAAAAGCGCCCCGGCTACCCGAAGGGGCAGGACGAGATGAAGGAAGTTTGCGAGAAGTGTCACACGGACAAGAACGTGGACGACTACTTCGAGCGGGCAGAGAAGGTGGTGGAGAGCACCAACACCAAGATCCAACGGAGCGAAAAGCTGGTGGCGGATCTGCGCAAAGACGGACTGCTCACGCCCCAGCCCTTCGACGAAGAGATCGAGTTCTTGGAGTTCGACATGTGGCACTACTATGGGCGCACGGCCAAGCACGGCGCCTTCATGGGCGGTGCGGACTTCGTGCAATGGCACGGCAACTACGAGCTTCTTCACTACGGCGTGAAGCTGGAGAGTGCCGCCCGCGAGCTGCGCGCCGCTCGCGAGAAGCAGCCCGCGCCCCCACCCCATGACTGAACCCTTCGCCGAACGTTGGTCCTTGCCCTGGTTGGTGGAGGCCTTCGCCGTCTCGAACCTCGCGTTCCTGGCGGTGGACGTGGGCATCGCCCACGCGGTGAATGGCTTTGCCGAGACGGATGAATGGATCCCGGTGGTATTTTCGGCCCTCGCGCCGCTTCTGCTGCTGCCCGGTCTCTTGGGCCGGCGCTTCCAGCGCACCAGCGGCAAGCTCGTGGGGCTGGGTGTGGGCATCGCGGCGATCGTGGTGGGCGTGGCCGGGCTGGTGTTCCACCTCGAGAGCTCCTTCTTCGAGAGCCTGACCTTGAAGAGCCTGGTGTACGCCGCGCCCTTCGCGGCGCCGCTGTCCTACGTCGGTCTCGGCTTGCTCCTGCTGGTCAATCGCTTCGAGCGCCCTCGTTCGCGGAGCTGGGCGCAGTGGGTCGTGTTCCTCGCCTTCGGCGGCTTCGTCGGCAACTTCGTGCTGTCCCTCACGGACCACGCGCAGAACGGGTTCTTCCGTCCCATGGAGTGGGTGGCCGTCATCGCCGGGGGCTACGGCGCGAGCTTCTTGCTCATGGCCGTGTTCGGGAAACGCGGCCGTCCGTTCTTGCGCATCACCCTCGGGCTGATGGCCGTCGAGGCGCTGGTGGGCGTGGCCGGCTCGGGCCTCCACCTGATCGCGAACCTGCGCGCCGCAAAGACCACGTCCACCTGGGACGCCTTCGTGTACGGCGCGCCGGTGTTCGCTCCGCTGTTGTTCGCCGATCTCGCTGCGCTCGCCGCCCTTGGCCTGCTCGAGCTCGAACGCCACGCTCCGGCGCCACACTCCGAGACGACCGCCCCCGCGAGCTGAACAGGGTCGGATTTTCGCGCGCCCGCGGGATCATTTCCGCGACTTGGCCGGGCATCCCCACCGAAGTGCTCACTTTTCTGAGCTTTTTTTGGGGGCGCTTGCAGGAATAGAGGGGGCACCCCGTACGCTTTCCTGGTGGCGGAAGTTTCCGCTTTCCCTTGCGGACCGGGCGCGTCACCTCCATGTTCCACGCGCTCAACCACGGGGAGGAGAGCTCGAACCATGTCCCAAAGCTACCAGCCGTCTTTTGCCCGCCCGGGCGCCGCCCAGAAGTCCGCCATCGAGCGCCGGGCGCGCTTCATCGTCCAGACCTATAACCACCTGTTCGGGGCGATCCTCGCGTTCACGCTGATCGAGATCGGCCTGTTCATGTCGGGCATCGCCACCGTCATCGCTCAGCTGATGATCGGCACGAGCTGGCTGTTGGTGCTGGGCGCGTTCATGGTCGTCTCCTGGCTCGCGAGCCACGTGGCCCAGACCTCCGCCTCGAAGCCCGCGCAGTACGCGGCGCTCGGCGGCTTCGTGCTCGCCGAAGCGATCATCTTCGTCCCGCTGCTGTTCATTGCCACGCAGTTCGCCCCCGGCGCCATCCAGAGCGCGGGCATCGTGACCATGGTCGGTTTCGCGGGCCTCACCGCCATCGCCTTCATGACGCGCAAGGACTTCTCGTTCCTGGGCAGCTTCCTGCGCTGGATCGGCCTCTCGGCGCTGCTGCTCATCGGCGCATCGCTGCTGTTCGGCTTCACCCTGGGCACGCTGTTCAGCGTGGGCATGGTCGTCTTCGCCGGCGCCGCCATCCTGTACGACACCTCCAACGTGCTGCATCACTTCCCGGAGGATCGCTACGTGGGCGCCGCGCTACAGCTGTTCGCGTCCGTCGCGCTGATGTTCTGGTACGTGCTGCGCATCTTCATCGGCGCCCGCCGCTGACGTCCCAGTAGCATTTTCATGTTGGTCCGGCGCGGAACCGACGGGATCCGCGCCGCACCAGCAAAATGAAAATCCGCGATCAGGCTTCGGCCGCGAGGCGATCGGCGAGGAAGCGCGAGACCGTCAAGATGGGCGTCATCGTGTGGCTCGACGAGCTGGACGGGAACCCCGAGGAGTCGAAGACGTAGATGTCCTTGGTGCCGTAGACGCGGCCAGTGGGGTCGGCGCCGCCCAGGCGGGACGAGGGCGCCATGCGGATGGTGCCCTGTTGGTGGGCGGAGAGCAGTGGCGCGGAGGCGACGTCGAAGCGCACGGAGTCCACGCGCGTGAGGTCGGCCTCGCTGTCGAAGACCAGCGGCGGCGTGGTGGGAACGATGATGCGCTGGGCGCCGGCGGCGAAGTAGATGCGCGCGCACTGCTTGATGGCGTCGCGCAGGCGGGCCTTGTGGTCTTCCTTCTGCCAATAATCCACGACCAAGCGGCCGTCGGAGAGCCGCACGTTGCCGCTGGGGCGGTCGATGACCAGGAGCAAGGAGGCGGCGATGCGATCGTAGAGCTGCATCGCGCGCTTGCCCTCGATACCGGAGAACGGGAGCAGGGATGCGACCATGCCGGGCGTGCCCATGATGCCCTCGATGCGATAGCCCCACAGGCCGTGCTCGGGATGATCATCCACCTCGAACTCGGTGACGGCGTAGGACTGGGGAATGCCGCGAAAGGCGGTGATGGGCTCCTTGAAGATCGCGGTCACGGGTAGCTGCGGCTGCAGCATGAGGTTTCGGCCAACGTGCTGGTTGCCGAGGCCGGAGCGGAGCAAGAGCTCGGCGCTGGCCACGGCGTTGGCCGCCAAGATCACGATGCGCGCGCGCACCTGGGTGTGGCCGACGACGCGGTAGCCGCGTTCGTCGAGGGTATTTACCTCGATGCGTTTCATCTCTTGCTCGCCGGAGAGGATGCGGCGGGCGCGGGCACGCGTGAAGAAGCGAGCGCCGGCGTCGAGCGCGCCGGGGATGGCGACGAAGCGCGGGTTCTTCTTGGCGTTGATGGGGCAGCCGATGAGACAGGTGCCGGTGCCGATGCAGCCGACGCGATTGTTGAGCATCACCTCGCCGCGGAGATTCAGGGCCTTGGTGCCTTGGCGCAGGAGCGCGTTGGCGCGATTCACATGGTCCTCGGCGATGCGGCTGGCGGAGAGATCTTCGAGCGCCCGCTTCTTGTACGGCGCCAGCGCTTCCGGAGAGAACGCGGACAGGTCGAAGCGCTTTTGCCAGTGGCGCAGCACGGCGTCGGAGAGTGGCACGACGTCGCTGGCGTTGATCACGCCGCCGCCCCCGAGAACGCGCGCCTGCAGCACGTTCACCGAGAGATCCGCGGTGACCCGCGCGCCGCGGTCCATGTACAGCTGGTCGTACATGGCGCCATCACGGCCCGTGAGCTCGGGTCCGGTGAAGTCGCCGCCTTCTTCCAGCACCACCACGTCGCGCCCGGCCTTGGCCAGGACCCACGCGGCCGTCGCGCCGCCGCAGCCGGACCCGACGATGCACACGTCGGCGACGATCTCCCGGGGGGGCTTCTTCTTGGATAGGTCGTGGATCTCGCCGGCCATGGTCAGCTGCCGATCAGCGGCCCCGGGTAGTGGATGCTCGGCCACACCTCGGGTGTGTCGTAGAACACCATGGACAGGAACTTGCGGAACGCGAGAGCCACCTGCCGGCGGAGCGTGGTGTCGCTCTGGCACCAGGCTTCCCAGTGCTTCGCGCGCTGTTCGACAGAGAGGTTGGAGAACGTGACGAAGTGACCTTCGAACAGCACCGGCCCGTACTCGAACAGCAGCAACGCACGCCGCAGGTCGCGCACGTTCTCCGCTGCCTCGTTCTTCAAGAAGCCGTCGAAGGCTCGCGGCAAGTCGAAGTCCTCCGCGCCCAGCTCGAAGGGCCCACCCCGAGGCAGCTGAGCGCGGGCGATGTTCGCCAGGGTGCGGTACTCCTGGGCGGATAGCACCGAGAGTCCGGCCACCGCCGGGGCGGTGCCGCGGAGCGCCGCGAGCCCGCCGACGCCAGCGGCGATCAGGACGCCGCCTCCGAGCCCGGCTGCGAGCAGCCGTCGCCGCGACAAGAATCCGAACGGACCCATCAACCCGATGATGCCTCCGGACCGAGCGAAGTGACCAGCCGAACGATCTCGTGCTCGAACATCCGGACGATGCTCTTGGGATCGCTGCAGCGTAGAGCATCGGTGGAAATGCCGAGCCGGACCTGGCCCGCATAGGAAAGCAGCGACAGCCCCACGCCGATGTGCCCTGCGACGGGCGCCCAGACCATGATGCCGTCGAGGGGTTTGCCGGCCAAGTGGATGGTCTGCGGGGGGCCCGGCACGTTGGTGACCATCACGGTGGCCTTGCGGGTGAAGAGCTCGATGCCGATGTGCTCGATCTCGCTGCTCGCCACCCCCAAGGCGCCCAGCACCGAGAGCGCCACCATCGCTTCCGGGGACGCCTTGATGGCCGCCGTTCTGCGCTGCGTCTCGTGCACGCGCGCCAGTGGGTCGCTCTCGGCGAGGGGAAGATCGAGGTACACCAGCCCGAAGTGATTGCCGAGGCCGTGCCCCGAGTCGGCGGCTTTGACGTACACCGGAACCAGCGCGCGGATCTCGCCGCCTTCCGGCAGACCACCGTGCTCCAACAGATGTGTCCGTAGCGCCCCGGTGAGCGCGGCCATGAGCACGTCGTTCACGGTGGCCGAAAGCGCGTGGGCGGCGCCCTTGATTGCGGCCAAGGGGAAGCTCCGAGACCAGGCGGCGCGCTTTTGAACGCCGAGCGCGCCGCTCAAGGCGGAGGGCGCGTCGCGCGGGAGCAGCAGCGTGTGTCCCAGGCTCTTGGCCATGTTCTTGGTCAGCTCCCCGAGCTCCCGGGCGGACCGCGGCCGCTGTGGGGAGAGCCCGACCTCCGGCGGCGGTGGGAGCGCTCCGCCCTCGTCCGTCATGCCGAGCAGCAAGCGCACGAGGGCAACGCCATCGCCAATACAGTGGTGAAGGCGTGCCACGATGGCGGCGCCGCGGTCGCCGCGCTCGACGTAGTGCAGCTGCCAAAGCGGACGGTCGGGATCGAGGCGGCTGCTGGTGAGCTCGCTGAGGAGCTCCTCCAGCGCCCGATCGTCCCCTGGTGTGGGCAGCGCCCGCCGATGTAGGTGGTTGTGGAGGTCGAAGTGGGGATCCATCTCCCAGCTCGGCGTTCCCAACGGCAGGGTGGGGGGCACCACTCGCTGCCGAAAGCGCGGGTCCTGGAGCAGCCGCTCGGACACCAACCGCTCGACATCATTGAACTCTGGCGCCTGCTCGAAGGTCAGCAGGGCGGTGATGACCATGGCGTTGGTTTCGCTGTCCATCCGCCGCCAGGCGGCGTCGATGGCGCTCATAGGCTCGGATTTCATGGCACTTTGCTTTCCCGCCAGAGCGCTAGCACCCAGTGCTACGATGGTCACGTGGCGGACTTTCCGCGACGTTCCGCGCGTTCCCACGCTCCCACCTTGCTCATCCGCGGGCACGAGGTGCCTTTGCGTGATGGGTCCACGGTCATTGGCCGCGGGGCAGACGCGGATCTCGCCATCGTGGGACCGCTCGTCTCGCGGCGTCATGCCCGGATCCTCAATCAAGGAGGCACGGTTTCCGTCGAAGACCTTGGCAGTGCGAACGGAGTTTTCGTCAATGGCGTACCCGTGACGGCGACGGCACCTCTGTCGGAAGGCGACAGCCTGCTGATCGGAACGCTGGAGATGACCTTGTTTTTTGGGGAGCCGGACGCGGAAGCGGTCTCCAGTCGTCGCACCTTCGACGATCAGGGCAACCTGCTGTCGTGCGTCGAGCTCGAGACCCAGCAGGAGTCGCCCACCCAGATCCAGTTCGAGCATGACGAACCGATGAAGATGCCGGAGCCCGAGGAGCGCACCGCTCAAGGGACGCGTCCACCGGAGTCGTTGATGAGCTCCGGCATGGTTCCCCGCGCGGCTGCACCGTCAACGGAGCGCCCCGATACCTCGAAGCTCCCGCAGTCGTTGCCGCGGCCCACGGCTGCGCCGCCAACGGAATCGAGCCCGGCACCGGTGGAAGGAGAGGCCAAGGCGTCGCCCTCCGCCGCGCCGGTCGCGCGCATGTCGCAGCCCGTGGCCAAGGTGACGTTGCGCTCTTTGTCGGCCTCTCGAGATCCGCTCGAAGTCGTCGTAGACGTGGTGGATCGGATGGTGGAGCGCGGCGATCTGGACGCTGCGGGCCGCGCGCTGGAAGGGCAGCTGCAGCGGCGCATGGAGACGCTGCGAAGCGGCGTGCCGCTTCCTGACGAGGCCTTGGCGGCTGCCGGGCTCTGCTGCATGGACCTGGCAGAGGCGAGTCGACAGGCGCACTGGATCGACTTGGCGATCGAAACCTATCTTGCCGCCCGGCGCCCGATGGCCGAGCCCGTGGCCACTCGCCTCGCCGGATTGATCGTGGAGTTCCCGGAGGCGAACCGCGATCTCCTAGCCGGGTACAAGGACCTGGTTCGTTCGCTGCTAGGCAGCGTGGATCCGGAAGATCTGTTTGCGTGTGAATGCGTCTTGGCCATCGATGGCGCATGACCCTCGACGGTTGACCTGACCCCGAGATCCCGCCGATGATCGGCGGCCTCATGCCCAACGCATACATTTCCGGTACCGGCTTCTACGTTCCGCCGCGCGTCGTCACCAACGACCAGCTGGCGAAGGACTACGGCATCGACACCACGCACGAGTGGATCGTAAAGCGAACGGGCATCGAAGAGCGACACTTCGCCGAGGAAGGCGTGGGAACTTCCGACCTGGCGCTGCACGCCGCGGAGGACGCCATCGCGGCGGCGGGGATCCAAAAGACGGACCTCGACATGATCGTGTTCGCGACGCTCTCGCCGGATCACGCCTTCCCCGGCTCCGGTGTGTACCTGCAGCAGAAGCTCGGCCTGTGCGAGGGCGACAATCCGAAGTTCGTTCCGGCGCTGGACATCCGAAACCAGTGCTCGGGCTTCGTCTACGGCCTGGCGACGGCGGCGAGCATGGTCCAATCCGGCGGTGCAAAGCACGTGCTCCTGGTGGGCGCGGAGACGCACTCCGCGGCGCTCGATCTCTCGACGGAGGGTCGCACCGTGTCCTCCCTTTTCGGGGACGGTGCCGGAGCGGTGGTGGTGAGTGCCACGGACGAGGACAAAGGCGTGCGCGGCTGGTACCTCGGCGCGGACGGCCGCTACGCGGACGTGCTGTCCCAAAAGGTGTGGGACATCAAGAAACGCCCGTTCATTCCTACCAACGCCGAGGGCGTCGGCCAGGTGGAGCCGGGCCACATGTGGGCCCACATGGATGGCAAGCAGGTGTTTCGCAACGCGGTGGAGCGCATGATCGGCGTGTTGATGCAGGCGTGCATGGCCCAGGGCATCACGCGGGACGACATCGACCTGTTCTTGTTTCACCAGGCCAACATGCGAATCAACCAGTACGTCGCCGAACAGATCGGCGTGCCGGAAGATCGCGTGGTGCACAACATCCAGCGTTATGGCAACACCACCGCCGCCACGATACCGATCCTGCTGGCGGAGGCCGTGCAGAGCGGGAAGCTCAAGCCGGGCATGAAGGTCGCGATGGTCGCCTTCGGGTCCGGGTTCACCTGGGGCGCGGTGATCGTCGACTTCTGATCACACGTCGAGCTTCCGGCGCAGCTTCCAGATCAGGTCCGCCTCGGACTGGCAGGTCTTCGGGCCGCCGGAGAGCGCGCCACCGGAGGCCGCGGCGACTTCCTTGGCCAGGTCCACCAGCGACACCTTGAACTCGCGAGCCTCTTCCGGCGGACGCCGAGCATCCACGGCTTGACCCACGCGCTCGATCTTGTCGAGCAGCTCCCCCTCCGCAATGCTCGCCCGCCCTGCGGCTTGAGCCTCGGAGGGATGGTCCGCGCCCTTCAGCAGATCCCGCACCCAGGTTCGATCCGAATCTCCATTTGCGTGACGTGCGATCCAGCGCTCCAGGGCCTCTACCTCCGCGCGCACGGACTCCACGCTGGAGTCGGCTGCCAGGATGCCCATGAACACGTCCAGCGGCGCCTCGCACACCAGCGCCCACTCGTCGTCGGCAAATCCATGATGCTCCGCCATGAAAGGGATCTTTTCATGGACGCCGCCGCCGTCAACGCACCGCGGTGATGTCGATCACTTGAAGCCGTGGATGTGGACCACGTACCACTCGCCGCGCCAGGAGATCAGGCTGGTGATCTCGAGGGAATGCTCCTTGCCTTTGGCATCCGCAAAGCGCAGCGCGGAGTGGAGCACTCGGAAGTAGGCGAGCTTGTTTCCCTCGGAGCCGGGCTTCATCCAGCGCGCGCGATCTTCCGGCACTTCCAGGGCGATCAGGCGGGCGGCGGCGGGATCGTCGCCCAGCTTTCGGTGGTACTCGTGGATGTCGCGGTCGAAGTTGGCCAGAAGGCGCCGCTCGTAGTCACGGTCCGGCTTCTCGATGGCCTTCACTTCCCGGTACGCCAGGCGAGGGAAGAAGTAGGGATGGGCCTTCTCCGGCTCGTCTTTCTGGATGGCTTCGAACAGCGTCCGAGACAGCTCCGTGAAGAACGGCGAGGTGGTGGTGGGACGCTCTTCGGTCTGGGGCAGGGTGCCTCCGTCTGCGTCCGTCAGCACGGGAACGTGACTCACGGGTGCGTCGGGCGCCGCGTCCTTGGCTCTCGTGCCCGCGTCTTCCGCCGTCGGGGTGGCGCTGGCGCTCGCGCTCGGGGCAGGCGGCGTGACCGGAGCCGGGGTGCTGGTGGCGGACGGGGGCGTGGCCTTCGGCTTCTCCTCGCCGTGCTGACAGCCGGCCAGGGCCAGGGTCACCCACAACACGCTGTGTCGAATCTTCATCCTTCTCCGAGCTCTCGTATCGCCTTCACGCGCTTTCCGACCAAGCCACCGAGCTTGAGCAGCACTCCGAGCCCACCGTGGAGGGAGCGCGTCACGAGGGCTTCGCCGAGGGCCGTCAGATCCTCGTTTGCCGGAAACCACCAAGGGTCCGGCTTGGAGGAGCTGTCTACCAGGAGCGTCCGTGGTCGTGCAAACACGTGATAGGCGTGACGGCTGGAGGCGATGCCGGGCCCGGTGTCCTTCACGCCGGTCCAGGGCGTTTCCGCCAAGATGCCCGTGATGGAGTGGTTGTTCACCAGCGCCACGCCCACCTCCAATCGACGCGCGAGCTCCTCGCCGCGGGCGATGTCCCGCGTCCACACCGAGCCATTGAGCCCGTAGGCGCAGTCGTTGGCGAGCTTCAGCGCCTCCTCCGCGTCTTTCACTCGCTGCACCGCGACGACCGGGCCGAAGGTCTCTTCGCGCATCACCAGCATGTCCGGCGTGCAGCCATCGAGCACCGTCGCCTGATAGCCGAGTCCCTTGTCGGTGCGTTTGCCTCCCGCCACCAGCTTGGCGCCCTTGTCCAGGGCGTCGGCCACGTGGCGCTCCACGATGCCGAGCTGGGCTTCGTTCTGCAGCGGGCCGAGCTCACTCGGGCCGTCTTGGGGCGCCACCCGGAGCTTCTTCGCGATCTTCCCCAGGCGCTCCACGAAGACGTCGGCGATCGCCTCCTCCACGTACACCCTCTCGATGGCCGCGCAGTTCTGACCGGCGTTGTGGACGCCCCACTGCAAAATGCCCACCGCCGTGCGACCGAGGTCACAGTCCGCGAGCACGATGGCGGCGTCCTTGCCGCCGAGCTCGACGGAGCACGGGATGAGACGCTCTCCTGCCCGCGCCGACACCTTGCGTCCGGTGCGCACGGAGCCGGTGAACACCAGCCCGTCGATGTCCGCATCGATCAACGCCCCGCCCACGGCGCCGCCTCCCTGCACCAGACCGACCAGGCCGTCGGGGAGCACCTCGGCGCAGACGTCCGCGAGCCAGGCGCCCGTGCGTGGCGTGTGCTCGCTGGGCTTGAGCACCACTGCGTTGCCTGCCAGGAGCGCCGGGAACAGCGACTTGAAGAAGTTCGAGAGCGGGTAGTTCCAGGGCGCGATGATGCCAATCACTCCGCGGGGCACGAGCTCCACCGTGATGCGTTTGCCCGGGTAGTCGAGCGAGGAGAGCTTGATGCGCTCCGGCGCCATCGCCTTGTGCGCCGCTCGCCCCGCGGCCTTGGCGAAGTCCATCACGCCCGAAAGCTCACTCATCAGGCATTCCGTCTCGCTGCGCCCGGTCTCCGCGCTCATCAGAGCGAGGCCGTCGGCACGCTTGTCCAGCAGGCGCCGAGCCAGTTCCTTCATCGTCCCAATGCGCTCCGACAGGGGCACGGCGGCCCAAGCCGGCTGCGCCTTGCGCGCCTTCGCCACGACCTTGGCGACGGCGGCTTCCTCCGTGGCCTTGACCGGGGAAAGCTCGCTCTGGTCCGCGGGATTGTGAGTGCTGAAGATGGGCTCGCTCATGGCCGCGCAGGCTCTATCGGCCGCGGCCCGAGCACAAGCCTCACCACTGGGGCGCTGGGGGCGGATGGGCGGGCTTGGCGAACAGGAAGCCCTGAAGCAGGTCGCAGCCGAGGGAAATGAGCTGGGCCTTCTCGCCTTCGCTCTCCACGCCTTCGGCCACCACTTGGGCGCCGAGGTCGTGGCACAGGTCGATGAGCGTGGCGGCCAGCCGCTGTCGGGTGCTGCTGCGATCGATGCCGCGCACCAGATCGACGTCGAGCTTGACGATGTCGGGCTCCAACATGGCGAACCCCGAGAGTCCCGCGTGTCCCGCGCCCAGATCGTCGATCGCGATGCGATAGCCCCGCTCGCGGAGCCCTCGCAAGGTGCTGCTCAAGCGCGGATTGTCGGAAAGCGCGGCGCGCTCCGTCACTTCCAACACGATGCGAGCCGCGTGCGGCGCCATGGGGCAGCTCTCTGCCAACAGGGTCTCGTCCTCGAGCTCGTGGGGATGCAGGTTGATGCACAGGCTGGTGTCGGGAGGCATGCTGGGTAGGGCACGTGGTGCGTGGTACCGCACGGACTCCTCGATGTCCCGCAGGCGCCCGAGGCGACTCGCCAGATCCAACAGCGCCAGCGGGTCTTCCAGGTCCGCCTCGCGGCTGCGCAAGAGCGCTTCCCAGCCGAAGGTGCCTCCGTCTTTCGTCACGATGGGCTGGTAGGCCATCCACAGCGTGGACAACGCACGATCCAGCGCAGAGGGCGGCGCGTTGCTCGAGCGCTGGGGCTTGACCCGAGCGATCACGTCTTCCATCGCGCGCCGGGTGCGGGCAAAGCGGCGCAGACCCACCGCGCGGCGCACGAGGGCGATCAGGTCCGTTGGCGGAAACGGCTTTTCCAGCAGGCGATAGGCGCCCCGCTCCGCGGCCAGACGGAGCTGACTCTGGCTGATCGCACCGGTGAGCAGGATCACCGGAACGTCCGGGTCGTGCTCTCGCAGTCTGGGGAGCAACGACAAGCCATCGAGCGCAGGCATGCCGACGTCCGTGATGACGACGTCGAAGTCGCCGTCCACGAACAAGTCGATGGCCTCGCGTGGGTCCAGCGTGGTCGACACCGCGAAATCCGAAAGCACACGCGCCAGCGCGCGCAGAACGATGGGCTCGTCATCGACGAGGAGCACCCGGGCCCGGGCGACGTCGTCGTCCAATCTCACTCTGCTCACGAACGAAAGCTCCCTACCCCCTACATCGCCCGATGGCGTGCCCCTGAAAAGAGTATCCCCCGACGCCCTTCCGATGTCCACGAAACGCGTTGGGTGGCGGATCTGACCGCGCTATGCTCTTCGCCGCCATGCGGCATTTCATCTTGGGGTCGATGCTCTTGGTGCTCGCAGCATGCGGCGGCTCCGCGCCTCCGCCACGAGCTCCGGAGCCAGAGCCGACCACGGCGCCCGAGCCCAGCCCGCCACCGGCGACGACGGCGAGCGAAGAGCCTTCCGAGCCCGAGACGCCGCCCGCGGCTGCGGAGCCCGAGTTCAGCGACGACATGAGCGTGGAGCAGGCGATCGCGGCAGTGCCGCAGGGCATGGAGCGCTCCAATCTCGATCCCGACGCGTTGGGCGAGCCGCTCATGGACATGAAGCTCTACGAGCCGTGCAAGGCGAAGGAAAGCGAGCACGTCAAGATCCGCGTGGCCATCTGGAATGGCAAGGCGGTAGGGGTGGACGTGGACGTGACGCCGAAGAACGACAAGCTCGCGAGCTGCGTGAAGAGTCAGATTCGCAGTGTGAGCTGGCGCGACAAGGTCAAATCGCTCAACACCGTCGAGTTCGCGTTCTGATCAAGCCGCGCCGTGCGCGCGGGCCAACGCCAACAGCTCGGCGTTGTCGGACACGCGCTCGAGCACGTTCTTTTCCCCAACCCGCTCCGCGCGACGAAGCAGCGAGCGCGCGCCATGCTCCAGCGTGCGCCGTGCATCGCTCTCGAGGCCGTTCTCGAGCTGGGCTTGGGCGAGGACCAACGCCACGAGGGACTCGGTGTCTTCCGGAGTGCCGTGCTCTCCGGCGAGGTCGTGCGCGCGGCGTGCTTCCGCGAGCGCGGCCGCGGCGCTGCCCCGGGCGAGCAGCACGCGGGCCAGGGTCGCCAGAGCCAACGGCAGCAATCCCGGGATTTTCTCGAGAATCTTGCTGGCTCGCCGCGATTCCGTCTCGGCCAGGGAGAGCTGCCCGTCGCGACACGCCGCGAGGGCGAGATACGCCCGCGCCGACCCTTCCAAGATCCCCTCGCCGTGACGCTCCGCGATGGCAATCGCCTGTCGCTGGAGCGCGATGGCTTCCGCCGGGGCGCCGCACTCGGCACGGATGTGCCCCAGGTTGTGCAGCGCGTAGGCGCGCACGCTGGCGAGGCCCAGCCGCTCCGTGGTCGCGAGGGCCTGCCGCAGCAGGCTCTCGGCCGTTTCGTAGTTGCCGAGGGTCATCTCCATGAAACCGAGGTTCACCCGGGTGTTGGTCGCGGCGCGGGTTTCGCCGGTCGCGTCGAACGCCGACAGCGCGCTCGAGAGCTCCTTGCGAAATGCGCTCTGCTCCCCAGCGAAGTAGGCCACTGCGGAACGCGCGTGGTGCGTCCACGCCGTCGCCGACAGGCTTCGAACGGCGGGGCACAGGGCATCCATCTTTTCCACCAAGCGGGCGGCGTCGGCGCGACGCCCCGCTTTCAGGTAGCCGCTCGCGGCGCGGGACAGGCACATGATCTGAGCGGCCCTCGCGTCTTCATCGAGGGCCGTCGCGTCGGCGGCGAGCTCGGCGGCGTTCGCGAGGGCATCGCCGTGCTCCAGACTGCTGCTGCACGAGCAGGCGTCGGACAGCGCCGAGAACCACGATGTGGAGCCGCGTTCGAGGAGCCGGGCCGCTTCCTCCGCGGCGCGCTCGCCCTGCAGGTACTCCCCACGCCACAAGTGGGCTTGGGCCGCCAGCTGCCGGAGACGTCCACGCAGGGCGGCGTCGGGGCCGCAGGTCAGGGCCAGCTCTGCGCGTTCGAGGGTCGCCGTCAGATCGTGGCCTTCCAACGCGCGTTCTGCAGCGGCGGCATAGAAGTGGGCGGCTCGCGGCAGCTCGCCGCCGCGGCGGTAGTGTTCCGCCAGCACGAGGGATTCCACCTCTCCGGCGCGCTCGAGCCACTCCCCGGCCATGCGATGCCCCAGCGCGCGGTCTTCCTCCGTGAGCGTCGCGTAGGCGGCCTCGCGCACCATCGAGTGGCGAAAGGCGTACTCCGCTTGTCCCGGGAAAGCGCTCTGGGGACGGCGACTGACGAGCTCCCGCCCCGCGAGCTCTTCGAGGGCCGCGGCGTCGTGATGCTGGCCGGTCAAGTGCTCGGCGCCACTCTGCCAGAAGCGCATGCCGAACACGCTGGCGGCCCGGAGTATGCGACGCGCGTTCGTGGGGAGCGTGTCGAGACGGTTTTGCACCATGCCCACCACGGAAGCGGGAAGCTCCGAGTGCCCGTCGGCGACGGTGCGGATCAGCTCTTCGAGGAAGAACGCGTTGCCGTCCGCGAGGTCCACGATGCGCGCGATGGTTTCTTCCGTCGCGCTCGCCCCGAGCACGGAGCGCGAGAGTTGGGTCGCCGCCCCGCGATGCAGCGGCCGCAGTCGAAGAGTCTGAGCCCCACGCTCCACCCAGGGCTTGGTCAGGGTCTCGTCCACCGTGGGCCGCGCGAAGGCAATCACCAACAGCGGCAGCTCCGGGTGCGCCGCCAGGGCGGCGTCGATCAGGTTCACGCTGGGGCGATCTCCCCAGTGCAGATCCTCCAACAGGATGACGAGCGGGCGCGCGCCACACTCCGCCGCGACGAAGTCGAGCCACGCGCCGCGGATACCGTCGCCCATGCGCGTGGCATCGGCCCGGGCGGGCGCCAGCGCTTCGGCAAAGCTCAGGGGAAAGGGCACGCCCGAGAGCTCGCCCAAGAAGGCGACGACTTCTCGCGCGTGGTCCGAATCCCCCATGCTGCGCGTGACGCGTCGAAGCAGTTTCTCGCGGCTGAGCTCCGCCGGCTCGCCGTCGAACAGCTCCGCGGAGCGCCGGAGAGCGTGACGCAAGAGGCCGAAGGGGTTGCCCGCGCTGAGGGAGTCCGAGCGTCCGAGCAGGACCGTGCTCGGCAGCTCGTGCTCCGTCAGGCGTAGCGCGAGCTCGTAGCGCAAGCGGGACTTGCCCACACCGGCGTCACCGAGCACGAGCGCGGCGCGTGCCACGGGCTCGCTGGCGCACTCGTCGTACAACGCCTCCAGCGCGACGAGCTCGCGTTCGCGGCCCACGAACTCGGTGGCGCGACCCAGAAACAGCCGCGCGGTGTCCGGCGGCGTGCTCTCGGAGCCCAACCGGTGGCGTCCATCGCTGGTCCGGACCGTGCGGCGGGGGCCGAGCACGCGGGCGGTTTCGGCATCCACGCGGACCTCTCCCGGGCGGGCGCCGGCGAGGGTGGTCACCGCGCGGTCCAGGGCGCTGCCGATGGGGCCGCGCTGTCCCACGACGCCGAGGCCCAAGCTCAGAGCCAGGGGGCGATCGCCGAACAAGGCAACCAGCGCCATCGCGGCGCGGGCTGCGGCGGCGCCGTGGTCCGTCTCGGTGACGAAGAACGTCGCCACGCCGGTGCCGTCGGCCAGCACGTGCCAGCTGCCGCCGTGGCTGGCGACCATGGCTGCGGCCCGTGTGTTGGGGGCCAGCTCCGGTTGGGAGAGTCGGAGCTCACGGGTCTCGGTGTCCTCCGGCTCCCCGCCCCCTACCAGGGCGACCCATACGGCCCGCCGTTCTTCGCTGCCGAGCGCTGCTGGCGGCGGCTCACTGATGTTGCCGATGCTCATGGACCGCAGGCGGGCTTCCACCGCTGCGGCGTTGGCGGGCCGATCGTCGGGCCGCTTGTGGAGCATGTCCGTCAGTAGCTGCTCGAAAGGCGCGGGGATGTTCGGCACCAAGCGAGACAACGGCGCGGGCTCGTCCAGCAGCACCTTGGCGAGGATCACCGTGGCGTCTCCACCCTTGAAGGGATGCTCTCCACTCACGGCGCGATAGAGCAAGGAGCCCAATGAGAATACGTCGGAGGCCGGCTCCGGGTTGCGGTCGCCGGAGGCCTGTTCGGGCGACATGTACGCGAGCGTCCCGATCAAGAGGCCGGCTTCCGTGAAGTGGGGATCGAGGCGGCGCCGAGCCACACCGAAGTCGATCAGCTTCGCGTCCGCCAAGGAGCCATTCACGACGAACACGTTGCTGGGCTTGACGTCGCGATGCACCACGCCCTCGCGATGCGCCGCCGCCAGGCCGGAGGCGACCCGAGCGGCGACGGTCAACGTCTCCTTGATGGTCAGCGGACGTTCTGCCAGGTGCTCCGAGAGGGTGCGCCCTGCGAGCCACTCCATGGCGAGATACAGGCGTCCCCGTTCGGTCTCGCCGTGCGCCACGTAGCGGACGATGGCAGGGTGCGCCAGGGTGGACAGCACCGCCGCTTCCCGCAGGAAGCGCTCGCCGGTCTGGCCCGGGTGCAGGACCTTCACGGCGACGGTGTCGCCGGTCGCTTCGTCGAGGGCCCGGTAGACGAGCCCCATGCCGCCGGCGCCAGCGCGCGCTAGCAGCCGGAATCGGCCCGCGATGATCTGATCAGGCACTCCCTGTCAGTATCCGTCGGCAGAGCCGGCGGCGTCCAGGTGACTCTCAGGGCAGTGGATCGAGCGGATCGAAGGTGGAAGAGCCTTCCGGCGGAACCTGCACCTGCTCCGACGTGCGTCCGAAGCGGCGCTCGCGGCTCGAGTACATCTCGACGGCGTCGAGCAAGGTCTGCGGCGTGAAGTCCGGCCACATGATGGGCAGGAACAACAGCTCGGCGTAGGCCGACTCGAACAGCAAGAAGTCGCTGACGCGGGTCTCGCCGCCGGTGCGGATCAAGAGATCCACGTCCGGGAGCGAGCGCGTGGTCATCTCGCGGTGGAAGAAGGACTCGTCGATCTCTTCCGGAAGCACCAGGCCTGCTCGCGCGCGGACGGCCAGGGCTCGCGCCGCTTCCACGATGTCTTGGCGCCCGCCGTACGAAAGCGCCAGGGTGAGGGTCATGCGATCGCCGTCGGCGGTGTAGGCGATTAGGTCTTCCACGGCGCGGCGGGTGACCGTGGGCAGGTCCTCCAGCTGGCCAATGACGTTCACGCGGATGCCGTTCGTGCGCAGCTCCGAGCGCTCGCGCTTGGCGAAGTCCACCAACAGCCGCATCAAGGCTTCGACCTCGGGCCGCGGGCGTGCCCAGTTGGCGACGCTGAAGGCGTACAGGGTCAGGTACTCGACGCCGATGCGCGTCGCCGTCTCCACCGCGTCCCGCACGGCGCGGGCACCTTCGGCGTGACCCTCGGAGCGGTCGAGCCCGCGGGCCTTCGCCCAACGGCCGTTGCCGTCCATGATGATGGCCACGTGGCGGGGGATGATTTTCTCAGCGTTGTTCAAGGCACGACCTCACGTAGGGGTAGCGAGAAGACGAAGGTGGCATAGCCAAGCGCGAGTCGAGGGGAGCGTGTGTGGAGGTTTCGAGGAGATGCGCCTTCCGGACAGCGAGGTTCCGCGCCGGGCCAACAGCCAAATCGTGAAAATCACTGAACTTATGTATCTGCGTCGGAGAGCTTTCGGCGCGCCGGGGGGAGCGTGAGCCGAAACACGACGCTGGGCGGGCCGGGGCTGGCGAGCTCGGCGCGACCTCCGTGGGATTCCGTGACGGCCCGCACGATGGCCAGGCCGAGGCCGGAGCCGCCCTTGTCCGGACGCGTGGTGACGAAGCGGCGAAACAGATTCTTGCGGACGTGCTTGGGCACGCTGCCGGAGCTCTCCACCTCGATCACCACGCCGGCATCCGCGCGGGCGACGCGCACGACGACCGGGCCCGGCTCGGAATGGACGAGGGCGTTGTCCACCAGGTTGAGAACGCCACGGGAGAGCCAGCTCGCGTCGCCACGCACGCGAGCGTCGCCGTCGGCCTCCACCCGCACTCGCTTGGCGTCCTCGCCCAGGCCCTCCAAAATGGTGCGCACGAGCTCGCCCATGTTCACGGGGTCGAAGGTCTCCACGCCGCGCGCCTCGATGCGCGCCAAGCTCAGAAGATCCCCGAGCAGGCGCTCGATGCGCTCCGTGGACTCGCGAATGCGTGCGACGAAGCGGCGCGCTTCCTCGGGCTCGTCGAGAGCGCTCTCTTCCAGCACCTCCGCGCTGGCGCGAATGGCGGCGACGGGGTTCTTGAGCTCGTGGGAGAGATCCGCGGCGAAGGCCTCCACGAAAGGGCGCCCTTCGAGCTGGCGCCGCATGGAGTCGATCGAGCGCGACAGGCGCATCACCTCCCGACCGAAGGCCGCGGGGGGCGCGGCGGTGCGCTCGCCGCTACTCACACGCTCGGCGAAAGCGCTCAGTGCCTCGATGGGGCGCGCGATGGAGCGGCCGATGAGTGCGGCGGCAATGGCCGCGACGGCGCCCAGTACCAGGCTGATGACCAGCACCGTGGGAGCGAAATCCGCCAGCAAGCGCCGCATGACCAAGGTGGGCTTCACCACGCGTACGGCGCCAACGGCCTTGCCCCGCACGGACACGGGGGCGTCCACCGTTACCGTGCCCGGCTCGCCCCGAGCGCTCTTCTGGCCCGCGGGGAAGATGACATGCCCACCGCTGTCGAGCAGCTCCAGGCGCAGGTCCGCGCCGCGCTCGCGTTCCTGCTCCAGGCGATCGGCGATGTCGCGGATGCCCATGCCGGTGCGATCCATCTCGCCTTCCAGCATGCCGGAGATGCTCGCAGCCTCGTCGGTGGCAGCCTGTGTGGCCAGGCGAACCGCGCGCGCTTCGATGCGGTCGATGACCATCAAGCCGAGGCCGAAGGCGAAGGCGCCGACGATCAACGCCAGCGCCAAGAACACCTGCATGCGGACCGACATGCCGCGGGTGCGCGACTCGAGCAGTCGCGACACCACGAAGGCGGCGAAAAGGATCAAACCGATCGCCGCGGCGGCGACGACGATCAGCCGGATCACGGCTTCTCTGTGTCAGTGGGGCGATCGGTGATGCGATAGCCCACGCCACGCACGGTCTCGATCAGCCCTGGCTCGCCGCCGGCCTCGCCGATCTTCTTGCGCAGTGACTTGATGTGCGAGTCCACCGTGCGATCGCTGATGGCGAAGCCGTCGCCCCACACGCGATCGATGAGCTGCGCGCGCGTGTACACGCGACCCGGGCTGTCGAGCAGGCCCGCGAGCAGGTCGAACTCCACGCGGGTGAGCTCCAGCGCCTTGCCCTGCACGGTGGCCCGGCGGGTGGCGTCGTCCGCGGTGACGGGCAACTCGCCGACGCCAGCAGCGCCGCCGCCGTCGCTCTGGCCCGTACGCCGCAGCACGGCGCGCACGCGGGCCACCACTTCCCGCGGGGAAAACGGCTTGGTCACGTAGTCGTCGGCGCCCGTCTCCAGCGCCGCCACCCGATCCGCTTCGCCGTCGCGGCTGGACAGCACGATGATGGGCGTGAGGCGCTTTTCGCGCCGCAGAATGCCGATCAGATCGAAGCCGCTGCCGTCCGGTAGCATCAGATCCAGCACGATCAGGTCCGTGTCCCGCGCTTCGCGCTCGGCGTCCGCGAAGGTGTGCGCCAGCGTCACTCCGAAGCCGTCCCGGCGCAGGGCGTAGGCGACGCTCTCCGCGATGGCGGGCTCATCTTCGACGACGAGAATTCGCTGCATGCGCGCCGTCACTTTACCAGCTCGGCGACGAGCGGCGGAATCGCCTTGGCCAGGCGCGACAGATGATCCGGCGCCGGCCGGGTCCCCGCGAAGTGGAGCACCAGGCCGCCGGGGCGCACTTCGATGTGACCGGAAAAGCCCCAGGACGCGAGCAGCTCCCGCGCGCCCTTGGGGAACGCTGCGGCAGCTTCGGCGGCGGACGCGGCGAAGGTGAGCACGTGCTCGTCCCATTTCGGGTCCCCGATGCGCACGGTGGGCGGCGGAGGAGTTTCGATGAACGCGACGCGGGTGTTGAAGTGCTCGCCCCCACGGGCGGCGGCGCGGCGGTACAGGCCCGGGTGCGAGACGAACGCGAGCAGGGTGCGATCGAGCGGCTCGCTGTCCAACGCGGCGAGCCAGGGTTCGGCAATCGTGATCTGGGCGGGGGCCAGAGGCCACGAGATGCTGTTCAGGTACGCTTCCGCGCTCACCATGGTGTCGAACGGCTCCCAGGCCCGAAACCATTCCTGGTTGGGCATTGCTTCGTAGGCGGCGCGTCGACTGCGCGCCCAAGCCGCCAATTGTTCCGAGCCAGGGGGAGGGGACATCTCGCGCGACTGAGGATTAGCACGGGGCATGGCCTCGCTTGACGAGCCTCGGGCGCCGTGGGACCCACTGCCCCGTGATTCCGCGAAAATCCTTGGGTCTGTTCCTGATCGTATCGGCTCTCGCGAGCGCCTGCGGAGGCGCCGGCCAGGGCTCCGAATCGCCGGCCGACTCCCCCGACGAGGCCAAGGCGCAGCGCCTGCTCGAGCGGGCCCGGCAGAGTCACGACGCGGGTCACTACCGGCGCTTGGTGTTGCGTTTCGGCGATACCCAGGCGGCGGAAGATGGCAAGGACGAGCTCGCCGGCATCCTGCTGGAACAAGCCAAGAAGGCGATGGCGGAGGGCGATTGGGCCACGGCTCATGATCGCGCCGAAGAAGCTCGCGAGTACGCCGCCCTCGATCGCACGCGGGAAGCGCTGGCGGTCGAGAAGGAGATCGACGAGAAGCGCGCCGCCGAGGTGGCTGCGAGCGCCAAGAAGCAAGCGGGCCAAGGCAAGTGCGCCAGCGCTCTCAAATCCGTCGCTACCCCGCTGCGTCAGAAGCCCAGCGCCCACTTCAAGGAGACGCTGCAGAAGCTGGCGCAAGACACCTTGCTCGACTGCATGGAAGCCAAGATGGGCGAGGACGTGAAGGCGGGTAACGTGGAGGCCGCGCGGGCGCTGCTGAGCTCGCCGGATGCCACGACGTCGCTCTCCAACGACGGCTTCACCGAAGCCGGCAAGCGTCTGAAGAAGCTGATCGTGGGCGAGAGCACCAAGGAGATCCGGCCGCTGCTCGAGGCCAAGAAGTGGCAAGAGGCCATCGATCGTCTGAACGCGCTGCAGAAGGACGGCAAGATCAGCGCGGCGGAGCGGCCGCTGGCAGACGAGATCCTGCGCGACGCCCTGCACCAGCACCTGCTTGCCCTGGGCAAGGAGGGGCTCACGGCGAAGAAGCCCAGCGAGGTAGCGGCGGAGCTCGATCGCGAGCTCGCCCTCGGCAAGTGGAAGGCCGTTCCGGCAGACGTCGTGGCGGCCAAGAAGGAGCTCGCCATCGCCGTGGAGTGCGAGAAGCGCCGCTGCAAGATGGCCAGCCCCAAGGCCCAGTGGGCGTGGGGCGCGCTGGGCGTGGCGCCCGCCCAAGACGCCGAGGCAGAGGCGACGGCCACCGTGGAGCATGGCCAGCAGGTTTGGTTGCTCGGCGCGGGAGCTCACGAGGCGTTGATCGCGACGGAAGATCCCGGGGCGGCCTCCGGCGGCGCGCTGTTCGCGAAGGCCGCCGGTTGGGTCGACAAGAAGCTCCTGCGTCCGAGCTCCACCAAGAACACCTTGCCGCCCACGGAGCAGCTGGAAGGCTTCCGGGTGTGGGCGCCCCTCAGGCCGCCGGACAAGGCCCTGCACCTCGGCATCGTGTCCAAGGTGGACGGCAAGAAGGTGACCGTGAAGCGCATCGCGGACGGCGGAGAGGTCACGCTGGACGTGAAGGCGCTGCACGCCGGCACCCTGGACGAGGGCGTGAAGGTGATGGCGTTCTGCGCGGACCAGGTGCACACGGAGGTCGCGCGGATCCAGAGTGTGGTCAGCGAGGACGCCGGCAAGCCGAAGGTGAAGATCACTTGCGAGAAGGGGGACATCACGCGGGTGGAGGTGGCCGGCGCGCTGACCACCAAGCCGGAATGGTTGCCCAAGAAGTGAAGACGCTCTTGATCCTCCGCCACGCGAAGTCGAGCTGGGACGACGGCTCGCTTCCGGATCACGATCGGCCGCTCAATCGCCGGGGCGAACGCGACGCTCCGCGCATGGGGCGCTACCTGGTGGAAAACGCGCTGGTGCCGGATCTGGTGCTTTCGTCCACGGCGCGGCGGGCGCGCCAGACGGCGCTGTCGGTGATGGAGGAGTGCGGCTGGCGCGGTGAGCTACGCCTCGTGCGCTCGCTGTACCTGGCGGAGCCCGCGGACTACGCGAACGCGGTGCAGGGCGCGCCCCCGGCGTGCGAACGCGTGCTGCTCGTGGGACACAACCCCGGCCTCGAGAGCTTGATCGAAGGGCTCACTGGAGAAAGCCTGACGATGCCGACGGCGGCCCTCGCGGTGCTGGAGCTGGCGGCCGGCGCCTGGAGCGATCTTTCGCTCGACGGGCGCACGAAAATCGCGAGCAACTGTCGTCCTAAGGATCTCGATTGAGTCAGTGTGTCGGGGCCCCTGCGCGGGCCCTTCTGCGCGCAGCAACTGAGGGCGTTCGGGGCCGAGCAGGCCCCCATGCAAAAGCTCACCCTCGCCCGCCTCGGCGCCTTGGGCGCCACCACATTGGCTCTCGCCTGCTCCAGCGGCTCGCCCGCTCCGCAATCGGAAGCGCCTGCGCCCTCCGACTCGGGATGGACGCGCTGGCGCCCACCGCCGCCGCCGCGTGAAGGCGTGATGCACGTCACTGCCTTCGGTCGCCACGCGGACGGCGGTGTGGTTGCTTTCGACGTCGCTTCCGGCCGCGAGCTCGCGCGCCTCGCGCTCGAAGGCCCGCTCCTCGATCTGGTGTGGGACGCAGCGCGGCGCCGCTTGCTCGCGGCCGTGCAGGATCCCGAGATGGATGCCGCGCGCGTGGTGGCCCTGCGCTGGAACGGCGCCGAGCTCACCGTCTTTCAGCGTTCCGAGCTCTTCTCCGGCGATGTTCGGGTTCATGCGGATGCGGCGAGCACGCTGGCGCTGAGCCGCGAGCTCGGCACCACCTGGACGCTCCTCGACGACGCCCTTTCGCCGGAGGGGCTGGGCAAGGCGTGGTTTGCGCCATCCGGGCTCTACAACGTGGGCCGTGAGCGGCGCTGGATCGGTCTCGACGCTTCCGCCTTCGAAGACGGCCGTGATGCCGACGCCATCGTCTCCGTCAGCCACGCCCCAACGTGGCAAGCAGAGCGTTGGATCCTACCCGCGCCGGGTCGTCCAGCGTCGGTGCTGGTCTCCGCGCCGGATCTGGACGAAGCCTGGCTGGTGCGGCAGCACGACGGGGACGCGCGCGCGCTCGTGGGTCAGACGCTCACCGTGAGCCCCTTCGCGCCGGAGCTCCGCAGCGTGTCGCTGCCGCTGTCCGGATCGCTGGAGGGCGCCACGCTCTCGACCGCGCCGGACGCGCTGGTGCTGCTCGAGCGCGTGGAGTCGGGCCTCGCGCTCATGGCGCTGCCCCTCGCGCGGGGCGTGAGCTCCGCCGTGCGCCTCTCGGGGGACGTGGACGGCGACGCGTGGCTGCCGCGCAATCCCGTGAGTGCGGCCGAGCAGGGACTGGTGCTGGTCGCCACCACCGATGGCGCGCGCGCCTTTCGCGTGCGCGGCAACTCGCAGCTCCCCGCTCTGAGCGAGCTCTCCGTCTCTCACTGTCCGAACGTGCGCCCGCCCCTCGCGCTCCAGCTGCCATGAGCCGTGCGGGGGCACCGCTTTCGGAGGTGTTCGACTGGAAGGCCGTAGCGCTGCACGTCCGCTGGCGCAGACGCTGGAAAGGGTCATAATGACCTTTTGAAGAGGTCATATGGTCAAGAGAATCGCCGTGGCGGAGCTAAAAGCACACCTGTCCGAAACGCTGCGAGCCGTGGAGCGTGGCGAGCGCGTGGCCGTCGAGCGACGTGGAAAGACGGTGGCCGTTCTGCTGCCGCCGGAGGAGGCGGATCACGTTGCCGGAGACTGGTGGACCAGGATCTACGGCGTGATGTCGGACGTGGACGACTTTGCGGAGATCATGCGCGACACGGTGAAGAGCCGCGCCAGGGCCCGTCCACGCCCCGTGAAGTTGGAAGACTGAACATGTACGTCTTGGACACGGACGTCATCAGCTTGGTGATGCGCGGCAGTCTTCCCGAGCGAGCGCGAGCGCGGTTGAGCGCGCTATCGCGTTCCCAGGTGAGGCTCACTTCGGTGACCTTGGGCGAGCTGTACTACGGTGCGCTTCGCACCTCGCAGGTAAGGAAGTGGCTCGACGCAGTGGCGCTCGTCACCAGCACGATGGACTGTCTCGATTTCGATGCTGAGGCTGCTCGTCACTACGGTGAGCTTCGAGCTCACCTCGAAGCGAAGGGCCAGCGGCTGGACGACGCCGATCTTCGAATCGCGTCCATCTGTCGTTGCAACGCCCAGGTGCTCGTGTCAGGCAACGAAAAGCACTTCGCTCGCGTTCCTGGCTTGCGCTACGAAAACTGGATCGCGTAGGCGGTCCGCAAGGGGACGCTTCGCGCTGCAGCGCTGTTTCCGCGCTGCAGCGACAAACCAATTCCCCATCAATTGCACTTGGTGAGCGGGGCGATGGGCGAGAGCGGGCCGCCGGCGGGGGAGACGGTGGTGTCGTAGCTCGCGAGCTCGGTCTCGAGCACGCTCTTCACCTCGGCGAAGGTCTGGTTCAGCTTGTCGGCGGTGTCGTTCTCGGCGATGCACAGGAACTTCTGCACGCCGCACACGTCGAGGGCTTCGCAACCCGGGGTGGCTGGGCCCGCGGCCTCGAGCGCTTTGTCGCCGTAGAGAACGCGGCCGTCGAGCATGACCAGGCGCACGGTTTGCGGCTTGGCGGCGAGCAGGGCGCCGTACGGATCGGCGATGGTGCCGCCGATGATGGTGATGTCGGCGCGCTTGCCGACCTCCAGGGTGCCCACGTACTGATCGATGCCCAGGGCGATGGCGGCGTCGCTGGTGACCATGTGGAACAGGCGCTCCGGCGTGAGCACGTCGCCGAAGTGCTGGTTGTCCCAGCTGTCGGCGAAGCGCAGCTCGTCCAGCATGTTCACGCTGCCGCCCAGGGCCCAGTCCGGCGCCAGGGCGATGATCTTCACGCCGGCGGCCATGGCGGCGGGGATGTCCGTGGTCTGACCGTAGAGGAAGACGTTGGATTTGGGTGACCACACGAGCTTCATGTCGTTCTGCGCCATGATGGTGAACTCGGGGGTGCCCAGGGCGGTGCCGTGCACCACGGTGGTCTGGGGTGCCGCGAGGCAGCCGCCGGACACGGTGGTGAGGTTGTCGAACTCCTTGCGCGCGGATTCGTTGATGCCCTCGCCGCAGTGCACCACGTAGCGGTTGGTGGTGCCGGCGGTGAAGTCGTTGCACACGCTGGTGGCGGTGGCAGATGCCGGAATCGAGATGCTCACGCGCATCTTGTCGTCGGGCAGGTCGTTGAACCCAGTGTCGATCGTGCGCGCGACGGAGGCGTAGCACTTTCGCTCCGTGGCACCGGGCGCCATCAAGAAGGAGGTGGTGCCGGCGATGATGGCTTTCGTCTCGGCGTACTTGGCCATCTCACAGCTGACGTTGGCGCCGGCGCTGACGGATTCCAGGTACTGCTTGGCGTCGACCACCTCGCCGTAGCGGGGCTCGCTGGTGGAGTTCCACTGGGTGTGGTTCGAGAACAACTTGCCGGGGTTCCAGTCGTCTTCGTCGAACTCGTTGAACAGGCCGTGGTTGTGGGAGTCGATCAGGCCCGGGAGGATGACGCCGTTGGTCTCTATCGTGGTGGCGCCGGTGGCGCCGCTCTGGCTCGAGCAGCTGGCCGCGACGCAGGTGATGTCCGTGCCTTCCACCAGCACCTCGCCGGTGATGGGACCGGTGGGCGTGAGCACCACGCCCTTGAGCAAGAAACGATCTGCGGCGCCTGGCGTGATCGTGGCGGGTGGGCTGCCGCCGGCGCCCGCTTGTCCACCACTGCCGGCGAGACCGCCACTGCCGGCGAGTCCGCCACTGCCGGCGAGACCGCCGCTGCCCGCGAGACCGCCGCTGCCCGCGAGGCCACCGCTGCCGGCCGCGCCGGCTTGACCGGCCGCACCGCCGGTCGCGCCGAAGCCCCCGAGATTGCCGTAGCCTCCATCACCGCCGCCGCCGCCTCCTCCGCTGTCACCGCAGCCGACGAGAGTCACGAGCGATGCGAGCATGGCCGGGAAGAGAAAGACGAGGTGACGCATGGTCCAATCGTACCAAGCCCCGAGGGGGCACGCAGTGACATTGGCCTGGGGCGCTGGCATCTGGTCGGCTAAAGCGGTATTTGGCCTGGACCATGACCTCGGGGCCCCAACTTCCTCCGAAGAAAGACGTGATTTTGGCGCTGCTCGAGAGCACCGACGTCTTCATTCACCTGGATCCGCGGCGGGACGGCGTGAAGGTTCCGGCCTGGTTCAAGCACCAGCCCCAGCTCGTGCTCCAGGTGGGGCTGAACATGCCGGTCCCGATTCCGGATCTGGAAGTCGACGAGGCGTCCGTGTCCTGCACCCTCAGCTTCAACCGTTCACCGTTCTTCTGTTTCATGCCCTGGAACGCGGTGTACGCGTTGGTGGGGGCGGACGGACGGGCGATGGTGTGGCCGGACGACGTGCCGGCGGAGGTCGCCGCCCAAGCGGCCCAGGTGGTCAAGAAGCAGAAGGCGCCGAAGACCCATCTCCGTGCGGTCACCGACGACGACGACGGTCCGGCCGACGAAGAGGCGACGCTGGAGACGGAAGCGGAAGCTCCGGAGCGATCTCAAGCGCGCCAATCCGCACCCCCGGAGCCCCCGCCGCAGCCGGAGGCCGAAGCTGAAGAAACGACCAAGCCCTCCGAGCCACCCGGAAAGAAGCGCGAGCTTCCGCCCTATCTGCGCGTCGTGAAGTAGCGTCAGTCGATGCTGGCGTCGCCGGCGCCCGCGTCCGTACCGGACGTGCCCGCCGCGCCCGCAGCACCTGCCGCGCCCGCAGCGCCGCCGCCACCCGCAGCACCCGCAGCACCCGCAGCACCCGCAGCACCCGCAGCGCCCGCAGCGCCCGCAGCGCCGGCCATGCCGCCCGCGCCGCCGTTGGCCACGCATTCGTGCGCGCCGTCCACGATGCCGCAGTCGTATCCGCTCACGCAGCCGTGGAAGGTGCAGTCGCCGAGGTGGCACTCGCCGTCGGAGCCACAGGTCTCGTTGTCGCCACACCCCGAAGGAGCCGTGCACGACTTGCCGCTGGTGCCACCCGTGCCACCGGTGCTCCCGCCGGGCTTGTAGCAGAACCCCGTCTCCAGATCGCAGGAGCGGCCCGGGCCGCAGTCCGAGTCGCTACTGCACGCGTAAGGATCCTCGGGATAGATTGGGCATCCCGCCATCGCGAAAGCCGCCAAGAGGACGACTCCTGATAGCACTGCACGCTTCATCTCCTGGCCTCCGTCTCCGCCGCCGTGCGGCACGGATGGAGCGTAGCAAGCAACGTGCCCCAGACAAGCCACCTAGATTGCGGCTTTTCCGGGGTGGGGCCTGGGCGAGTGAAAGGGGGTTCACGGGTGGATGTAGCCGGATTTCCGCCGGGGGCCGCGAAAGCGAGGCTTTGGGCGAGCAGCGTGCTAAGTTCTGCGCGCCTTTTCATGGTGCGCTTGTAATGGATGTCCGCTGTGGTCGTTGCGGTACGGAGTACGAGTTCGATGACGCGCTGGTCTCGGAGCGCGGCACGACCGTCAAGTGCACGAATTGTGGGCATCAGTTCAAGGTCCGCCCTCCGGATTCCGGCTCGGGTGCCCCCGAGCGCTGGGTAGTCCGCACCGCCACCGGACGGGAGCTCGTCTACACCTCGCTGCGGGAGCTACAGCGGGGGATCGCGCAGCGTCAGGTGGGGCCGGAAGATCTGCTGTCGCGGGGCAATCAGCCGCCTCGTCCCCTGGGGTCCATCGCCGAGCTGGAGCCGTTCTTCCACGCACGTGGCGTTCCGGCCCGTGGGGGGCAGCAGAACCGCACGCTGGCGGGGGTGGCGCCACCACCCAACGCGCTATCGCAGACGGTGCCGCTCTCGGCGTTGGCCAAGCAGGCGACCCCCGCGCGGCCCCCGCGTCCAGCGACGCCGGCGCAATCCTTCGCTGTCGAGCCGGAGCCGGCCACCATGCCCGCCCGCGAGGCGGCGGCGCCCCCCGCCGTCGCGGCCAAGGCCGACACGCTGCCGAGCTTCCCCACGGAGGACGAAGATCTCGACCCGCCGACCATCCCGCGGAACGCCCGGGTGGAGGAAGTCGAGCGCAGGGACGACGACGTGCAGCCCACGCCCACGCCCAGCGCCGTGCGAGAGGCGTTTCACTCCTACTCCGACATCCACACCGACCCGCGTTTCGTTTCCAGCGCGCCGTCTCGCCGTGGGGCGCGCTCGCGCTGGATCTTCGCGGTGGTGATCCTGGGCGTGGTCGGACTGTTGGCGGCCACCGTTGGTCGCCGCTACCTGGAGAAGTTCGTTTCGCCCCCGGCTTCCAGCGCCAAGGCGGCGGACTCCCGCGCCGCGGAGTTCTTGGCCCGCGCCGACAAGCTCGTCGAGGACGGCGACTTCGAGGCCGCCCGTGGCGAGCTCGACAAGGCCAGTGTGCTGTCCGAAGGTGACCCGGCAGTGCTCGCCGCGTTGGCGCACCTCGAAGCCCTGCGCGCCGACGTGCTCTGGCTGCGCCTGCGCTTGCTCGAGCCCACGGACGAGCAGCTGGTCAAGGCCACCCATCGCCAGCTCGGCGCACGGGTGGGCCGCGCGGAAGAAGCCGTGGACAAGGCCGTTGCCGCTGCGCCGGGCGATCTCGCGGTGCTCCGCGCTCAGGTGGACGTGCTGCGCCTCGCGGGCAAGCTGGGCGATGCGCGCAACAAGATCGCCCCCATCGCGGAGAAGGCGAGCGAGCCGGAGAACGCCTACGTGCTCGCGGCGCTGGATCTCGCAGAGCCCACGCCGGTGTGGGCCCCCATCATCGACCGCCTGCGCACCGCCGCGGCGGCCGAGCGCAACCTGGGGCGCGCGCGCGCCGCGTTGGTGTACGCCCTGGTGCGGGACGGACAGCTCTCCGCCGCCAAGAGCGAGCTCGACAAAGCGGGCGACAAGGGCTTCCCGCTGCGCGACGATCTCTCCGCATTTCTCGCCCGCTACGAGGCCGTCGAAGACGCCGGCGCGGACGCCAAGGCGGAGGTTGCCACGGTGGACCCTGCCAGCTTGCCGGTGCTCGATACCAGCGCTCCCGTGGGCGAAGAGCCGGTGGGTAGCAACGATTTCCGTGCCCAGCTGAAGCAGGCGTCCGCGGCCATCAAGAGCAATGATCTCGATCGTGCAGAGCAGCTCTACAACGCCGTTCTGGCCAAGCATCCCGGCAACACGGAAGCCCTGGCAGGTCTCGGGGACGTCGCGCGACTGAAGCGCGATCCGGACAAGGCCGAGAAGATGTACGACAAGGTCTTGGAGCAGAACCCGAGCTACTTGCCCGCGCTGGTCGCGCGTGCGGATCAGAAGTGGGACAGCGGCGACAAGAAGGGCGCCATCACGCTCTATCGCCGCGTGCTCGAGCAGGCCGGGGCGGGCAGCGCCTATGGTCAGAAGGCCGCGGCGCGCATCTCCGAGGGGGCGGGCAGCTCCGCCGCGCCCACAGCTACCGAAACCAGCGAAACGCCGGAGCCTGCTCCGGCCCCCAGTCCCGAGCCCACCGCCACCGAGAAGAAGGACGAAGGGCCTCACATCGACACCACGGATCTACCGGGATTCAATCAATGAAGAGCCGAGCTCTGGTCGGCCTCGCCTGCGCTCTCGTGCTCTCCAGTTGTCACGGGCGGCCGCGCTCGGGGCCGGTCACGAAGGGTGAAAAGACGTCGTCCGCGTTCCTGTCCATCGCCACCAAGAAGTTGGTGGAGCTGGACCTCACCTCCGGCGCTCCGGAGACCACCTCCGCGAGCGGTTGGTTTCCGCTGCCGGCCAGCCGCACCTACGTGGGTCTGGTGCGCACGCTGGAGAAGCTGCCCGACGACCAGGACGCCCAGGGCGTGTACGTTCGCTTCGGCAGCGCGAGCTTCGGCTTCTCCCGCGGGGAAGAGCTTGCGCGGCTGTTCGGGGCGATCCGCGCCAAGGGCAAGCCGGTGGTGTGCCACGCCGACACCTTCGACAACGCGACCGCCGTCTTGGCGCTGAACGCCTGCGACAAGATCTGGATGAGCCCCGCCGGTGACGCCAACACCGTCGGCATCGCCAGCCAGATGATCTACTTCAAGTCCGCGCTCGACAAGCTCAAGGTGGAGGCGGACTTCGTCCACATGGGCAAGTACAAGAGCGCCGCCGAGCCGGTGACGCGAGACGGTCCCAGCGAGCCCGCCAAGGAATCGCTGATGGCGGTGCTCCGGTCGATCCGCACGACCTGGCTGGACGGCGCCCGCGACGCGAAGCGACCGAAGGACGTGGTCGCCGCGCTGGAAGCGGGACCCTGGAGCGCGAAGGAAGCCAAGGACAAGGGCTTCGTGGACGAGCTCGGTTACGAGTCGGAAGCCCTCGACGACGCCAAGAGCAAGGCTGGCGCCGAGCGCGTGGTCACCGCCTTTGGCACGGGACAGAAGTCCGGCGAGGGCCCCGACATCGGCGAGATCGTGCGCATCATCGCTGGCACGGAGGAACACGCCGGCGGCCGTCCGCACATCGCGGTGCTCGCGGAAGAGGGCAGCATCTCGATGGAAGCCGGTGGCATCTTCGACAGCGGCGGCATCACCGCGTCGGCGATGATCAAGACGGTGCGCCGCCTCAAAAAGGACGACTCCGTCAAGGCCGTGGTGCTGCGCGTGGACTCCCCCGGCGGCTCTGCGCTGGCCAGCGACCTCATCTGGCACGAGCTCGTGGAGCTGAACGACAAGAAGCCGCTGATCGCTTCGGTGGGCAGCATGGCGGCGAGCGGTGGCTACTACCTGATCGCTCCTGCGCGCAAGATCGTCGCCGAGAAGAGCAGCATCGTCGGATCCATCGGCGTGCTGGGGGGCAAGATCGTGATCGGCGATGCCCTCGCGGAGTACGGCGTCAGCAGCTACACCTTTCCGGCCAGCCCCGACCCAGGCGCCGCGTCCCGCGCCGCGTACCTCTCGGCGCTCACCACCTGGGACGACGCGACACGCGAGCGCGTTCGCGATTCGATGCACGACGTCTACGACCTGTTCCTCGATCGCGTGAGCAAGGGCCGCAAGATGCCGGTGCCCAAGGTGCACGAGATCGCCCAGGGCCGTATCTGGAGCGGTGCGCAGGGCAAGAAGATCGGCCTGGTGGACGAGCTCGGCGGCCTCTCCCGCGCCATTCAGATCGCGCGGGATGCCGCAGGTCTGGACGATCGCGCCCCGGTGGTGGTGGAGGGCGGCAAAGAGAGCATGCTCTCCACGCTGCTCCTCGGGGAAGACGCGAGCGAGTCCGAGATCAGCCACGCGGTGGAGCGCGTGACCAGCGAGCGCAAGCTCTTGATGGCCCACGTGCCGGTGGAATACCGCCGCTTCTTCTCGAGCCTATCGCCGCTGGCCGCGCGAGAGACCACCCTCGCCGCGCTGCCCTTCGGCTTGGTTCTACGCTGACGCCGTAGCTGGCCTCGAGGTTCCGCGGCGAACCAACAACTGGGTTTTTGTTGGTCCGGCGCGGCAGACGTCTCGCATCGAAGCGATCTCCGACGGAGCTCTCGAACCGCCGTGAACGGTTCGACGACACGCACTGAACCGTTCAACGGCCCTCCTTTGCGTGACGGCGTCGTGGTTTCCGGGCCGTGCGCGCTCGGAACGGAGCTTGCTGAGGCACGCCTCGGAAGGTTCAGCGAAAGGAACGGCGATGCGGTCAAGACTGGTGTTTGCAGCAGTGATCTTGGGGGCGGCCAGCGTGTCGCTCGCTTGCGGGGGTGGTGACGCGGGCGGAAGCGGGGGTGGCGGCGGCTTCGGCAACGCCGGCAACTTCGGCGGCGGCGGGACCGGTGTGATCGGGTTCGATGGCGGCGCGGGGATGGCGGGACAGGCCAACACCGGAGGCTTCGCGGGCGCCATCAACACGGGTGGCGCCGCGGGAACGGCGGGAGCGGCGGGCGCCGCAGGGGGCAGCGGCGGATTCGGAACGGGCGGCGCTGCGACGGGTGGCACGGGCGGCGTCGGTGGCACGGGCGGCGTCGGTGGTACGGGCGGCGTCGGTGGCACGGGCGGCGTCGGTGGCACGGGCGGCGTCGGTGGCACGGGCGGCGTCGGTGGAACCGGCGGCAGTGGAGGCGGCTGCCAACCTCAATGCGTGGGGAAGCAATGCGGATCGGACACCTGTGGCGGCTCCTGCGGCAGCTGCGGCAGCGGTCAGACCTGCACTGCGGCGGGCCTCTGTGCGTGCGTGCCTCAGTGCAGCGGGAAGGTCTGCGGCCCGGACGGCTGCGGAGGCGTGTGCGGCACTTGCCTCGGCGGGCAATCGTGCAGCGCCAGCGGCCAGTGCGCGTGCGTGCCGGTGTGCTCGGGCAAGCAGTGTGGCTCCAACGGCTGCGGCGGCACGTGCGGTAGCTGTTCGTCCGGCCAGACCTGCAACTCGAGCGGTCAGTGCATTTCGACTCAGCAGACGGTGACGCTCTACGCCACCATCGACAATACACTGCTCTACAGCACTACCGACCCGTCCGCGGCGTACACGGTGTATCCCACCGGCAGCATATCCGCCGGCTGCAGCTGGCTGGCTGGCTACTACAGCAATGACTGGGTGTGCGCCGCGTCCGCCATCAAGTTCGACACCTCCGCGTTGAACGGTAAGACCATCATCAGCGCGAAGCTCCGGCTCCATCCCTACATCCTGCCGGCGGATTACGGGACGACGTACGGTGTGAATGCGTTTGCGGCCTCGTGGAGCGGCTCCGCGATCACCTTCAGCAACTCGCCCAACATGTACACGAGCTTTCAGGTCAACGTGAACCCACCGACGTCGACGTTGCCGCTGGAGTGGACGATCACCAACATCGTCAAGCAGTGGGCGTCCGGCGCTTGGGTGAACAATGGCCTGTTCGTCCACGACAACGATCTGAACTTTCCCGGCTACACGGCCTTCCGCGCGACGTCCTTCGACAGCAGCAACACGGCCACCGGGACCTATCGTCCGGCGTTGGTGGTGACGTATCAGTGAGATAGTTTCCGCGTTGGATCGGGGCCCGCGTCACTCGAAACGGTGGCGCGGGCCATTCTCGTGGCGTCAGATGCAGTCGCAGCCGGTGGTCGCGTCACCGGTCACGGTACGCCGCCCAAGGGGAGGCCAAGCATGCAGCTTCATCCCTCCGTTGCTGCCGTCCCTCAGCTTGGGTCCGACGTCCCCCCGCGCAAGCGAATCCGACGTTTTTCTCCTTTGATCGAGATCATGTCGGGCCGCCGCGGAACCACTCGGGAAGAACCACGCCGCGAGCGTCGTAGCAGGCGCACATTCCACTTCGGAGGAGCTCGTCAATGAACGCTCGTCACACCATCGTCTTCGTCTCTCTGGCCTCCTTCGCCGGCGCTTTCGGCTGCAGCAAATCGGAAGCCGCGCCGACGGCTTCGTCCGCCGCTCCGGAGACGCCGAGCGCGGTCGCGCCCGCGACGCCCGCGGCTCCAACGGCTGAAGAAAAGGCCGAAGCGAAGACCACGGAGCTCACGCCCGGCGACATCAAGAAGAACTTCAGCGCCTTGATGGGCAAGGAAGTGTCGGGCGAAGCGGTGATGTACCACTTCGAGTCCGTCACCCTGAATGGGCAGAAGCAGAACAACGCCTACATCGCCGACGACGAAAACAAGACCAGCTCGATCCAGTGCATGCTGAAGGAGCCCACCAAGATCAAGAAGAACACCAAGGTGACCTTCAAGGGCAAGCTCCGCACCATCAACTGGATCGACGACTGCGAGATCGAAGAGAAGAAATAGCGTGGTAGCGTGGCCGCGTGACCATCACCGTCAACGCTTACTGCACGCATCGTGATCCGCCGCCGCTGGGCTTCGCGCATTCCCTGAACAGCCGGCGGGGCCGTAGCGATCCGGAGCTCACCGAGCATCTGAATGGCTTCATCGGCTTCGTGATGCGCATGCGGCCACAGATGACGGCAGCGCTGTACGCCACGCTGCGCCACATCGAGCGGGTGCAGACGCAGATCTCCTTCGAGGTCGACCCCGCCGTCTTCGACGAGATGGTGGGTTGGGCCCAGCAAGCGAATGCCATCTTCTTCATGCCGGACGGCGCCGTGCTCAATCCCTCGGGCGCCGTGCTGGTCGATCCGAGCGGCGCACCGGGCACGGCCGCGGTGCCGTTCCCCGCGGATGCCGTGCTCCGCAAGCAGAGCACGGACACGGCGCTGGCGGAGCGGCACATCCGAGTGCCGGCGAGCTTGCCCCCGGTGGTGGGTGAAACGGAGGTCCAGCTCCGGAGCGCCGAGGACGTGGCGCGGCGTGCCTTGGCGTTGATGCTGGTCGCGGTTCGCGCGGAGTCGTTGAGCGCGGGCGAGCCGCTGCCCGTGGCCGAGCTGCGCGAGAAGCTGTCGGCCGGGTACGACGCCGCGAGCCCCGCGGAGCATGCCTTCTTGAGCGAGGAGCAGCCGCCTGAGCAGAGCATCGTCAACTCCGTGTGGCGCTACGAGGCGCTGTTCGTACTGGCGTGGGCACTCGGGCTGTTCGACGAGCTGCCCTTTCCCGATCGCATCTGCGATGTGCCCGCCGTCGCGAAGGCGTTCTTCGATGCAGATCGCGCTCGGCTGGTCTCGGAGGCGAGGCTCCGAGACGCATCGGACATCCTCGACGCCCTCGACCTGCACTACCGCTTGCACTGGGCCGCACGCCAAGCGATGCAGGTGGAGCACAAGGAGCCGCCGGCGGGCCTCGAGCCCGGCGTGCTGCAAGAGCGGCACCATGCGCTGAACTGGCTCACGCGCTTCGCCGACGCGGAGTGGGACGACGTCGATACTCCGACGTGAAGGGCAGCCGCGCCAGCGGGCGGCGCGACGGGGTTCGCGCCGGACCAACATTCATCGGAAACGGTTGCGGAGAGGGCGGGATTCGAACCCGCGGTGGGCTTGTGACCCACGCCCGCTTAGCAAGCGGGTACCTTCGGCCTCTCGGTCACCTCTCCAGTGGCGATTCGGCCAGGGGCCGAGAAACTACCCGGGCGGGGGCCGTCGTCAAGCATTTCGGTTGCGAGGGGCGGCGCTTGCCATAGGTTTGGCTCATGTTGATCGGTCAGCCGGAGCTGCCGGAGCTGTCGCCCGCGGCCCGTGACAAGGCCCGGAGCCTGCTGGAGCAGGCGCTGGGTCCTTCCAAGGTGCTGACGGACCGCCTCGCCTGCGAGCGCTTCGCAAGCGACGAGTCCGAAGCCGTGCCCCGCATTCCGGACGCAGTGGTGGTGGCCGAGAGCGCGGACGACATCTTGGCGGCCCTGGCGGTGGCGCGCGAAGCAGAGGTGCCCATCACACCGCGGGCGGGCGGTACGGGGCGCACCGGCGGTGCGGTGCCGGTGGCGGGCGGCATCGTGCTCGCGACCCAGGGCATGAGCGGCATCAAGGACATCGATCGCGCCGAGGGCCTGGCGGTGGTGGAGCCCGGCGTGATCCTCGGGGACCTGCACGCGGCGGTGGAGCGCGAAGGGCTCTTCTATCCGCCGGATCCGAACAGCTGGGAGAGCTGCGCGCTGGGCGGCAACGTGGCGGAGAACGCGGGCGGGCCGCGCGCCTTCAAATATGGCGTGACGCGCAACTACGTGCTGGGCCTGGAGGCCTTCTTGATCGGCGGGCAGCGCCTGTCCGTCGGCAAGCGCACGGTGAAGGGCGTCACGGGTTACGACGTGACGGCGCTGCTCGTGGGCAGCGAGGGCACGCTCGCGGTGTTCGGCGACATCACGCTCCGCCTGGTGCCGAAGCCGCCCGCGGTGATGACGTTGATGTGCTTGTTCCAGGACGTGCGCGCTTCCGCCGCCGCGGTGGCCGGCATGATCGAGACGGGCATCGTTCCGCGCTGCATCGAGCTCCTGGACCACGGAACCCTGGCGGCCATGCGCGAGGCCGGCAATCCCATCGATCCCCAGGCGGGGGCCATGCTCCTGATCGAGGTGGACGGCGCCGAGGCGGAGTGCGAGCGGCAGGCCGAGCGGGTGGCGGACGCCAGCGCTGCCGCGCTCTCGGTGCTGGTGGCGCAAGACGCCGCGCAGCGCGAAAAGCTGTGGGCCGCACGGCGGGAGATGAGCCACGCGGTGCGCAAGAAGGCCAAGCACAAGCTGAGCGAGGACATCGTGGTGCCGCGGCAGCGCACGGTGGAGCTGCTCGAGCGGGTGGAGCGCCAAAGCGAGGCTTCGGGCGTGCGCTGCCTGACCTACGGCCACGCCGGGGACGGCAACCTGCACGTGAACTTCCTGTGGAACGACGACGACGAAGTGCCCGCCGTGGAGCGCTGCATCGAGCAGCTGTTTCGCGACGTGGTGGAGCTGGGCGGCACCCTCAGCGGCGAGCACGGCATCGGCGTGCTGAAGGCGCCGTATCTGCACCTCGAGCAGTCCGCGGAGCTCATCGCCCTCGAGCGCGATCTCAAGCGCGTGTTCGATCCGCAGGGCCTGCTCAATCCGGGAAAGATCTTCACCGGCGCGCCGCACCGAGCTTGTTGATCTACGGGTGCTTGCGGAACAGGTGCTTGCGGTAGTGCGATAGCTCCAAGATCGACTGCTTGATGTCGAACAGGGCGTCGTGAGCGCCTTCGTCCGGCTTCTGGTAGACCGCGCTCTCGCCGTGCCACAGCCGGGCGAGCACCTTGATGGAGCTGACGTCCACCAGCCGGTAGCTGAGGTAGCCGGAGAGGCCCGGCATGTAGCGATCGATGAAACGGCGATCTTGCCCGATGCTGTTGCCGCACAAGATGGCGGGATAGGGGCACCAGCCGGCCACGCGATCGAGCAGCTGCCGCTCGGCGCTGCCCACGTCCGTGCGCGATTCCCGGACGCGGGCGGTGAGCCCGCTCTTTTCGTGCATGTCGCGCACGAAGGGCGACATCTTTTCGAGCTCGTGCTCCGGCTGCCACACGTCGCACACGAACTCTTCCAGCGGCTCGAGCTCCGCGTTGGTCACGATCAGCGCGGCCTGCAAAATGACGTCGTGCTGGGCATCGAGCCCGGTCATTTCCAGGTCGATCCAGGCCAAGCTGCCCGGGGTATGCGTGCGGGTAACCTTCGGGGCCATCAGTCTTTGGAGTAGTTCTTGGGGCGGATGACCAGCACTGGGCAGGCGGCCTTGCGCACCGTGGCTTCGGCCACGGACCCGAGCAGGATGCGCGAGAGCCCGGTGCGCCCGTGGGTGCCGACCACCACCAGATCCGCGTTCTTGTCCGACGCCACCTGCGTCAGCTCGTCCGAAGGCACGCCCACGCGCACGTGAACCTCGGCGCGGTCGTCGGGCAGATCGAGCTCGTCGGCGCGGCGCTCTGCCAGGTGCTTTTTGACGTGCTCCGTCAGAAAGTCCATGGCCTCTTGTTTCGTGAGGGAGCGCGCACCGCCCGGCAATGTCATGCGCAACAGCGGCCCTTCGCTCTCGGCCACGTGAACCACGTGCAGCGTGGCTTCGGGGCGCTCCGCCGCCAGCGCGATGGCTTCGTCCAAGGCGCTGTTGCCGAGCTCCGAGAAGTCGATGCCCACGACCACGGTGTAGCCTGCGTCCGTCATTTGGAACGCAGGATAGCAGGGCGGGCGCCGGCGCGGGGTAGCTCGATCGTCGGCTCCTCCGGGTGCTGGCGATACAGCACCAGCACGCGACCGATGACCTGAGCCACGTGGCAAGCCGCCGCCGGCTCGATGATTTTCGCCGCCTCGTCCGGCTCCACCGGGCTCTCCCCGCCGACCCGGACTTTGATCAGCTCGTGGGTCTCGAGGGCGCGATCCAGCTCATCGAGCAGGCCTTGGGTGACGCCCGCGTGGCCGATCTGGATCACCGGGTTCAGATGGTGCGCCAGGGAGCGCAGGTAGCGCCGCTGTTTTCCCGTGAGGGATGCTGGAGAACGCTTCACGGGGCGCCCCATAGCGCGACCCTCGGGTGAAGACCAGATATGCTGGCCGACACATGAGAATTCTCTACGGGGTGGTGGGCGAGGGCATGGGACACGCGACCCGGAGCCGGGTGGTGCTCGAGCACCTGCTGGCTTCGGGGCATCAGGTGAAGGTGGTGGTCAGCGGCCGCGCCCATCGCTTTTTGGTGGAGCGCCTGGCGGGTCACTCGAACCTCACCATCGAAGAGATCCACGGGCTCACGCTGCGCTACTTCGCCAACCGTCTGGATCGCAGCGACAGCCTGTTTCAAAACCTGAAGAAGGCGCCGCGGGGCATCAAGAAGAACATCGACGTGTACCGCAAGGTGGCGGAAGACGGCTTCAGCCCGGAGCTCGTGATCAGCGACTTCGAGAGCTGGGCGGCGCTGTATGCCCTCAATCATTTCTTGCCGGTGGTCAGCATCGACAACATACAGATCATCAATCGCTGCAAGCACGAAAAGGCCGTGACGGAGAAGAAGAGCTTCGACTTTTCCGTGGCCAAGCTGGCGGTGAAGATGAAGCTGCCGCGCGCCTACCACTACCTGGTCACGAGCTTCTTCTTCCCCAAGGTGCGCAAGAAGCGCACCTCTTTGGTGCCGCCCATCTTGCGGCCGGAGATCTTGGCCGCCCGGCGCGAGCCTGGGGATCACGTGCTGGTGTACCAGACGGCAGCGCAGAACGAAGAGCTGGTGCCCATGCTGAAGACGCTGCCCTATCGCTTCCGCGTGTACGGCATGGGGCGTGAGGGCAGCGAGGGCAACGTCACGCTGTGCGCGTTCTCGGAGACGGGCTTCGTGGACGATCTGCGCACTGCGCGCGCGGTGATCGCCGGCGGCGGCTTCTCCTTGATGAGCGAGGCCGTGAGCCTGCACGTGCCCATGATGAGCATCCCCATCGAGAAGCAGTACGAGCAGGAGCTGAACGCGCGCTATCTGAAGTACCTGGGCTACGGCACCTGGGCGCGCACGCTGGATCGCGATCGCGTGGAGCGTTTCCTTTCCCACAGCGCGGACCACGCCCACGCTCTCGAGAGCTACGTGCGGCGCGACAATTCCATGCTCTTTTCCTGCGTGGACGAGCTCATCACGCGTCGCGCCGCCGACGAGCCAGGCCCCAACGTGCTGACGGCCGAGTCGCTCGGGAAGTGGTCCGAGTAGGCGTCCGGCTAGCCGTGTTCGCGGCTGCCCCAGGCGTCTGCGCCTTCCCGAACCAGGGTCATGGAAGATCCCGCTTGGGAAGATTGCTAGCACCTGCGACAATCATCGTCGCAAGTATGTCAAGGGTACGACCTCTACACGCCCAAAGGTATGTGTGCCCCACACTTGCCCACACGCCTGCGTTGAGATCTGCCCTTGCTTCTCTGCGCAAGAAGGTCCAGGATGATTGAATGGGTCCGGGGGTTCGCATCATAGCGATCGCGGTGCTTGCAGCGGTTCCCGCCTGCGGTTCGAACCCGACAACTGCTGACCTGGTACCGCTAGACGCGACGACCGCGGACGTGGGGACCGACGCATCTAGTTCGGCGGGAAGCGGAGGTGTTGCCGCCACCCACGACGCGTCAAATGCTGATGTTACGACGGACGGTGGTGGAGGAACTGGTGGAATAGGATTGGACGCTGGAACTGGCGAAGCAGAGGCATCGACACTTGCGGACGGTGGTCAGAGCTGCGAGAGCTGTGGCGCTGAGCAGTACGCCGCGTGTTTGAAGGCATTCGAAGCATGCTATGGCGACATTGGTTGCCAGAACATTTACGCCTGTACACTCGTGTCGTGTGGGCTGGATGCCGTAGGAGCTGACTGTACAAACGCCTGTTTCGCGGGAGCAGCGGTTGCAGCTCAGGCCAAGTTCAAGGCCTATCATTCTTGCGTCTTCTGCCAGGCGTGCACCGCTTCCTGTGCAACCTACTGCGCGGCACTCAATTGGAGCGTGTGATGCTCCGACGGGCTAGCTCCGTGTTTTCGGTTGCCGTAGTCGTGAGCCTAGCGTCCGCGTGCTCAGCAGCGTATGTGCGTGAGCCTGCGCGTGAGATTCAGGCGCAGGGACAGTGTCGTGATAGAAACCCGCAGCCCGTGGAACTTGCTCGAAGGCCCGGCTGGAGGTCGGCTGCTGACTGGCCTGATGCACTGACGTCGATTTCAAGCAAGCCCGGCTGCGCTGCGAGGACTGGGTGCCCGTACATACCGTTCGCGCTTCCGCCATGTATGCCGAGCACGGGCATTGACGATGACTGGTGGAAGACGAGTGAGTCCGGGAGGCGCGTCCAGTTTCGCGGGCAGCTGGAAGCGATCCCGGGCGAAACGACTCAAGCGGGGTGCTTCCCCTTGAACCCTTGCTGCAACCTACAGAGGCCGCAACTCGTGATTCGCACTGACCATGGGCGGGTGCTGCCACGGGAAGCGTCGCGTCTGAAGGCCTTTACGTGTTTCGGTGATGTTAGCGGCTTTTGCTGTCCGATTGCTCCAATCGGCCAAAGCGTCATCGTTCGCGGCACCATCGTTCGAGGTAACGGAGTTTTCGACTACGTGGTTGAGCGCCCCGCGATTTGTTTGGATTCGCCTGTTGACCCGGGAGGAAGACGATGAACTGGAAGGCTGGATTCCGTCTGGTGAGCAACTCGGTGTTGGTAGTGTGTGCCGCAATCCTCGGCACTGTCGCGTGCTCTAGCGACTCTTCCGCTCCGAGTACTGCGAGCACGCCCCTCAAGGCCGGTGGTCCTGCCCAGAATCCGTCGCAGGTTGGGGTTGCGATGGTCTATTCGATAGTCCCACCGTCTTCGAGTCCGGGGCTGTTTCTAGACAAGCCGATCGGGGTCGCTATCCTCCTGAGTGACACGTGGGCGGTTACCGCTCGACACGTTGTTGACGATGGCGCGGGCACCAAGTTGCAGCTCGCGCTGGGCGATCCCGCAGCGGGTGCGCAAACGCTTGACATTGACGAAAGGAGAACGCTTCGCCATCCGACCCGGGATATCGCATTGGTGCGGGTGAAGTCCGGGTTCAAGGGCCTGCCGCCATCAGCGTTTCATACAATCAGCTCTTTGTCTCGGGACCAGATAATCGCTCAGAATTCGACGCTGGACTGCTTCGCGTTCGACGCGAGTCGGGTCCTTCGACGCGTCAACTTTGCGCCGAACTCTGGTCTTGCCAGCGGCGTTCAAGATCCGTTCCTTCTTCACTTCGGAGCGTTGGCTACGACGGTCTTTGAGAGTGCTGATTCCGGTGCGCCGTGCTTCGACAGCGCGGGGAACATCGCGAGCGTGCACAAGGGAATCGAACCCGGTCAAACCAATGAAGAATCTGCGGACGGGTTTCGAGTATTCGCGAACGCTGCGAAGAACGCCCTGATTGTTGCGAGCGGTGACGTAAACGGCGATGGCGATGAGGACTTCTTCTTTGTGACGACAACTAACATTGGAGGTGTCGACTTCTACGATCTGACACTCGTGTCCGGCGACGGCACGAGCATAAGTCTCACGACGCCGATTCAGGTCGTCGTGACTCTGGTCGAACAGTTGATGCTGGTCGTTGGGAATTTCAACGGCGACAAGCGGACCGTCGCTGGAGTAGAGCACGACATCGACGATGTGGTGTTCGGACTCAACGGGAACTTCGTATACTATCACGGTAGTAGCACTGGGCTTGAGTTGCAGACGCCGTTTGCCCTTGTCGACTCTTCAGTGACCTACAAGGATGCAAAGATCGGGGACTTCAACGAGGACGGGATCGCGGATCTTGAGTTGGTGCAAGACAACGCCTTTTCGTTCAGCGACGTGTACTTCGGCGGCACAGCTGGGTTAGGCAAAGGCGAGGAGTTCTTGGGCTCTCCGGTGAGTGATCCTGATGAGGGCCGCTTCCATCTCGTCACGGGGGTGTATGAGCAAACCTATACCTCCCTAAGCCAAGACTTCATCATAGGCGTGGATGCTAGCGCGCCGCGGACGCGGATCGAAGTGTACGATGGCTACTTCGGCTCCCGATACGATTTCGGTGCTGGGCGTTCGTGCTTTCGCCTGTATTCCAGCAAACTAGGAATGACTGACACGAGCGATCCGTCCGTGGTGCCGGTCGGCGTCGTGGTTCCTTCTGAATCCCTTGTTGCTCATGGGTGGGGCAAGCTGTACGACGGCCCACATGTTGCTGCCGCATTCTCGCCAAGCGAGAATGCGTACACCTACCTGCTTCGCGTCACGGCCGGCGGGTGTGATGGAACCCTGCAGTTGCTTGCCGCCAACGCTTTCATGGTGCGCGCGAATGGTGCTGTAGGCGCCTTGGATGGTGACTACTATGCCCGCGACCGAGCGGGTCCTGCCGCAGCTCCCAACGCGGCCTTCTTGGGGGGGCTGCCGGATACAACCTACGACGGGACCTTCACGTACTACTACCAGGTGACCGACTCATTCAAGAAGCTCATCCTGCGAGACGGCGACGCGGATCGTGCGGACGACGAGGACTTCCCTGGACAGCAGAACATCAAGAGTCTTTGCTCCTACACAATCACGCCCTATGGAGGCACGACTCCAAGCTATGTGAATGATAACCCGTCCGGCCAGTACAACCCCGGTCTTGGCGGTCCCAAGGACGTTGAGACGTTCAAGATTGATCCAATAGACCCCGGCATCTGGGTGCAGAAATGGAGCAACATCCTTTCCGGGAACATGTTCTTCATTTCTAGTGTCGATGCTCCGGAGATTCCATTGTTGCGGCTTCCGGCACCGCGGCCCATTCCTGCGATATCTTCGGCGAAAACTAGGGCTTGGTGGAGCGCGCAACCGCAGGTTCAGCAGTCTCTTCCGGTCACCCTGGGGACGGGAACAAACCTCATGGTCGTTTCAGATGCTCAGCAGGCAATCCAGTTGCTCGCTGCTTCGTACCCAGGTCTGGGCGGCACTTCCAGCAAGAAGACAGCCCTGTGTCACGTGCCGCCTGGGAATCCAGCGGGAGCAACATTGATCAGCGTTGGCACACCTGCGGTGCCGGCTCATGTTGCGCATGGCGACGACAAGACGGGTCCGGCGAATCACGCATTGTTCACGGCGGAGTTACTTGCGGCGAAACTGAATGTTGTGCGCGCAGCAGCGCTCGGGGAACCCCTGGCTGACGCGCGCCCCCTCGGAAGGTTGCTCCAAGTCTTCCAGGTTCTTAAGGTGGCCGACGAACATGTCCGAAGCGGAGGTGAGATTTGCAGTCAGCCACAGTTGTTCTGGGACGAACTTGAGGATCTCGACGTGCAATTGCGAGCAATCAACGCGTCGGAGGTGACATATCTTGAGCCAAGGGAATTCACTCCGCCAGTTGTCGGAGTTCCGTTGGCACAAGGCGCCTTTGGCGGGCAGAGCATGTAGTGGCTGGTACTTCCCGTCGCACGTGCTATCGCGGCGTGGGCGTCACGATGGTCATGATACTGGCCTCAGGCTGCGCGTCTGCGCCCGTATCTAGCACGGAGCCTTCCGCTCCGAAGGCACGAACGGTTCCCGCGTGTCCTCCGGCAAAAGTCCATGTGGCGCCGTCGCCATCCGTCGGATGGGTCAGCGAGCACGTCTCGCCGGGAATCGGCGAGCTGGGTAGTGGCTTCAGATCATGCTTTGCGGACGATGGGTGCCCATACGTGCCTCGCCAGCTGCCTGAGTGTGCCGAGGGCACCCTCGTCGATATCGGGTGGTGGGACGATGCTCAGCTTGGTGACCGCATGACGGTGCGTGGCATTCTAGAACCGATCTACGAGTACGAACCTTCTTCGTCGTGTGATGACCACTCCCCATGCTGCAAGGTCGAGCATCAGCAACTGGTGGTGAGAACTAGTCGGGGCCGGATTGGTCTAAGATCCACGACGAACGCGTTCGCGTTCCGTTGTTTCGGTGATCAAACTGGCCAGTGTTGTCCGTTTGCGCCGCTTGGCGTGGAAGTACTGGTGCGAGGGGCAAAGGCTGCACCGTTTCGGTTCAACAACTACGAGTTCACTGATCCTGAGCTGTGTCGAGTGCCAACACCTTAGGCACAAGTCATCTGCCGCACCGCAAGCGAGCACTCTTGGCCACCACCCAGTACTTGTCGGACGGTTCGATCACGTGCAACTTGCGCGCGGTGCGAGTTTCCGCGCCGAACCAACAAAAAAACGTAGAGAGGGTTTGTTGGTCCACCGCGGAAACTAGCCAATGTCGCGCAGCGCCATGAGGGCGGCGTTGTCGCCGCACATGCCGTGCACGCCGGCGCCGGGGTGCGCGTAGCTGGAGCACAGGTAGAGCCGCGCGACGGGTGTGCGGTAGCGGAAGTAGGGAAACACCGGGCGGAACACGAGCTGGTGGTTCCAGGCGCCGGAGCCGCCGGCGATGTCGCCGCCCACGAGGTTTGCGTTCTGGGCTTCCAGATCCGGCGGCGCCCACACGGCGCGGCCCTGGATCTTGCCGCGAAAGCCCGGCGCCAGCTCTTCGATGCGCTGCTCGATGCGATCGGCGAAGACTTGGCGGGCGTCGTCCCAGGGAAGCTCCGACGGCACGCGGGAGTAGGCGTACAGCGTGTGCTGGTTGCGCGGAGCGCGGGAGTCGTCGAAGAGGCTCTGTTGACCGATCACCAAGTACGGGCGCTCGGGCAGCTGGCCCGCGCGCACCTCGGCGCTGAAGCGATCCAGATCGTCCAGGCTCTCTCCGGTGTGCACCACGGCGCTCCGGCGCGCCGGCTCCGCGCTCCAGGGCACCGGCCCCGAGAGCGCCCAGTCCACCTTGAAGGTGCCGAAGCCGCGGGCGAAGCGCCGCATCTTGGAGCGGACCCGGCCGGGTACGTGGCGTTCGTCGAGCAGCTTCAGGTACAGCGCCGGGGCGCCGGTGTCCGCCAGCACTGCGTGGCGCGCGGCGATCTCTTCGCCGTCGGCGAGCTTCACGGCGACGGCTCGGCCCTTCTTCACGATCACTCGATCGACCCGGGCGCCGAGCCGTAGGCGGCCGCCGTGGGCTTCCAAGAGCGTCACCAACGCGTTGGTGATCGCGCGGGCACCACCGCGAGGCACCGGAAAGCCCGCCGTGGCCGCCGACAGCGAGAGCAGATAGCCGAAGCCCGCGCCGAAGCGGTCGCTGGGCGCCACGTCCGTGTGCAGCGCCAGCGCCGGGAGCACTCGCCGCGCGGCCTCGCTCTCGAACAGCCGCTGGGAAAGGCCGCGTCCGCTGGACAGGAAGATGCGGGCCACGCGCCACAGGCCGGACAGGCCCAGCGAAAGGAGGGGAGCCAGGGTGGGGAACGGCCGGAGCAGGCCGCTCATCAGGTCTTCGGCCACGGAGTCGTGCCACTCGGCAAGGCGCGCGAAGGTTTCTCCGTCGCGCCCCGAGCCGAATCCGGCGGCTCGCGCGTCTGGCTCTCGTGAGATCCAGGCGACGCTGCCGTCGAGGGCCGGGTGACAGCTCTCGATCTCGCCGTACAACCACTCCACGCCGTAACGCTCGAGGTCGAGCTCCCGGAACGCGGGGCTCACGGTGCCGAAGGGAAAGAACGCGGCGCCCACGTCGTGCACGAACCCCGGCAGCGTGGCTTCCTCCGAGCCCAACGCGCCCCCCGGGCGTCGCGGGTTGGTTTCCAGCACCAGCACCCGTAGCCCGCTCCGCGCCAGGCGGCACGCGGCCACGAGCCCATTGGGACCCGAGCCCACCACCACGGCATCCGGATCGGTCACGCGCTCAGCGTAGTTTATCGCTCGGATCTTACGAATATCTTTCCATCCGCGACCTCAGCTGGTACGCGTTCATGGATGATTGCCCTCGGTATCGATCCCGGCACCCTGCGCCTCGGCTGGGGCGTCGTGTCCCGATCCGGCAATCGGCTCACCCATCGCGCTCACGGCGTCATCAAGATGAACGCCAAGCTCGAGCTCTCGGAGCGCCTGTGTCGCATCGAGACGGAGCTGTCGAAGGTGATCGAGACGCACGCTCCGGAAGTGAGCTCGGTGGAATCGCTGTTCTTCCACAAGGACGCGCAGGCGGCGGCCAAGCTGGGTCACGCTCGGGGTGTCGTGCTGTTGTGTCTGGCGCGCGCCAAGGTTCCCATCGCGGAGTACGCCCCGGCTCGGGTGAAGCGCACCATCGCGGGTGGCGGGCAGGCGGACAAGCGCCAGGTGGCGCTGATGGTGCGCGCCATGCTCGGCCTCTCGGAGCTGCCTCCGGCGGACGCGGCGGACGCCTTGGCCCTGGCCATCACGCATCTCCGGCTCGGCCCCGTCGCCGAACGACTGGGCGAGCGTTCACTGTCTCCGGCCCTGATCGCGGCCCTCTCGGGCCGGTCCCGCAGCCGAAAACGCCGTCGGCGCGCTGGGGCCTGAACCCAGGGAAATGCCGCTGCCCGGGCGAACGTAAAAGCGCATACTCCCCTGGATTTTCCGGGCGATATCGCGAATCTTTTCCGCCCCCGGGTCGTCTGTCCCCCTGACCCGAGCGGTGCAAGGAACAGCCCTCATCGCCGTTTGTTCTGTCGAGGAACCGAAAGAATCATGAAGCTCGAGCATCTCGCCCTGTCTCTCCTGGTCGGCTTGGCCGCGCCCCTCACCCTCGCCCCCACCGGCGCCAACGCTCAACCCAAGAAGGCGGCCCCCGCAAAGCCCGCGCCCAAGAAGGGCGAGCCCTCCGCCAACGAGGTCGCCACCAACGTCCAGAAGTTCTACGACAAGACCAAGAGCTTCAAGGCCGGCTTCAAGCAGCGCTACTGGGTCAAGGCCTACAACAAGACCAAGGACAGCAAGGGCGGCGTCATCTTCCAGAAGCCCGGCAAGATGAGCTGGCGGTACACCAACAACGGCAATCGCGTCGTTTCCGATGGCAAGAACATCAAGGTGTACGAGGCCGAGAACAAGCAGATGTACGAGCAGACCATGGGCAAGAGCCAGTACCCCGCGGCGCTGGCGTTCCTCGTGGGAGGCGGCAACCTGCGCAAGGAGTTCAAGCTGCGCAAGCTCAACTCCAAGCAGATGAAGTTCGAGGGCGGCTACGTGCTGGAAGGCATTCCGAAGAAGGCCACCCCCGCGTACAACAAGCTGCTCTTGTACGTCGACGCGAACACCTATCAGGTCCGCCGCGTGCTGTTGCTCGACGCGCAGGGCAACCGCAACCGCTTCGACTTCCTGACGCCTTCCGTCAACGAGAAGGTGCCCGCCGGCGAGTTCAACTTCAAGCCGCCGCCGGGGACTCAGGTCATCAAGCCCTGAGGGGCGTTTCCGCGCCGGACCGACAAACCCCTTCTACATCTTCTTGTTGGTACGGCGCGGAACCTCGCGGCCCGGACGGCGACACCGCGGCTCGTTCACGCGGCGCGTTCGTTCCAGGTGGGCAGCGCGCGAGCGAGAGGCCCCGGGCCGTCCACGCGGATGTCACCGGCACGTAGCGCATCACGCCAAGCAAGCTCTCCCACGTGCCAGCGGGTGAACGGCTCGTTCTTCGCGGTCACCCGCAGATCCTCATCGTAGCCGGGCCGCACGTAGCACAGCTCTGCTTCTCCTCGTTCGATCAAGAACCAGAAGCGGCGGTAGTGCGGCGGCTGCTCCGGGAAGTCGAACTGCACCACCACGCGGCGCTTGGGAAGCCGCTCGCGACGCAGATGGACGTGGACCCACGCCCACAGCACGAAGGACGGATCCGTGTGCTCCGGCTTCAGCTCCAAAAAGCGGCGTCCCCACTGCGCCAGGGGTCCGATCACGTCCCACAAGGAGCGGCCCGCGTCCGTCAGCTCATAGACCTTGCCCCGGCGATCGGCTCGCGGATGGATGTGAATCAACCCGGCCTGCTCCAGTCCCCTGAGGCGGCTGGAAAGGAGTGAGCGCGACATGCCGGGAACTCCACCGGCGATGTCATTGAACGTCTTGGCGCCGAGCAGCAGGTTGCGAACCAGCAGCAGAGTCCAGCGCTCGCCGAGGATCTCGGAGGCGCGGGAGATGGGACAGTACTGGCCGTAGCTGGGCACAGCGTCAGGCTGCCAGACCGCTCCCAACCGGCCAAGTACAGTCTTTGTACTTTCTGCTGCGAGCCCTCGCGCGTACCTGAGAAGCATGGAACACGCGAAGGGACAGGTGAGTGGCAGCGCCGCCGAGATCTACGAGAGCTTTTTTCTCCCCGCTCTGTTCTCCGAGTGGGCGGCGCGCTCCGTGGCGCGCGCACGCCTGGAGCCCGGGCAGTCCCTCCTGGACGTCGCCTGCGGCACCGGAGCGGTCGCACGCGAGGCCAAGAAGCGCATCTCCGCATGCCGGGTGATCGGGTTGGATCGAAACGACGGCATGCTCCGCGTGGCGCGCTCGCGCGCTCCGGACATCGAGTTTCGCGAGGGGCGCGCCGAGAGCTTGCCTTGGGACGATGGCACCTTCGACGCGGTGACGTGCCAGTTCGGGCTGATGTTCTTCGAGGATCGCGCGCGGGCGCTGAGCGAGATGTGGCGAGTGCTGCGGCGGGGCGGAACGCTCGTGATCGCGGTGTGGGCTTCTCTGGAAGACACGCCGGGGTACGCCGCGATGGTGGCTCTCATCCAACGTCTCTTCGGTGCGGAGGTCGCGAGCGAGCTCCGGGTTCCCTATTGCCTCGGCGACCGTCGGGAGCTCCTGCGCTTGCTGGACGGCGCCGGGATTTCCGCGCCGGATATCGAGACGCCGACGGGGATCGCGCGCTTCCCGTCGATTGACGCCTGGGTTCACACCGACGTGCGGGGCTGGACGCTGGCTGACAGGATCGACGATGCCGAGTACGCGGTGTTGCTGAAGGAGGCGCGCACGGAGCTTTCGCGCTTCGCCCCCGTGGAGGAGGTGAGCTTCGAAAGCCCGGCGCACATCGCGGTCGCGCGCAAGTGACGCGCGGACGTCACTGGTAGCTGAGCATCACGTTCGCGGGGGGCGGCGGGCCGATGGTGTCCGGCTGCGCCCCGGCGATGATGCGATACGCCGGCCCGCCGCCGCAGGAGAGCGTCTTGTTGTTGGGCGCTGCGGCATTGAGCTGACAGCTCGGGGGCACGCTGCCCTCTTGCACGGCGCCGTTCACCGGGCTCTGCGCCTGGATCACGTAGCCGCCGGCGCGGGGAAACGTGGCGGCGACGCTGCCGGAGGTGGCCGTCACGGTGCCGCCGGGGCTGCCGGGGGAAACGGACGCCATGCGCAGCGTGATGGCGGGGCTGCTCGCGTCGTGGCGCGGATCCGTGTTCGTGATGTTCACGGCGTCACTCACGTCGAACACGCTGACGCCGTTTCGGCACTGCACGGTGGTGCTCTTCACGCTGGGCGCGCCCTGGATCCAGCAGCTGCCGAGCAGCGCCTGGTTCGTCGCGGTGAGCGCCGTCGCGTGGCCCACGCCTTCGATCTTGAGGCCGAACTCGTTGACCGGACCGTCGCCGCGGTTCAGCACGTTGATGGCTCCGTTGAAGCCGTCCGGCACGCGCACGATGACGTCTGCCCCCAGGCCGTTGCTGCCGCCATTGCGGCCGGACACGGCGGTGATGGCGCCCGCGCCGGTGGCCGTCATGCGCAGGTTCTGGGTCAAGAACTGCTGCGCGGTCGCTTGCTCGTCGTGGCCGGCGTAGCAGAAGGGACGAAACTCCACGATCACCTGCGGCGTCGTGCTGCGGGTCACGAGCACGTTGCCGTATTGCACGTCGATGTTCAGCGGCGCTCCGGGCGTCACGTTGAAGGCTTGCGCCTGGGGCGGCGCGCCGTCGAAGCGCTTGAGGCTCTTGGCGGTGCAGGTGACGCCGTTCGCACCTTCGATGCAGGTGGTGGCGCAACCGAGCGTGGAGCCCAAGAGGGCGGCGAGGCCGAGCAAGAAGAGGTGTCGCATGACCGGGGAATGTACCCCATCACACCGTTCGCGAAAGCACGCGGCGCTCGATGCGTCCGTCCACGCCGAGCAGCAAATACGGCCGGCCCATGGGCCGCGAGAACGCAAAGGAGCCCGTGTTCACGTAGCCCGGAGCTTCGTCCTCCCGGTGGGTGTGTCCGAGGATCACGCTCTCCGCCCCGGTGAGCTGACGCACCAATGCGGCGCCGTCGCGCAGGCGACGCTCCGGCTCTCCGTTGTAGCGGCTCACGCCCTGACTCACGCTGTAGCCGAGGAAGGCGGCCGAGGCGACGGCCATCAACGCCGCCGGGGTGCTGCCCCCGAGCGCCGCGAGACCCGCGCCGGTCATCAGCACGAAGGCGCCGATGCGATCGAAGTACAGCCGCTCGAAGGTCTCCCGGGCGTCGTGATGCCGCGGCGCGGGAACGGCTTCGGCGAGGCGCGCGAGGCTCTCCGGACACAGCGCGTGCTCCCGCGCGAAGCTTTCGAGGCGCGCTGCGCCCAGGGTCCGCTCCGCGTCGAGCCCAGGCTGTTTGCCGGCCTCCAGGCACAGGGCGATGGCCGTCGCGAAATAGCGCGCGACCACCACCGGCGCGCGCAGCCCATACAGACGAAACGTGCGCAAGAACCCGGCCAGCGGCGTGGTTTCGTGTGCGTGAGCAAAGGCCATGGCTCCGCTCGGTGCCAGGAAGCGGCGCGTGAGGGCAATGCCGAGGGGCTCCGTGTGGGCGCTCCAGCCGGCGAGCGGATGGGTCGGGGCGTTGTCCGGATCGAAGACGTGGCCGTGCTCGATGTGCACGCCGCTTCGTCGCACGAACCACACCGGTAGCGTGAGCGGTGCGGCGTCCGTGAGCTCCAGCCACGCGAGCAGCGCCGCGCGCGTGGTGGCCACGCCAGCGTCGTGATTGCCGCCGAGCAGTGTCAGCGGGTGGCCTGCCTGGAGATGGGCGCGAAGCGCCGCCGCTAGCTCCGTGTGGGGAGCGAGCAACGCCGCAAGGGACCGCGCCGGATCGCTGCCCGCCGGGTCCACCGACAGATCGAAGCTGTCCCCTGCGAGCAAGATCTCGTCTCCGGCGTGGCGCTGGACCAGGCGCGCGAGATCCGTGCTCGCGCCGCGTGTACCTTCCGGCGCGAGGTGCAGATCCGCCAGAACCAGGGTGCTCATGGGGCGCTCGTCCACGCCACGCTCTTGTCCCACAGCTCGCGTGCCAGGGCTTCGTCCCCCGCCACGCGGTTCGGGCGCTTCTCGCGGCAGCGGTCGTAGTACTTGCCGCTCTCGCCCGCCAGCTCGGGGGACGTGGCGCAGTACAGCGAGGTCTGGGCGCCTTCTTCGTTGCTGACCATGAACAGCTTCATGATGGAGCGAAAAGGCCACGGCACGCCGCGCCACACGTCCGAGGCTACCACCCCCGGATGCAGCGAGTAGGTCGTGACGTCGGCCGGCAGCCGCCGCGTGAGCTCCTTCGCGAAGAGCACGTTGGCGAGCTTGCTGGCGCTGTATTCCGGCAACCCGGTCACGCTCGCGGTGGACTTCCGCACGGCCTCCCAATCGAAGCCAGCGGCCTTGTAGTGGTTGCCGCTCGAGACGATCACGATGCGCGCCGGCGCGGACTCCTTCAGCTTGTCCAAGAGCAGCAGCGTGAACAGGAAGTGGCCCAAGTGGTTCACGCCGAAGGCCAGCTCGAAGCCGTCCTTGGTGATGCCGCGCTGACCGGCGAGCCCGGCGTTGTTCACCAGCACGTGCAGCGGCAGGTCCCGCGCCAGGAACCCCTCCGCGGCGCTCCGCACGCTCGCTAGATCCGCGAGGTCCAGTTGCAGGAAGTCTGCCTTGCCGCCGTCCGCTGCGATTTCCGCGAGCACCGGCTCGGCGCGTTCCTTCTTGCGACACGCCAAGACGACGTGCGCCCCGGCGTGCGCCAGCTCCCGAGCCGTGACGGCACCGATACCGGTGTTGGCGCCCGTCACCAGGCACACCTTCCCGCTCATGTCCTGGGTGACGGCGCGCGCGGGATTCATCGAGTTAGCGGGTGAGCTTCTGGAGCACGCCCCGGGACACGCCCTTCAGCGTCTCGAACACTCCCTGGCCGGTGCGTGCGCTGGCCTCGAAGTCCGGCACGTTCGTCGGGTTCACCGCCGTGCGGAGCTCCGCCACGTCCACGGCGTTGGGCAGGTCCCGCTTGTTGTACTGAACGACGTAGGGAATCGCGCTCAAGTTCATGCCGTGCTCGATCAAGTTGGCGCGCAGGTTCTCCACGCTCTCCTGGTTGGCTTCCATGCGCTCGAGCTGGGAATCCGCGACGAACACCACGCCGTCCGCGCCCTTCAAGATCAGCTTGCGGCTGGCGTCGTAGAACACCTGGCCGGGGACGGTGTACAGGTGCAGCCGGATCTTGAAGCCCTTCACGGTGCCGAGATCGATGGGCATGAAGTCGAAGAAGAGCGTGCGCTCGGTCTCGGTGGCGAGCGAGATCATCTTGCCCTTGGCGTTGGGGCTCGTCTTCTCGAACAGGTACTGGAGGTTCGTCGTCTTACCGCAGAGACCGGGGCCGTAATACACGACCTTGCAGTTGATCTCTTTGGTCATGTGGTTGATGAAGCTCATCCTGCCGCCTCAGTTCTCGAGCTCTGCCTTGATGCGCGTGACGACCCCCGCGATCACCTGCGAAACGTCCTCCGGCGAGAGACCGAAGTGGCCGCCCAGCTCGAGCAACGCGTCGCTTTCGGGCGCTGCCAGCTTGCCGTCCGCGAGGGCGACCACCGCAGCGAAGCCCAGGGCTTCTTTTTCGCCCATCCCGCCCGTGAAGTCTTCCGCAGCGCGGCGGAGCCGCTCTCGGCGTCCAAGCATCTCCACGGCGTCGTCCAAGTCATGGAAGTGCAGCTCCAGAGCGTCGTGGCTCACGGCCTTCCCGGTGACCTGTTCCAAGAGCGTGGCCAGAGCGTGTCGCTCCTCCTCGGCGAAGCCGTCGGCGGAGGCGATCAGATAGCCGATCTCCAGCATCGATACGAAGTAGGTGCTCACTTCGTCGTCGCTGCTTTCGAGCGTCGCCGCCGCGCCCTTTCGCAGCCGGTCCGCAGAGGGCAATCCACCGCCGCCAGCCCCCTCCAGGGCAGTGAGCACGGCGGCTCGGAGCTTGTCGGCTCCGAAGCTCGTCAAATCCACTTCCAGTGACCCCATTGGACTATCGTGGATGCCACGGCTTTCCCGGCACGGCAACGGGGCAGGACGGGATGCGGCCTTCTTGCGAGGTTCCGCGCCGTGAAAACCAACCTGGATCTCTAGACAGAGGCCTTCTGGTTGGTCCGGCGCGGGCACGGGCGGCTTGGGGTTTTCTCGAACGGCATCTGCCGTTAGGGTCAGAGCCGATCGCAATCCGATCCACTTCAGGAGGTAGCATGGGACTCCGGTTGGGAGTCAGAGCGCTCGTTCCCGCGATTGCCATCGTGGGCCTGGCGCTGCTGGCGTGTAAGAAAAAGAGCACGACGACGAGTACGGGCCCCGCGGCAACCGCCACCGCGACGGCGAAACCCAAGCCCGTCGATCCACCCACCCCCACTCAAACGTTCAAGCTCAACGAAGTCGCCAAGCTCGACGGCATCAGCATCACGCTGCAGGAGTTCAAGGACTGCCGTCTGAGCAACTTCTACAGTCGGCGCGCGCTTTCCAAGAAGAAGCAAAAGCTCATCGGCGTGTTGGTGCTCTCCGAGGGCAACGGCGACAAGAGCCACTCTTCATCTTGGTCGTACTTCAAGGTCACGGATCCCGAGGGGCTCACCTACCGAGCAACCACGCGCAGCGGCTCGGACTGCTCGCCCACCTTCAAGTCCACCAGCTTGGGGAAGGGGGAGAAGTCGAAGGGCTGGGTGCTGTTCGAAGTTCCCGAGACCCTCGAGAACGCGAACGTCACGATGACCTACACCAATCGCCGGCCCTACCGGTCGGGCGCGGATCTCTCGAACCGCGAAGAGAAGGTGAAGTTCAAGCCCGGCGGCTGAGCCGGGAAGACGTCGTCTCGAGTGGCGTATCAGGGGGGCGCGGTGCGGGCCGCGCCCCTCTCTACTTCGTTGGAGTGAACATGACGTATCGAACGGCTCGTAGGACTCTCGCGGCGCTCGTCTGTGTGGGAATGATCTCGGGGTGCGCGACTCCGGAGGAGAAGGCGCTGGCCAAGGACCGCGTGGCGCTGATGGGGGCTCAGGCGAAGATGGCGGACGAGCACAAGAACTGCTCGGAGCTCACTGGCGCCATCATGGATTGGGAAAAGGCCAACGCGGACAAGATCAAGGACGTGAACACGCGCTGGCAGGCGCTCAGCAAGTCCAAGCGGAACTCGCTGATGAAGCCCCACAAGAGCGAGAGCAACCAGTACTTCAAGGCCATGATCGGGCCCCTGGTTCGCTGCGGCACGGTGTGGCCGGTCAAGTAGATCTCGCCCTGCCACCGAGGGTGGCTGGTGACGGATCTCATGGAGTCATCAGCGCCGGACGTTGCGCGACGTGTCGCTTGGAAAGCCGAAGCTGACGGGGTCCGTCCCCGGGCAGAAGTCACAGAAGTCTTCGTGCTTCCCGGACTTCCGGATCGCTTCTGCGTCCGCGGAGCAATACGGGCACTGCTCATGCTCGTCCACGGAATACATCTCCCCCGTACGCCGGCAGCGCAGCGTCTCGAGCCTCACGTGTCTTTCCGTCATCGGCTCACCTCGCTCTCGGCGGAATCATAGCGAAGCTCGGCGGCGGCGGGGTGCGCCCGCGGGTACTCACCTGTCGGGCGTCAGCCGGCCCCAGTAGATCGGGTCTGCCCCAAGCGCGCTGGGCGCGGCAGACTGTCGGCTGATGGAGAGCAGCGACCCAGAGCTGGCGGAGCTTCGGCGCTTCGCGCGAGAGCGTGTCCACCCCGAGGTGGCGCGGCACGAGCTCCCGGTTCGGCAAGAGCGACTCGCGTCCCTGCTGACGGAGATGGACGACCTCGGGCTGACGGAGCCCGACGGTGGACTGTGGGCGGACATCCCTCGCGGTATCGCGTTGCTCTCGGTGATCGCCGAGCACGACGTGAGCGTCGCCCTCGCTCTGCATCAGCGCGCGCTGGCGCGACGCATGCCCGGCGCGACGGATCTGGTCGTGGTGCACGGTCACTATGGCCTCGGCCGCGAAGCGCTCGCGGACTGGCTCGCAGAGCGTGAGCCCCCAGAACCCTTGGCCGACGTCTACGACCTCGCCAGCCCTCGCGTGGTCGTTGCCGCGGCGCTGCCCCGGTGGGTGTTGGCTCCGGTGTGGGACGGACAGCAGCTGCGGCTCGGGCGTTGGGCTGCAAAGTCCACGCCCTTGCCCAATGCGCATGGGCTGGATGCGCTCGTCACCCTCGCGCTGTCGTTGACGGGCGAACCCCAAGACGAGGCGCCGACGGCGGAGTACCTGTTCGCGCTCCGCGTGGAGGCTCTCGCATCCGTGGCGCTCGCTCTGGCTGCGGTGGGCCGTGGCGCCCGCATGGCAAGGCAGTTCGCGGCCGAGCGGCAGCAGGGCGGCAGTGCGATCGAAGCGCACGCGGCGGTGCGAGAGCTGCTTCTGGCTCAGCTTTCCGTGCTGGCGGGCGTGAGCGCGGAGCTCGCGCTGGAGGCGCCGCGCCCCACCAGCCCGGGTTCCGTGGTGTCCGCGCTGGCCCTCGCCGGAAGCGCGTTGTCGCGGCTGTGCGAAGCCGCCAACGCCGCACTTCAGGTCTTCGGCGGCCTGGGCTACATGCGCGACACGGGGATGGAGAAGATCGTGCGGGACGTGAACCACTTGCGCCATCGCCTCGCCAGCCCGGGAGAGCTCGGAGCCATCGCCGTCCGCTGGGAACAGATCCATGGCTGAGCGCGTCGTCGGTCATCTGCCCCCGGATCACCCGCTGTCCCCACAGCTCGCCTTCGGTGGCCTCGGGCGCTTGGCGCAATCGCTGGTGATGTATCCGGAGCGCTCGCTCTGGGAAGCGGATACCGAGAGCTTGCCGCGACCCCTCGCGCAGTTTCGCCGGCGCATGCGCGCGTTCGCCGAGGCGGAGCTCGCGCCCCGGGCGCTGGCCGCGGACGCGGCGCCCCACCCGCCGGTGGGGGAGCTGACGCCGCCGGCGCGGGAGCTGTTGGAGGTCGCAGCTCGCGCGGGGCTCTTGAGCGACCTCCTGCCCCGGCCGTTCGGCTCGCAGAACCCGTTGCTGCTGGCGCAGCCGCTCGCGCTGCCGGCGGCGCTCAAGACCGAGGAGCTGGCGGCGGTGGACGGTGGCTTGATGCTGCTGCTGTCGGCGACGGCGCTCGGGGTCGCTCCCATCGTGCTGTCCGGGCTGCGCGCCATTCGCCGCTTCGTCGTGCCCGCCTTCGCCGAGTGCGCCGAGGGTCGGCCTCACGTCTTTGCCTACGCCATCACCGAGCCCGGCGGCGGCTCGGACGTGGAGGACGGCCACGGTGCACGGTCCTACGTCCCCGGCGTCGTCGCACGCCGCGCTGCCGGCGGCTATCGCTTGAGCGGGCGCAAGGTCTACATCTCCGGCGGAGACATCGCCAAGACCATCGTCGTGTTCGCCGCCCTCGAAGGCGAAGGAATGGAGTCCTGGACGGCGTTCGTCGTGCGCCAGCCGAGCGACGGCCTCACGGTGGTGCGCACCGAGCTGAAGATGGGCATGCGCGCGTCGGGAGCGGCGGAGGTGCTCCTGGAGGACGCCTTCGTTCCCCGGGACCACGTGCTCGTGGGGGAGCGTCGCGGTTGGGCGCTCAATCGCGCCGTTTTGAACATGTCCCGCATTCCCGTGGCGGGGATGGGCGTGGGCTTCGCCCGCGGCGCCACGGAAACGGCGCTGAGCTTCGCCCGCGACTACCGCCTGGGGCGTCGTCGTTTGGTGGACTACCAGCATGTACAGCTCGAGCTCGCGCGCATGGTGGCCGACACCGCCGCGGCCCGGTCCATGGTGTGGGCGGCGGCCCGTCGGAAGCAGGCGGTCCAGCACGAAGCGGCGGCCGCGAAACAATTTGCCACGGACGTCGCGCGGAGGGTCTGCACCCGCGCCATGGATCTGCTCGGCAACCACGCCGTGCGCCACGACGGCCGGGTGGAGAAGGCGTACCGTGACGCGCGGCTGACCCAGATCTTCGAGGGAACCAACGAGATCAACCGGCTGGCCATGATCGAGGACCTGCAACACGAGCTCGCACCATGAAGAACCGAAGATTTTTCCGAGTTCCTCGCACCACGCACCACACCAGCGCCGGACTCGTGGATCTACCCATCCTGTACTTCGACGTGCGCACCGTGGTGGCGTTCTTCGACGCGCCGCTCGCTGGCGTGGAGCAAGTGCTCGAGGGCACGCATCTGGTCCCGGCGGTCGTGCGCGGCCGCCGCGCCGCGTGCGCGCTGGCCTTCTACGAGTACCGAGACACGTCGGTGGGCGTGTACAACGAGATGGGCACGGCGATCCTGGTGCTGCGCGAGGGGGAGCCGCGGCCGGCTCTCGGCCCGCTGGATCTGATGCGCTCGCCGCGCGCGCGGCGCATCGGCATGTACGTGGTCGACCTGCCCGTGACCACGGCCCTCGCCAACGCCGCTGGGCGTGAGCTCTGGGGCTACCCGAAGTTCGTCACCGAAATCCCCTTCGAGCTCCGTGGGCGGCACTTCGACAGCTCGGTGATGGATCCCGATGGCCAGCGCCGCATCCTGCGGCTCCGTGGCGACGCGGGGCGAGGCATCGTTGGTCCGCCGCTCTCGCTATCCACCTACACGTTCCTGGACGGCGCGCTGATCCGGACGCCCGTGGACGTGCGTGGCCCCATCCGGATCCACTCTTCCGGGAGCTTGCGGCTGGAAATTGGAGCGTCCGATCACCCCATGGCCCAGCGCCTCAGGACGCTCGGCCTGGCCGAAACTGCGCCCTCTTTCGTGACCATTTCGGATCGCTTTCAATCGAAGCTTCACGCGGGTACACGGGTGGAGGCGCTGTAGGTCTTCGAGACGTGTCGACCCCGGCGGCCGGGGGAGCTAGGATGCCTCGGCGGCTCGCGGCGCACGGCACGTTTGGGCCAATTCGCGGCACGGAATGGCGAGCTCCTCTCCCGAAAGACCTACCAAGCTGGATACTCCCGGGCTCGTCGAGCTGGACCGGGACGAGGCCGCGGAGAGCCTGCTTGGGACGACGCTCCAGGACACCTACATCCTCCACCGGCTGGTGGGGGAGGGGGGCATGGGGCTGGTGTTCGAGGCCCACCACACCCGCATCGCCGGCAAACGCTACGCCATCAAGGTGCTGCGCTCCGAGATGGCCTCCAGCCAGGAGGTGCGCACCCGCTTCCAGCGGGAGGCGGACGCCGCCGCCAGCATCGACCACCCCAACGTCGTGGGGGTCTTCGATTTCGGCTACACGAAGGACGGCCGGCCTTACATCGTCAATCAGTACCTGGAAGGGCTCGAGCTCGGCGACTTCATCGAGCAGCAAAAGCAACTGTCGCCCGAGCTCGCCGTCTACATTGCCCGCCAGGTCTGTCACGCCCTCGAGGCCGCCCACGACGCCGGCGTCATTCATCGCGACCTGAAGCCGGAGAACATCTATCTCACGGGCCCGTTGGATCGCCCCAAGGTCAAGGTCCTCGACTTCGGTCTCTCTCGGTTCACGGAGATGACCGGCAACACCGTCACCCGCACCGGCCTGGTGATGGGAACGCCCGCCTACATGTCGCCGGAGCAGGCCCGTGGCGATCGCGCGGATCACCGCGTGGACATCTATGGCGTGGGCGCCATCTTGTACACCGCGCTCACGGGTCGAGCGCCCTTCAACGAAGAGTCCCCACAGCAGACGGTGCTGGCGGTGATGAGCTCGGAGCCCGAGCGGCCCCGCAAGTACGCGCCCACCATGCCCGAGGAGCTGGAGCTGGTGGTGCAGCGCGCGATGGCGCGAGAGGTGTCGGATCGCTATCAATCGATGCCGGAGCTCGACGCGGCGCTGGAGCTGTTCGACGTCTACAGTCGGGCCGAGACGGGTGCTCGGCCGCCACGCGGCGCGCTGATGTCGCGCGTCGGTTCCAGCGCGGACGACGTGGACGTGGGCACCGCCCGCAGCGAGCTGGTGTTCCTGCTCACGCTCGCCCTTTTGTTGGGCCTGTTGGGTCTGGTCACCACCATCGTCGGCCTGCAAGACTTGTTCTGGGGCGGGCGCCAGCTCTCATCCACGGAGTTCGTGTTGGTGCTGGCGGCGGTCATCGGCACGCTGATCACGCCGTTGGTGCTCACCATTCGCTTCATTCGCCGGCGGCTGTGGAACAACAGCGTGCGGATCGTGGAGCTGATCCCTCGGCTGCGCGGACCGCTGATCATGGCCGTGGCCGTGTACGGTGGCGTGACGCTGCTCGGCCGTGCCTTCGATGGCTTTGGTCGTGCGTTGAACACGCCGCCCCTGGCGCCCAATCTTTCCGGCTGGGCGGGGTGGGGTCCGATCCTATTCGTCGTCGCGCTGATCACTGCAGTGGGCATGGTGGTCCGACGCCGCTTGCTGCCGCGGAGCAGCGGGGGATTCTTGCGGCGCATGCTGGCGGGGCCCGGGGTGTTCGGCACCGTGGCCGTCGCGACCATCGCCCTGATCGGTTTCGGCCGCGCCCGCTCGCACCGTCCGGTGCTGCCGCCGCCGCCGGGCACGACGGCGAGCGCGGAGCCCATCAATTTGGACGCCCTGCCCGCGGACTCGGTCGCGGCGGTCGTGACGGCGAGCGCGGCGCCGCCCTCGTCGGCCCTGGTCATGATCCAGCGCGCGCCCACCGACGAGGTCGCGGACGCGATTTCGAAGGGCGCCGAAGCCTTGCTGGAGCTGCGCAAGCGCTATCCGAAGGACCCCGCGGTGCTCGAGCCCCTGGCGCGCGCGCTGGGAAGGGATCCGGCCAGCTACTCCCAGGCCATCGACGTGCTCGGCAACTTGTTCACGGTGGCTCCGAGCCGCGTGCTCGATCGCGATCTCTCCACCCTGGTGGTGAAGATCGCCCTCGGTCCCGCGGAGTCGTCCATCCAGGCGTTGGATCTCATGGCCCAACGCATGGGTCAGGTGGGGCCGGATCTGCTCTACGATCTGATGCTCACCAGTCAGACCCTCCGGCGCTCGGCCCGAGAGCGCCTCGACGACCCGGACGTTCAGACGCGCTTCACGCCCGAGCTGGCCATCACCTATCGAATCCGCACCGCGCCCAGCTGTGAAGCACGCGTTCCGCTGCTCGAGCAAGCCGCGAAGGAGGGCGACACGCGCACCATCGCCGCGCTCTTGTCCGTGGCTACGGGAACCAAGCGCGGGTGCGGTAAGCGGAAGCGCTCGCCGTGTCCGCCGGCCTGCGCCAAGGAAGCCGCGGATTTTCGCCAGGCGTCTTCCGACATCCAAGCGCGCATGAACGAAGCCAAGAAGAAGTAGCGCTCAGCTGCCGAGGTGCAGCTTGTAGAACACCCGCGGGTCCCCCTTGGAGAAGCCCTCCACGCACTCCGAGCGCACCGTTTCGCCGAGCAGCTCCAGGCCACGACGAAAGTAGCCCACCACGGAGTACTCGAAGTACAGGTGCTGGAGCCCGTCCGGAATGCCTTCAATCCACAGGTCCACGCGCTCGGGCTGGTAATCCGAACGAGCCGAACCGGTGTCGAAGAAGTTCGCGTACATCACCTTGGCCAGGTTCGCGAAGCGGCGCGTGTCCCGGGTCTCGAGCAGGTTCTTGTAAGGACCGTCCTTCAGCGTCCAAGCGGCGCTGGCCTCTCCCAGCTCCCACAGTGATTCGTCGTCGCCGTCGTACACTTCGTCCACGATGGCATCGTTCAGCTTCAAGAACTCGTCGGCGGGCATCCATGTCGTCGCCAGCACCTTGCGGGGGAACGAAGGATGACGCTCGTGAAAGCCTTTCAAAAACGCGGCGACCTTCTCTTCCCCCCACTTGCTGCGAAGCAAGTTGAGTCGAGCGTGGTACGCGGTGCCCTTCACCCGCATGCCGCGAGTATTGCACCTTTCGAAAGATTCTTCGCGCTACAGTGACCATGGGATGTTGGCCCGGCGCGGAAGCTCCCTTCTCCTTGCAATGCTGCTCGGCTGCGCACCGGCGCCGCAGCGCGTCGTTCCCCGCTGTCCGGCCAGCGAGAAGGTCCAGCAGCGGAACGACGGTTTCGAAGCGCGCGTGGACGGCGCTCGGCTGAGCTTCGTGTTTCACGCTTCGCGCTGGTCGAACCTGCTCTACCAACTGGACTGTCTCGCGCGGCTGATGCCCTGCTCGACCGAAGCCTACGCGGCACTGTGGCAGAAGGACCTGGGCGGCCTCGATTCCGAAGATCGCGCGGCGCTCGAGCGTTGGCGGCAGATCCGTCAGCGCTATCAGGGGCGCATCGAGGCAGGGACGGATTCCGAAGATCCGCTGCTACCTCTGCCGCTTTCCGCCAACAGCGTGGAGACGCACATCCGGCTGGCGCAGCGCGCCGCCGGCGGCCTCGAGCGCTACCGCGCCTACGCCGCGCTGTTCATGGAGCCCCGGGACGTGGAGGCCAGCGCCCAGGTCATCGAGCGGTTCGCGGAACGTCATTCGCGAGCCTACGCGGCGCAGCGGGCCCCCTTGGAAGAGCGCGCGCAGGCGCTGGCCGAGCGCTTCCGCCGGGCGAAGCTCGGCGCCTTCATCGAGCGCGCGGCTCGCTTCTACGACAGCGAGCTGCCGCCCCACACCGAGCTCGAGTTCGAGCTCCTGTTTCGGCCGGAGCACGACTCCGCTTCCTACGGTCAGAACCGCGGGCGCGTCTCCTTCGTGGAGCTGGTACCGCAAGAGAACCTCGACGCGCGCCTCGCGGTGGTGATGCACGAGCTGTTTCACTTCTTGTTCGCGACGGCCAAGCGCGACCAGGCCGTGCGGCTGGCCAACGTCTTCGCCAACGACGACGACCCGCTCGCCTATCCGGCGTGGGGTCTGCTCGACGAATCCCTGGCGGCAGCGCTCGGCAACGGCATGGTGCTGGAGAAGCTCGACGCTGGCGAGCTCGAGCGACGCTTGGGGCGCCCGGACGGCCTCTACTCCGACGATCTCATCGATGCCGTGGCGCGCGAGCTCCTGACGAAGATGCCGGTGCTGCTCGACACCCCGGGGGGCCTGTACGCCGACTCCACGCGCGAGTCGTACCTCGCCGCGGTGCGCACGGCGTTTCCGCACGGCCTTCCGCCGCGGGCGTATCTCCGCCCTTGGGTGTGCCTGTACGATCCGAGCTTCGTCGACGCCTACGACGCCCTCGCGCGGGCCGTGCACGCGCCGGTCACCGTGAGTGACTCGAGCGTGGTTCCGCGGCGGACCAACATCATTCTGGAACAGCGAGCGCGCTGGAGTCGCGTGCTGATGCTACGCCGCGCGGATCTCCAGCACTTGGAGGGCTACGAAGGGGCCGTAGGTGCCGAGACCGTGCGCCAGGTGCGCCAGCGCGCGAAGCAGCCCGGAGCCTTCGTGGTGGCCCGGGCGAGCGCGCCGCAGGCCTTCGTGTTCGTTGCGGACACGGCTCCGGAGATGAAGCGGCTGGTCGCGGACTTCGCCAAGCTCTCCGAGCTCCGCGCCGGTGTCGTCCTCGGCGGCACATGACGCCCGCCTTGGCCCGGTCGGAGCCGCTTCGCTACCCTTTCGCCAATGCCTGATGCGCTCACTCGACTGTATTGCGAGCGCTGCGGTCTGTACCGAGATGGCCCGGGCGTGCGTCAGGTCCAGAGCGGGCGCGGCTTCTTGCCCAGCTGCGTCGTGTGCGGCGACGCGCTCCACCACGAGGCCCAACGGGTGTCCGAGCCCTACCCCAAGGTGCTGCTCCGAGCGTTCCTGTTTCCGTTTCAGCCCTGGCTACTGGTGACGCTCGCCGTGGCGGGCGTCGTGATTTCCTTTGCCCGCTTCGTTCCCGTCTTCGGTGCGGCGTTCTCCGCGACCATCGTGCTGTCGCTGATCTTCGCGATCATTCGCGCGACGGCCGCGGGGCGCGACGACCTCGGGCTGGAGGGCGTGGATACCTCGCTGGCGGGCTGGTTTCACCCGGTCATCCGCTACCTGCTCACGCTGCTGGTGGCGTTCGGCCCTGCCGCCGTGCTGGCGCTGAAGCTCGGCTACCCCGAGGGCGCTCACGTGGTGCTCCCGGCGCTGGCCCTGGGCGTTGTCTATCTTCCCGCGGGCATCGTGGTGGCCGCTCACAATGAAGGCTGCGTCGCGCCCCTGAACCCCATTGTCGGCGTCCAGCTCATCGCACGCATTCCAGGGCCGTACTTCGTCACCCTCGGGTTCCTCGCGCTCGCGAGTCTGATCACCGTGGCCATGCAGCTCGCCATTGGGGCCCTGCACCACGCGCTGTCCGGCATCGCGTTCCTCGCCACCATGTTCGCCATCAGCGCATCCTTGGTGGGACCGGTGGTGATGGCGAGGATGCTCGGGCTCTTGCTCCGCGAGCACGGGGACGAAATTTGAGGGGAGCCTGATTTTGTTGGCGCGGCGCGAGCCCCGTCGCGACGAATCCCGCCACGGCGCGCGGTGAGGCGATTGGCCTCTTTACCCGGCGCGGCCTCCGGCTATTGTGGATCGTGATGCACATGCCCTCGCGCCTTCGGCTGCCCGCCCTTGCGGAGAAGATCCTCACTCGCGGCGCCCGGGCGGCGTGGCCCGTTTTCCGGGGTTTCGGCGAGCGCTTCCCGGGGGCTCGGATGCGGCCCGGCTGGGCGCCGGAGCCGCTGATCCGCAAGGCGGAGCGGACGTTCCCCACGCTGGGGTGGCCGCGCAAGACCGATTCCCTGTGTCCCACGTGCGTGAAGGAAGTGCGCAGCGCGGTACTCTCCGGCGCGGCGAACCTCGGCGCGCTGATGGACCATTCGGGAGAGATCCGCGCGGACATCCTGGAGCACGACGGCAACATCGTGATGCGGAAGACGTGCCCCAAGCACGGGACCTTCGAGGACGTGCTCAGCATCGATCCCGCGTTCCTCGCACGCATCGAGAATCTGTTTCCCGGTCGGGACTTCCTCGCCCCCAAGACGTCTCTCCGGGAGCACGGTAGCTCCAGCATCAAGTACGGCCGCGGCTCCGTGCTCACCGTGGATCTCACCAACCGCTGCAACATGATGTGCGACCCGTGCTTCATGGATGCCAATCAGGTGGGCTACGTGCACGAGCTCGAATGGGAGGACATCCAGCAGATTTTGGACGACTCCCTGTCCGTGCAGCCCCGCCGGCAAATGAGCGTGCAGTTCTCCGGCGGTGAGCCGACCCTCAGCCCACACTTCTTGAAGGCCGTGAGCTACGCCCGGGACGTGGGCTACTTCTGCGTGCAGTGCGCGACCAACGGCATTCGCTTCGCGCAGGAGCCAGAGTTCTGTCACGAAGCGAAGCGTGCCGGGCTGCGGCTGGCGTACTTGCAGTTCGATGGCGTGACCAACGAGGCCAACAGTCATCGAAAGGTCGGGAACTTGTTCGACGTGAAGCTGCGTGCCATCGAGAACCTGCACGCTGCGGGTATCGACGTGGTGCTGGTGGTCACCATCGTGAACGGCGTCAACAACGACCAGGTGGGACCCATCGTCCAGTTCGCCATCGACAACGCGGACAAGATCACCGTGGTGTCCTTCCAGCCCGTCAGCTTCACCGGCCGGGACGAGGACG